>DATLDN010000196.1:0-3981 GCA_035525855.1 Gemmatimonadaceae bacterium
TCGGCGCAGCGGCGCTATCAACTGGCAACGGCGTGCAGGCGCAGAGTGCATGCACTACGCCGACGCCAAGTTGCATCGATTGGGTTCCGATCGCTGGTGGACCGGGGCGCACGCTCGTGTATGGGTCGTATTCTCTCGAAAAAAAGAATGAGCGCATTACGCGCGCATTCATTCTGATTCATGGAGCCAGCCGCAACGCCGACGATTATTTCCGTCACGCACTCGCCGCCGCATTTCTCGCGGGCGCGCTCGACAACACCATCGTTCTCGCTCCGCGTTTCGGATCCACCGGAGTAGGCGGCTGCAGAGATACGCTCGCGCAGAATGAGATAAGCTGGACTGATTGTGGGGCTGGTGTCTCATGGCGCGCCGGTGGAACCGGAAGCGCCAATCAGAACGTGACGTCGTTCGACGTTATCGATGAGGTCCTTCGGAAGCTCGCTGACAAGCGAGTGTTTCCGAATCTCAAATCGATTGTAGTCGCGGGACACTCTGCCGGCGGCCAATACGTCAATCGATACGAAATGGCGAACCAGGTTCACGATCGGCTTGGTGTTCCTGTGAGCTACATCGTTGCTAATCCATCGTCGTATGCATATCCAGATAGCCTTCGTCCGCGTGTCAGCGCGTACGCATCTGAATATCCCGCTCTTCCGCCGGGTTACACGGTTCCTCCAAGTGCAACGCCCGGTGGAGCCTTCGGGCGATTCGGTGGTTCGGAGGATTGCACGACTTACAATGACTGGCCGTACGGATTTAAAAGTCGTACGGGTTACACTGCAAAACTGTCCGACGATTTATTGAGGCGACAGCTCGCGGCGAGACCGACGACTTACATCGTGGGTGAGCTCGACATTCTTCCGCTCTACGGCTTCGATTCTTCGTGTCCCGCGATGGCGCAGGGTCCAACTCGACTCGCGCGTGGGCTCGCGTTCGGAAAATTCGTGAACGAAAAATTTGGTGCGAAGCACAAGACACTGGTCGTCGAGGCGTGCGGGCATAACGCGAGGTGCATGTTCACCGATGATGCGGTGCTCGACGTGATCTTCGGCGACCGTCAGGTGAAATAACGCCGGTATGACCCATCCTGTTTTGGGTCGATAGTTCTCGGCGGTGGGCGTTCGAGTAAATCAGTGGTCCGTCAAACCCGAAACTCAAAACCCGCTGGCCGACCGCCGAGAACTATTGACCCAAAACCCGATGGGTTACATCTATTGCTTCGGTATCGTTTGAGCTTGCCGCGAACCCGTCCACAACACATTTTGCGCTGATGCCAGCAGTCGGCGTTAGCGTAGCGAGAAAAGATGGAATAGGAAAAGCGACAGGCGCCGCAAAGTATGCGGACGACCTCACGTTTCCCGGGATGTTGCACGGTCGAACTATCCGCTCGACCATTCCGCGCGGACGCATACGATCTATCCGCTACGACTTCGACACGACCGGCTTCACGATCGTCGACTACCACGACGTCCCGTCGAAGAATGCTGTCGATCTAATCGCGCAAGACCAGCCATTCCTCGCCGAGCATGAAGTGAAGCACATGGCGGAACCGATCGTGCTTCTTGCACATGCGGATAAGGAAAAGCTCCTCGCGGCGAATGTCATCATCGAATACGACGAAGAAGAGCCGCTCTTCGATCCGGAGAAAGCGACTCAAATCTTCAAGACGATTAACATCGTGAAGGGCGAAACTCAATCCGCGCTCGAAGATGCGGCGAAGCGTGATGATGTCGTAATTGTCGAAGGAACGTACCGCACCGGACACCAGGAACACGTTTACATCGAGCCGAATGGAGTCATCGCTGTCCCCGAGGAAAACGGGATGGCTATCTATGGCTCCGCGCAATGTCCCTTCTATGTAATCAAGGCTTTGCGGTGTTTACTGGGTTCTGCGCATCCGAACGTACGCGTGATTCAAACTGAAACGGGTGGAGGATTCGGCGGGAAGGAAGAATATCCGTCGATGATCGCAGGCCACGCTGTGATGCTCGCTCTAAAGTCCGGACGACCGGTGAAAATTATTTACGATCGTGTCGAAGACATGGTCGCAACTACGAAGCGTCACCCGTCTATCGTTCGACATCGCACCGCGGTTACACGTGATGGACGCTTGCTCGCGATGTACATCGATGTTCTCCTCGACGGCGGCGCTTACATCACGCTCAGCCCGACGGTTCTTTCGCGCGGATGCATTCACGCCGCAGGACCTTACCGCTGCGACAACATTCACATCCACGGGCGCGCGGTGTTTACGAATACGCCGCCGAATGGTGCATTCCGTGGATTCGGTGCTCCGCAAACCGAGTTCGCTGTCGAAGTTCACATGGATCGGATTGCAGAACTGTTGAACATCGATCCTGTCGATCTGCGTCGTATGAACGCATTGCGACCGGGGGATAAAACAGCCACCGGTCAAACGCTGCGCGAAGATACGAGCGCGCTGATGGTGCTCGAGGAAGCAGTGCGTCGAACCGATTTCGATCGCAAGCGTCGCGAATACCGCGGCACCAATCGCGGAATTGGATTGTCATTGTTTCTTCACGGCGCCGGATTTACTGGAGCCGGCGAGCGAAATCTTAAATCGCGAGCGCGTCTCGATCTGACGCCGCACGGTGTGCGCATCGCGGTGGGAAGTACCGAGATCGGACAGGGAACGCGCACGATGCACGCGCAGATCGTAACCGACGCGCTCGGAATTCCATACGAGACTGTCGAAGTCGCGCAGCCTGATACATCGCGTGTTGCCGATAGTGGACCAACCGTCGCATCGCGAACCTGCATGGTCGTCGGAAAAACTCTGGAAGAATGCGCCGAGGAGATGAAGGAAAAACTCGGCGGCCTTTCGCCCGCGGAGTATTACGCGAAGAACGGCCCGCTTTCCATCGAGCGAATGTACAATCCCCCCGACTGGATTCAGTGGGACGAAGAGAAGTACCTCGGCGACGCGTACGCGACGTATGGATGGGGATGCGACGTAGTCGAGCTCGAGGTGGATCGTGACACCTACGAAGTGCATCCGATCAAAATCACGGCGGTTCAGGAGTTCGGCCGTCCGATTCATCCTGCACTGGCGCGTGGGCAAATCGAAGGTGGTACTGCGCAGGGGATGGGATATGCATTGCTCGAGCACGTTGTTATGCGGAATGGTGCTATGGCGAATGCGCAGCTCACGAATTACGTGATTCCAACAACACTCGACATGCCCGAAGTCGATGTTGTAATGATGGAGAATCCCTATCCGGGCGGACCTTTTGGAGCGAAGGGATTAGGTGAGCTTCCGATGGATGGTCCGGCGCCCGCCGTTGTGAGTGCGCTCAGACACATCGGCCTCGACGTTCGCGAAATTCCCGCGACACCCGAGCTTCTCTCTCAGTGTGATTCAGTTTCCATCCCTGCTGCCGCGGCTTGATGCAGTTCACTCTCAATGGTGAAGCAGCCGACGTAGACGCAAATCCTTCCGCGCGACTGCTCGATGTGTTGCGTGAGGAATGTGGCCTTACGGGAACAAAAGAAGGATGCGGCGAAGGGGAGTGCGGCGCGTGCACTGTTTTGATCGCGGGAGAACCCGTGTGCTCGTGCCTCGTTCCATTCTCACAGGTTGCCAACACCGAAGTTCTTACAATCGAAGGACTCGGCGATCATCCGCTGCAACATCACTTCATGCAGGAAGTCGGAGCACAGTGCGGCATTTGTACGCCGGGAATGATCATGGCTGCGCTTTCACTCGGTGATAAGCCGACGCTCGACGAAATAAAAGTCGCGCTTGCCGGAAATCTGTGTCGCTGCACGGGATACTCGGCGATTTATCGCGCGATCATGAAGTGGAAAGGATTGCCTGAATGAAGACGGCAATGAGCGAGGTGAGCGTTCGATCAGTGCGCTCGCTCGACGAAGCGTTGACGATCATGCGCGACGAGAAGCGTGTGCCGGTCGCGGGCGCAACGGATGTATACGTCGCTGCGAATTTCGGAACTCTCGAAG
>DATLDN010000208.1:0-6272 GCA_035525855.1 Gemmatimonadaceae bacterium
ATGTCCGAAACGACACAGCTGTGAGATTGATTTTTCTCGGACATCTCACCTCGGCACGCGGAATCGGGGACCGGGTACCGAGTAGAGAACCAACTGAACGCTGACCACCCCGCCTCCATATTTGATAAATGTTCATCGGTCATTTCGCTCTCGGATACGCCGCTAAACGATCTGTTCAACGAACGTCGTTAGTGACCCTGTTCGTTGCCGCACAGCTCGCCGACATACTTTGGCCGATCCTGCTCGCACTTGGCATCGAGACTGTGAGAATCGTCCCGAACGCGAAGCCGATTCCCCTCGAGTTCGTGAGTTACCCGTACTCACATAGTTTGGCAACGCTCGCAATCATGGGTGCAGTGTTCGGTATCGCATACTTCGCATTCACCAAACGAGCCCGGTCCGCGTGGATAATCTTTGCGCTCGTCGTGAGCCATTGGGTGCTCGACTGGATCACGCATGTACCGGACATGCCTCTATGGCCGGGCGGCCCGAAGTTTGGACTGGGTCTCTGGAACTATCAAACGCTGACGATGGTTATCGAAGTCGGAATGTTTCTCGTCGGCGCCCGGCTCTATGCTGGAGTCCGACGGCCGCGCGACAGGCAAGGGAGAATCGGCTTCTGGAGTCTCTTTTTCCTCTTACTCGTGGCCTACTTTGCCAACGAGTTCGGCGGCACGCCGCCGTCTGTGCAGGCGATTTGGATTAGCGGGATACTGGGAACGGCAGTAACGCTCGGGCTCGCCTGGTGGTCAGACTCACACCGCGGACCGGCGCACGATCCGCGAAGAGCAGAGCGCGCGACGGGACGCGGTTAGCGAGCGGCAAACGTCGCTCAATTTCCCCGGAACTCAGTAAATACCAGCCGGTACCCGGGCATCTTGGAGTCGTAGACCGCCTCGAACTTCCTCGGATACTGAACTCCTTTCGCCAAACCCTTCGGTACAGTCATCGGAAGCGAGAAAGATTTTTTCTCCATCAGCTTCGCCTTGGCGACCATTGGCTCGAAGAAGATTGGCTTCGAATCATAGTATCCGAGCACCATGGTTCCTGCGAATGGTGTTGTCGAAGTCAGCTCGGATGATGTTATCGCGTGCATACCCATCCCCGGAACGCAAAGTCCCTCCAGCTTTCCTAACCCCGGGATGTCGATGTCCGACAGAGAGTATCCGGTTGCCACGACGAGCGGTTTTGTTTTGTTCGTGCAGTCGATCGCTTGCCGATCTGCATCGCTGATCGCGTAGAAATGGAAATCGAAATGCGGTGTTAGATACGGCGTTGGCGGATGCCCGTGATGCTCCCAGTAAACTGTGAGATGATCCACTCCGGTTGCTTTCCGCGCTTGAGCCGGCATCGCGATGACTGCGGCAGGAGCAGGCGGCCAGACCATTTCACCATCCGCTGGAGTGTTTTCGATTGCCGCAAGCGGAACGTTCGCCCCCATCGAGACGACTTTCGAGCCTGCCATCTTCGCCCACGTGCATATGGACGAGCCAAATGCGGGCTGGCAGCTGCCCGCAACGTTACGGGTTTGTGCCCGCGCAGGCAGGCTCACCGCAGCGAGAATGGCACATGATGCGAAACCTGCGACAAGCGAGAATCTAGGGTTCATTCTGCCTCCGGTGGCGACGAATTGTTGGGCAGGAAATACGTTATGAACAGCGTTCGCGCAAGCTCAGCTACGCTTGCCTGACTGATTAACTTTCGATTCATGGCAGATAAATCGAGAACTCCGGTTATTGTATCGGCCGTCCGAACGCCCATCGGCAAATTCCTCGGCGGACTTTCTTCGTTATCCGCGCCAGAGCTCGGCGCAATCGCAATTCGTGAAGCCGTGAAGCGGGCCGGCATAGCACCTGATGCGGTCCAGGAAGTCATCATGGGCCAGGTTATTCAGGGAGGAACGGGGCAGGCACCTGCTCGTCAGGCCGCTCTTAAGGCGGGCATCCCGGCGACGGTATCTGCAGTCACCGTCAACAAAGTCTGTGGATCCGGTCTCAAGGCGGTGATGCTCGCCGCTCAATCGATCAAAGCAGGCGACAACGAAGTATTAGTTGCAGGCGGAATGGAGTCGATGTCCAACGCTCCATACTATGTATATGGAATGCGGACCGGCGCGAAGCTCGGTGATCAACAGATGGTCGATGGAATGATCAAGGATGGCTTGTGGTGCTCGTCATGCAACGTCCATATGGGCGGTCACGCTGAGCACACCGCACGCAAGGCGAAGGTCAATCGCGAAGAGCAGGATCGATTTTCGGCTGAGTCGCACAAGAAAGCTGTCGCAGCGATCGATGCTGGAAAGTTCAAGGATGAGATCGTTCCCGTAGAGATTGCGGGAAAAAAAGGAACGACCGTCGTCGATACCGACGAAAGTCCGCGTCGCGACACCACCAACGAGACTTTGGCAAAGCTTCGTCCCGCGTTCCCCGGCAAAGGTGACAACGCCGATCTCTCGGTAACGGCGGGTAACGCATCAAGTTTGAACGACGGCGCGTCAGCGCTTGTCGTGGTATCAGAGGCCTACGCCGAAGCCAACAATCTTCCGATTCTCGCCCGGATCACGGGTTACGCAACAGGCGCAACCGAGCCGCAGGAGCTTTTCTTCGCGCCGATTCTCGCCGTGAACAACCTCATGAAAAAGAGCGGTGGAAAGATTGGCGACTACGACTTGATCGAAGCGAACGAAGCGTTCGCGTCACAGGCGCTCGCGGATGGTGCAGGCCTCGGATGGGATTGGAATCGCGTGAACGTGAACGGCGGCGCAATTGCGCTCGGACACCCTATTGGTGCCAGTGGCGCTCGCGTTCTGACCACTCTGCTGTATGCAATGAAAGACCGCAGCGCCCGGACCGGCCTGGCGACTCTCTGCCTCGGCGGAGGCGACGCTGTCGCGCTTAGCGTCGAGCGTGCTAGCTAGCGCATTGAATTCATCCCGCCCGAAGCTCTCCTTTAACGATAGACTGCGCGCCGCCGGGCGCGTTCTTCTTTTTTTGGTGTTGAGCGTCATTGCGCTCGCAATGACGATCGCGCTCGAGGCGCTGACAGACCGAACTGCTTCAGCGATGGGTTATCGTCCCCTCGTAAGCGAGTGGGCAATGCCGCTCGGACTGCTCATCGCAACTGCGGCTTCGCTCATTCTCATCGACCGTAAGTCGTGGGATTACGTGTGGCTTGGACGAGCTGCATTCCAACCGCGGCTTATCGCGATAAGTCTTCTCGTGGGTGCCGCTGCAATCGGGTTGCCTTCGCTCCTGCTGCTGTCCACGGGACAGTTGAGAGCGGTTTCAGCGGCAAATGGAAGCTGGCTCGGGGCCGCGGCAATTACGTTCGCAAACCTTCTTCCCGCAGCCGCGGGCGAGGAGCTTTTTCTTCGAGGGTACCTTTTTGCCGTTCTGCGCGACACGATCGGGTGGCGGTGGACCCTCATCGTCACGAGCGTAGTTTTTGGCTGGATGCACATCAACAATCCCGGCGTCGACGCGGAATCAGTATTGCTTGTGATTCTCGCCGGGTTCTTTCTCGGTTCCATTCTTCTGGCGACGGGCAGCTTGTATTGCGCCATCGCGGTACACTTTGCGTGGAACTGGATGATGGCCGCTGCACTTCACACACCGGTTAGTGGAATTGCTGTTGTCGCACCCGATTATCGTGTTGTCGATTCAGGGCCTGATTGGTTGACCGGCGGAACATGGGGACCTGAAGGCGGAATGGCTGCAGCACTTTCGATGTTCATTGTTGTGTTGTTTATCTACGGGCGGTACCTACGCCACATGGAGCAAGCGAATGGATGATCGGATCGCCGTAGTCGGCGCCGGACAGATGGGAAATGGAATCGCGCACGTGTTCGCGCAGTCGGGTTTTCCCGTGACGATGATAGATGTGTCACGTGAGGCACTCGAGCGAGGGCAGTCTACAATCCAGAAAAATCTCGAGCGACAGCAGAAGAAGGGAACACTGAGCGCTGAGGATTCAGCCAAGACGTTGGAGCGCATCGAGCTGAGCGAAAAACTCGACAGTGCCAGGAATGCGGCGCTCATTGTCGAAGCAGCCACTGAGAATAGCGATTTAAAAAACAGAATCTTTCAGGATCTGGATAAGCTCGCGGACCCTCAGGCAATTCTTGCAACCAATACGAGCTCCATCTCCATCACTGACATAGCACGGCATACGAACCGTCCGGCGAATGTCGTCGGAATGCATTTCATGAATCCGGTTCCTGTGATGAAGCTCGTCGAGATTATTCGCGGGCTCGCGACGTCGGACGAAACGACGAAGCGAGTTGTCGATCTCGCGACTCAACTCGGGAAAACTCCGGTCGAGGTGAATGACTATCCCGGCTTCGTTTCGAATCGTGTGTTGATGCCGATGATCAACGAAGCTGTTTACTGTTTGATGGAAGGTGTGGGCACTGCGGAATCCATCGACCAGGTGATGACACTTGGAATGAATCATCCGATGGGGCCACTCGCTCTCGCCGATCTGATTGGGTTAGACACGTGTGTTGCGATTCTCGAGGTACTTCGTGACGGGTTGGGCGACCCGAAATACCGCCCATGTCCCTTGCTCAAGAAGTATGTAGCAGCAGGTTGGCTCGGCCGGAAAACGGGCCGAGGTTTTTATAACTATCAGAAGTGAAATGACCTGGTCGCTGTACGATCTCACCGAAGAGCAGCGCGAGATCCAAAATCTCGCGCGCGAATTTGCGCAGCGGGAAATCGCGCCGTTTATCTCACAGTGGGATGAGGATGCTCACTTCGAGCCATCACTCGTCAAGAAGCTTGGCGAGCTCGGCTTTCTCGGAATGGTGCTGCCCAACGAATACGATGGACTCGGCGTCGATACATCGACCTACTTGATCGCTCTCGAGGAAATTGCCGCTGTCGATGCGTCAACAGCGGTGTTGATGAGCGTTCACAATTCGCTTCCGACGCAGATGATTTTGAAATTCGGAAGTGCTGAACAGCGCGATCGGTTTCTCGGGCCGATGGCGCGTGGAGAAATGCTAGGTGCGTTCGCTCTGTCGGAGCCGGAAGCCGGGTCCGACGCGGCATCGCTCTCGACACAGGCAGTTCGCGACGGCGACGACTGGATTCTTTCCGGCACAAAGAGCTGGGTTACGAGTGGAAATCACGCTGACGTAATAATTGCGATGGCACGTACCGATTCGCGCGACGACAGAAAAGGCGCGCGTGGAATAGGTGCGTTCATCGTCACACCTGATCTTCCGGGTTTCAATGTTGGGAAGAAGGAAGACAAGCTCGGGCTTCGCTCGTCCCCGACTGTTCAGCTCAACTTCGACAGCATGCGCGTGCCCGCTGCGAATCTCCTCGGCGAGCCGCATCTCGGATTTGTTTACGCAATGAAGTCACTGGACAGCGGCCGTCTTGGAATTGCAGCGCAAGCGATCGGAATCGCGCGTGCTGCGCTGGAGGCAGCGACGGCGTACGCTACGGAGCGACGACAATTCGAGGCGCCGCTTCGGGATTTTCAGGCAATTCAGTTCAAGCTTGCCGATATGTCACTAAAAGTCAGTGCCAGTCGCGCTCTGCTGCATCTCACAGCAAATGCAAAGGATCGCGGCGTAAACGTCAAACAGGCTTGCTCGATGTCGAAGCTCATGGCGAGCGAGACTGCGATGTATTGCACAAATCAGGCGGTGCAGATCTTCGGCGGCTATGGTTACGTCAAGGATTATCCGGTTGAGCGATACTTCCGTGATGCGAAGGTCACCGAGATTTACGAGGGGACATCAGAAATACAACGCATCGTTATTGCAAGAGAGCTCTATGCACGCGACTGATGCTGCTGACTGCTGACTGGCTGACGGGCTAGCTGATGACTGATGGCTGATAACTTTATTTTTAGCGAACCACAACTTTCTGAACATGAACTTATTTGATACGCTGGCTGAAATGGGGCACGAGGAAATTGCGATGGGAAGCGAGCCGAAATGCGGCTATCGCGGAATCGTCGCAGTTCATAGCACGCGTCTTGGACCGGCACTCGGCGGAACGCGTTTCTGGAGCTACGCGACTGACGATGAAGCCATCGTCGACGCATTGCGACTCTCACGGGGCATGACCTACAAGAACGCCGTTGCAGGATTGAACCTAGGTGGTGGTAAATCTGTCATCATCGGCGACAATCGAACGACGAATAGAGAGGATATTTTCAGAGCGCACGGTCGCCTCGTCGAAAGTCTTGGGGGACGTTACATCACTGCAGAGGATGTAGGCACTTCAACGGCTGACATGGATTTCGTTCAGATGGAG
>DATLDN010000217.1:0-33947 GCA_035525855.1 Gemmatimonadaceae bacterium
CGCACCAGTAATTCCATTTGCGCTCGAGCTGCTGAATGCCGGATCGGCACGAAAGGTTGGCCTTCCGGCACGTCCGATAATTCTTATCGAGCTTGGCGGCAATAGCGCTGCGGTCGACGCACAGACCGACGCGCTGAGAAAACTTGGTGCTCTCGTCGACGCATCACCGGAAATGTGGGATGCGTTACGTAAGCCGGATGATGACGAAAGTGTCGTGTTTCGTCTATCGGGCTTCCCCGCACTCTTGCCGGAACGGTGGGAACGAGCTGAGCGCATCGCAGCGTCAACAGAGAAGTTCACGATGCATGCATCGGTCGGCCGTGGAACAGTGCGGTGTATTCTATCAGGACCGGCGAGTGAAGCTGTTCTGGAACAGCTTGCGACTCCGGTTGCGAACGACTCCGTGATTTTGGAGCAAGCGCCCGCAGCCTGGTGGACGCGAATTTCTCCGAGCGCAGTTGGCGATCGTGTCTCACAGAATCTCAAGCGCGCATTCGATCCTTTTGCAATCCTGAATCCGGGAATTCTCGGACCAGTTACTCAATGACGACATCCGTAACACAAATCGAAAGGGACCCGCTGCCAGCTGACGCAAAGCCCGAGTGTGCATTGCCGGGATCTCCGCTTGCGGACGAAATTCCCGGTATCGACGCTTGCGTGCATTGCGGATTCTGTCTTCAATCGTGTCCGACGTATCTCGCGCTCGAGGACGAGAACGACAGTCCGCGTGGAAGAATTTTTCTCATGCGCTCGCTGCTGGAGGGACGCATCGAGCCGGACAACGAGTCTGTCCAAACGCACATCAGCCGGTGCCTCGGCTGTCGAGCGTGTGAAACGGCTTGTCCATCAGGAGTACCGTACGGTCATCTCCTCGAGGCAACCCGCGCGACGATTCACCAGGCGGAGCGAATGCCGTTCCTTCCCCGATTCATTCTTGGAATGTTTGCGCGGAAGCCACTGCTTTCACTGTTCATGTTCATGTCGCGATTGTTTGCGGCAACTCCATTACCCACGTTATTCGCGCGCTTGGGCGGCAAGCTTGGATTTTCGATGGCGATGCTTGCGTCGAGCAGCCGTCCGCTGGAAGGCGAAGCGTATTCGACGCGGACTACCGGGGAGCGCGGCAGCACTGCCGTGCTCGAAGGGTGCGTGATGGAAGGATTGTTCACTTCGACTAATCGCGCAACCGAGCGTGTTCTCAGAGTGAATGGTTATTCGACCGTCGAAGCGAAGGGGCAGCGATGCTGCGGTGCGCTGCACGCACATGCGGGTGATCTCGAGACCGCACGATCGCTCGCTCGTGCCAATGTCGAAGCATTTGAAAAGTCGGGCGCTGAATTCATCGCTGTGAATTCGGCTGGATGCGGCGCGATGATGAAGGACTATGGTCATTTACTCGAGCACGACGGAGAATGGAGCGAGAGAGGAGCGCGGGTTGCGATGCGTGTTCGAGACGTAAGCGAGCTCCTCGCGTCAGCTGGTCCGAAGCCCGGCGCACCACTGCCGATGAGAGTTTGCTACGACGCTCCGTGTCACCTGCTCCATGGTCAGCGAGTGTCGCTGCAACCGCTTGCGGTTCTATCCGCTATTCCGCAGCTGGAGCTCGTTCCGCTTCGAGACTCCGATCAATGCTGCGGCAGCGCGGGAATTTTCAATCTCGTCGAGCCCGAAGTTTCCGATGCCGTGCTCGCAACGAAGCTCGCCAACATTGCTGAGACGGGCGCGCAGTTCGTCGCCACGGGAAATCCGGGTTGCCTGATGCAGATCGGAGCTGGATTACTTCGCAGCGGGTCGAAGACTCGAGCAATCCATCCAGTCGACCTGCTGGATGCATCATACGGCATGATGTCGGAGCGCGACCGTTAAGAGGATCGCGGACTGAGCATACTAAAGCAACCCATCGGGTTTTGAGTCAATAGTTCTCGGCAGTCAGTAGCGGGTTTTCAGTGTTTGGTTTAACTGACGACTCATCACTCGACAGCCGATGGCCGAGAACTATTCACCCAAAACCCGATGGGTTGCTTTAGTGTTTGGATTGTGAATGTGCCTCCCTCCAGTTTAATTGAAACCATGTCCGACTCGAGCGAGTATACGACGATGCGCTCGGGCGCATTGCTCATTGATCGCGGGGACCGGCTGCGTATCCGCTTCGGAGGCCCGCGCGCAGCCGAGCTCGTGAACGGCCTCGTCACCAACGATGTCGCGGCGCTGGCTCCCGGTCATGGACAGTACGCAGCCGCGCTTACCCCGAAGGGAAAGATCGCGGCAGACATTCGGATCTTCGCCGAGTCAGAAGGCCTGCTCACCGATACTTCCGCGCGCGCCGCCAACAACTGGCGGGAGATCGTGAAGAAATATGTGAACCCCCGCCTCACTCCCTATCGCGACGTGACTGCTGAGACGGGCGACCTTGCCGTAGTTGGCCCCAAAGCCCGCCGCATCATTGCATCGGCACTGGGCGTGGAAGAGCTCACGATCGGCGCATTGTCACCATACGCACACTTTCATTTTCCGATGGGCGATGCACGCGTGATGATTGCGCGGAATGCTGAGCTCGATCTGGAAGTGTTCGAGATCTTTGCACCGACATCCCTCGATGCTGTCATTCGCGAAAAATTGCTTGCCGCCGGCGCCATTCCTGGAACCGCACACGCGTGGGACATTGCGCGTATTGAAGCCGGTAGGCCCGAATGGGGAATCGACATCAACGATTCAACAATTCCCCAGGAAGCAAACTTCGACGAGCTTGGCGCAATCTCCTACACGAAGGGCTGCTACACAGGACAGGAGACAGTCGCGCGCGTTCATTTTCGCGGGCATGTGAACCGCTTTCTTCGGCGGCTGCACTTCGTCAGCGCTTCGATTCCTCCGACAAATGCCGAGCTTCTCGACGACACCGGCAACATTGTCGGCGACGTGAGAAGCGTTGCTATTTCACCGCGACAGGGCGGCGTTGCCCTCGCCATGGTGCGACGGGAAGTGACTCCTGGAACTGTCTTGCACGCGCGCTGGGACGGCGGTGAGTGCACAATGCAGATCGCCGGACAGGAAAAAGGCGCGACTGGGTAAGCCGCGCCTTCGGTGGAGCGAAAGCGAAAGACTACTTCTTTTTCGCTGCCTTTGCGATGGAATCCTTCATCAGGCTGTCCTTCATCATCGAATCCTTCATCGCGGTGGAATCGACCATTTTCATTCCGGTGTCCATAGCGGCGGGTGCCGGGGCCATCGCTGCACCGGTATCTACTGGGGTCTCGTCCTTCTTCGTGCATGCGACAAAGGCGAGAACGGCGGCGACGAGAGCAATGCGCTTCATTCTAAAATCTCCTTGAAAGGGGCCAACGTGGTAAAACGCCGGTCCGTGCACGCAGTCGCGATGCTCGTTGTTGGCGCGGCGCGAAAAGTTACCGAGCGGGGTTCGGGTGTCAAGGCTTTAGGGGGCATTTCTCCCCGTACCGGTCGGGTACAGCCGTGTAAGTTGCAAAGGGTGTACCGCTGACCACGAACGCCCCAATAGATTAACGCAGATAAGTTTTCTCCGGAGTAACAAGGATTGTCCTCGTCGTATCCGCAAACATTTGGAGCACTCAAGCGATCTCCGTTCGGCGCACCTGATCGCGCCGTTAGATCGGTCAAGGACGAGCTCCGTGCGAATCTGCTAAGCCGGCTGCAACGCGGCGGACCACTCTTCGAGGGAGTCGTCGGCTACGAAGACACCGTTATGCCGCAGATCGTCAACGCCCTGCTCTCCCGGCATAACCTCATCCTCCTCGGCCTCCGAGGCCAGGCGAAGTCGAGAATTCTCCGGGCGCTCACCACCCTTCTGGACGATGTAATCCCTATTGTCGCCGGGAGTGAAGTGAACGACAATCCGTTCGCCCCAATCTCCAAGTATGCCCGCAACATGCTGGACGAATGCGGCGAGGCAACTCAGATCGCCTGGGTCGAGCGTGATAGCCGCTTCGTGGAAAAACTCGCCACTCCGGATGTAACCGTCGCTGACATTATCGGCGATGTCGATCCAATCAAGGCAGCGCGTGGCGGACACATTTTGTCCGACGAGCTCACGATCCACTACGGAATGCTGCCGAGAGCGAACCGTGGAATCTTTGCGCTGAACGAGCTTCCAGATCTCGCCGGCAAAGTCCAGGTAAGTCTCTTCAACATCATGCAGGAAGGCGACGTTCAGATCAAAGGGTACCCTGTTCGTCTGCAGCTCGATGTTCTTCTTTGCTTTACTGCGAATCCAGAGGATTACACCGCGCGCGGAAAGATCATTACACCGCTCAAGGATCGTATCGGCAGCGAGGTAATGACACACTATCCAGAGACTGTAGAGCTCGGGATGGCGATTACCGATCAGGAAGCGTGGACCGATCGTGGCCGACTTCCCGTCAGAGTTCCGGATTTCATCGCTGAAGTAGTTGAACGAATTGCATTCGAAGCGCGCGACGACAAGCGAATCGACAAGCGCTCAGGCGTGTCGCAGCGAATGCCCATAACAGTGATGGAAAACATCGTGTCCAATGCAGAACGTCGTGCGTTGATCACGAGTGAGAAAGAAATCGTTCCGCGAATCGGAGACATCTACGCGGCGCTTCCGGCAATCACCGGAAAGATCGAGCTCGAGTACGAGGGTGAGCTTGTCGGCGGACACAATATTGCGCGCGAGCTGATTCGTCGCGCGGCTGACGCAACGTTTCAGGATCGAGCCGGAGGAATCAACACCGACGACGTCATCATGTGGTTCGATGCGGGTGGTGCGCTTCAGGTAACTGATGACGTCGAAGCAGCGGCCGCCGTGCGTGGATTCGAGACTGTGCCTGGACTCACCGACGCTGTCGAGATGACGGGACTCGCGGAGAGCAGCGACATCCCTGTTGTCGCAGCAGCATGTGAGCTGATTCTCGAGTCGCTGGTTGCTCGCCGTAAGATCTCGAGGTCAGACGCCGGGATGTATGGACGTTCGCACGAGGAGAAGCGCCGGCGGCCGTACCAGGAATAGATGGCGATCATCACCTTCTCGAGACAATACGGCTCCGGAGGGTCGGAAGTCGCCGCGCTGGTTGCGCGTGAGCTCGGGTGGGCTTTGCTCGACAATTCCGTCGTCGATCAAGTTGCCGCACGATTGGGAATTACCCCGGCCCAGGTGGCGGCGCGCGAAGAACGCGTTCCATCTCTTGTCGAGCGATTGACCGAAGCACTGACGCTCGGTTCGCAGGAATGGATTACGCCCCTGACTGCAGCTCGTCGCGCGCCGACAGACGAACAGCTGGTCGAAGTGACTCAACACGTCGTCGAAGAAGCTGTTGCATCGGGTCCGCTTGTGGTCGTAGGACGCGGCGCACAGGCTATGCTCGCCGAGCGTTCGGATGCGCTACATGTTTTTTGTCATTCGCCGAAGCGTGTGCTCGTGAAGCGCGTAATGGAACGCGACAAGCTCAGCGAAGAAGACGCAACGCGTGTTGTAGATGAGACGAACGCGCATCGGGAAGCGTGGGTGCGGCGCCACTGGGATCGTTCGTGGAGCAGCCCGGAGAATTATCATCTCTCCATCAACACCGGGTGGCTCGGAATAAAGGGAGCGGCCGATGTGATCGTTTACGCCGCACGCGCGTGCTTCAACCTCTGACTTCCTAAAACCAAGAAGACACCGAAGCACCGGAACACCGAAGCACACCGAATTCCTTTTATTGAACAGCAGCCGCAGTGCTGTTAGTCAGTAGTCAGCAGTGCTGTTGTAGTTCCAATTAAAAACTTCGGTGAACTTTGGTGTTTCGGCGCCTCGGTGTCGTCTTGGTTTTTTTGTCAGTCGCGCGGGTTCGACGCCCACACCGTCGCCTCAACGATCATCCCTCTGTCATCCATCTCGAGCATCGACGCGATAGTGTGAGCGATCTCTTCGCCTCTTAATTTCGACTCGTTAGTCGACCGCGCATTGCGGCCCGCAGAGACAAAGAAATTCGTCAGAACTTCGCTCGGATTTACCTGCATGACGCGGATATTGTTTTTCCTGAGCTCGGCTCTCCAGCATTCGGTCATTCCCGAGAGCGCAAATTTCGTCGACGTGTAGGTCGTCCCGCCGGCACCGCCGCGCTGTCCCGATGTCGACGCAATGTTGATGATGTTGCCAGTGTTTTTCTTGACGAAGTATCGCGCTGATTCTCGTGCAACCAGCATCGCGCCAAGTACGTTCGTTTGCCAAACACGCGTGAAATCCGCAACGGTCGTGTCGACTAACGGAGCCCACGATCCCCATCCCGCATTGTTGATCAACACATTGTAATCGCCAAGCTCCGCAATCACTCGGTCGACCATCCGCTTCACTTCGTCTTCCCTGGACACATCGCAGACAATTCCCAAAGCCCCGAGCTCCGACGCAGCTTCGTCGAGCGCGTCTGCACGTCGCCCGCAAATTGCCACTTCCGCTCCGCGATCACGAAGCAGCTGTGCAGTCGAGTATCCGATTCCGGAGCTGCCTCCCGTGACCAATACCTTCGCAGTCTTCAAATCCATATTGTTCTCCTTAACTCCCGACGCATTCGCGTACACTGTCCACGAAAGTCGTCACGTCGTTTTCGGTGGTGTCGAACGAGGCAACAAGTCGCACTTCAGTACTAGCTTCGTTCCATACCTGAAACTCGAATACCTGTTGCAGCCGCGAAATATGCTCCCGCGGAAAAATTGCAAAGACTTCGTTCGCTTGAACTTTCTGTGTAAGCGTAATTCCCGGGATCTTTGCGAGTCCCTCGCCAAGCAGCGCAGCCATCCGATTTGAATGCGTCGCGCTGCGGAGCCATAGATCATCGGTGAGCAGTGCGTCGAACTGGGCAGCGATGAATCTCATCTTTGACCCTAGCTGCATCGCCTGCATGCGGCGATACGGAAAATCCTTTGCGAGCTTCTTGTCGAAATAAACGACAGCCTCGGCAGCAAGAGCTCCATTCTTCGTTCCGCCAAACGATAGGACATCAACACCGGAATCTTTCGCCAATGCGCGAAGCGAAACTCCAAGATGTGCGGCGGCGTTTGCGAGCCGCGCACCGTCCATGTGCACGCGCATGTCGTGATCGTGCGCATACGCGGTGATCACACGCACCTCGTCGAGCGAATAAACGGTTCCGTATTCCGTCGCTTGTGACAGTGACACGGCGCTGGGCTGCACATGGTGCTCGTTGCCGAGGTGATGCACGTGTTCGGCAATTCCTTCGCGATTGATTTTTCCGTCACTGGCTGCGACCGGGAGAAGCTTGCAGCCAATGTACTTTTCGGCTGCCGCGCATTCGGACGTATGAATGTGCGCTGAGCTCGCGCAAATAATCGCGTTGTATGAGCGGGCGATGCTTTCAAGCGCGAGCACATTCGCGCCTGTGCCCATGAAGACGAAGAAAACCTCTTCGGCACCAAGCAAATCGCCGATCTTTTCGGCGACCGATTTCGTGTATTCGTCTTCGCCGTACGAGGGAGCGTGCCCGGTGTTCGCGGCCGCGATAGCAGCAATTATTTCAGGATGAACGCCGGCCCAATTGTCTGACGAGAACGCGCGTCGCTGAATCATCAGCGAACTTTATCCGGCACCTCCTTCCTCGGCAACAAACTCAGGGAAGCTCCTGAGGTCGGTTCCGGTCGAATCAGTGTGATCCGAGGTGCTCGTCGTGCGATGCAGCAGCTCCCTTGCGACGGTACGCTCTTTTCATTCGTCGCAGCGGAATGTTGAGCTGTGACGCCTTGGCGTCCACTGCTTCGCGCGTGCGTCCCAGCTTGAGCGCTATGATCTGAAGCGAGAAGTTTTTTTTCGCTAACTCTTCCAGCTGCTCAAGGTCCTGCTGAGTCCAGCGGGTGCGGCTCGTCATCGGAAATCTCGGGAAGGCCCATTTAGTTTCGACCCGGTGGTCGAATACCCTCCCATTTTATCTCGCGGACCGAAAAAAACAGTGCCGCTTTTATATCACTCAGGTGTTGTTTTTGTATCAAATCCCCTGTTTTCGGCATAGGGGAAGGGACCAAGCGGCCCCTTCCCCCTGGATTACCCGTTTATCTGATCTTTGCTTTTTCCAGGTACACCGAGGTCTCGACCCGATTGGCCAGGTACACGGAACCGTCGGATCCAAATCCGACAACAGTACGATTCTCCGGAATCTGTACGCGCTCCACGATCTCGCCCTTGCTGTTGATCACATCGTAAACCGGTCCACCAGGAATCGCTTTGGTGGGAATGGTTCTTATCCAGATGTTACCGTTGTAGTCAGCCCGCGCACTCCCGGCGAAGAACGCCGGCTTGTAATCAGGTAGATCACTCGCAGGCACGAAGTTAGTCTGCAGGTTCGCGCTCCCACCGGGGCCGCCACCGGGGCCGCCGCCTGGCCCACCCGGACCACCTCTTCCTGCGCCGCCCGGCCCGCCGCCGATAACGATTTGCGTTGTGACTGGACCACCACCACCGCCGCCTCCACCAAAGCCAACGTTTGGTGCATTCGCGCCCAAACGTGCGCGCGCCGCTTTGAGGGAATCGATGAATGCAACCTTGTCCTCGTCAGTAAGTCGCTGCCAGTCGAAAGGGATCTTCGGGGCTGACACCATCTTCCCATCGGAGCCCACAAAGTCGATGTGATAATCGCGGCCGCGGATAAACGCGACGGTTCCATTCGGCAGCACCACCCAATCATCGACAGTCGGTAACGGATTTGTCTGAGATGTTACGCGAACTCCATTGTCATCGCGCACCATGTCGAATTTCACTTTCTGCGTTTTGATCCAGCCGAGTGTATCGAGCTTTCGCGTTCCAATGTCGATCCGCGCAATTGCTGCGGAATCAGGAATTTCCGGTGGCGTGAATGCACCGCCGGGCGCTGGAGGACCGCCCCCCGGCAATCTGAAATTTGGCGGAGCGCGATACACCAACCGACCCTCAGGGTCGACCGAAGCTGCGACGAATGCGCTCACATCCTGCGCCCTTGGCACTGACATAACGCGAGCAACTTTGCCGCTGCCGTCTATAACAAGCATCGATAGTGAATTCGGATCGACGAAGATCGATGAATCACCCTTGTATGCGATCAATCCACCGAAACGCCCACTGTATGCGTTGGCGGTTGCGCTTGTCGAATCTGCAATCACAGTGAACGTGGAAAGTGCTGGATCGAAAAGCAGGACACGCCGCTTCGCAATGTCGTTAACCAATACACGTCCGTCCGGAAGCTGACGAACACCCTGAACGCCCCCGAGCACTTCGGCGGATTTCGACACGACAGTGCCGAGCTGCCGGATCGCCGGCCGTTGCTGTGCTGATGCAGTCGCCGCGGCAACACAAATAAAAGCAAGTGATGCAAACCGATTTCTAATTCTCATAGTGGGTCAGGTTGATGTGAGTCGTTTACTGTCTGATTATCGTAATCGCTTGACCGCCGCCCGCACCGATGGCCGCGAACGTGGCATCGATGCGGTCACCGCCGCCGAATCCGGCGCCGCCCGTGAACGTTGCGGTCCCCGATCGAATCGACGCGAGATACCGAGGCTCCAGATAACTCGCGACAAACGCAGGCAGCTTCCTGCGCTGCTCCGCCGTGAGGAGATCCTTGACAGTTGGTCCGATCTTCATGAGAAGATCCACCGTCGCTTTTCGCGCCGTCATATAACGGTCGTAGGCTTCATCATGGTCGTAATTCGCGGGTAGCTCGGCGAAATACTTCGCGACAGGGCTCCAGATCGCGTCGTTTCGAATCGAGTACGCGCGATTCAAGCCGGCAATGCTGTCCGCCTGAACGCTCGTGAGCTTGAGGCTGTCCTGTTGTCGAAGAATCGTCCCGAGTGGATTCGGAATCCCGCCACTCGAGAAAATCGCACGGAGAAAACTCTCGGGAACTTTCGTTCCTTCAGTTCGCCGGCCGCGATCGAGCTGCTGTGTGAGCAGCTGTCTTTCTCGCGTCGGACCGACATCGAATCTCATCATCGCAGTTAGCGTTACCGGGATTCGGAATCCTTGCGCCTGATTCGTCGATCCGAAGCGCTGATTAACGTCATATCGATATCTTTGCGTCACCGGATCGAATCCACGGACATAGAGCAACGCTGCGTCGGGGAACGAGGGCTGTCCCCATCCTTTCAATCCACTCGATCCATGGATAAGCAGATCTGCAGCGCCGAGCGGATTTGAAAGCTGGAACGAAAGCGTTGCGCGTCGAGGCATTCGAACTTTGATAGGATTGAATGAGAACGACATCGACGCGTTCGAGCTCCACGGAGCCTGGCAGCTGTTGCGCGCAGCGAGCTGGCCGAGCTGCTTGGACAAACATTCCCTCGCTGCGTCTGATCCGTTCGCAAGCAGCGACGACATCGCGGCTCCAACCGCCGGGTCGCTTGCCGAGTTCGGAGCAAACACGAATGCGCGATCGTTCAGATACCCATCCCCATTCACATCGCCGGCAACCACCGGCGTGAATGGCGACCCCGATCTGAATTGGCCGAACCAGTTGACTCTTACCCAGTCAAAGAAGTTGTAGCCAAAGTTGTAGGTGATCTGATGTCTCGAATCGAACGCGGATCTCCCCCACTCTTTTTCCAGCGGATTGCTGACAGTGCTGGAGAATCCACGGAATTGCTCACGCACATTCGAGTACACATACGCAAGACTCCAGCTGAAGCTCGAGCTGAATGTCGCCGGCGAGAGTCTGAATGACAGCTGGCGGCTGCGTGATTGTAGATCGGAAAGAATTTCCGAAACCCGCGAGAACTTCGGTGATACTCTCGCATCCTGCGAGGCATTTGCGCCAGTCGATGGCACGATGCTCGTCGGCTGAACGAAAACGGGACGGCCCTCTTCATCCGCAAGCGTAAATCGCGTTTGCGGCTTGAAGTTGAGATCGAGGATGCTCTGCTGATTCATATTGAGGGAATAGGTTCCGTCGATTGAAGCGGAAAATCGATTTCCAAGAATCGGACCGTTCCACTGCAAGTTCGATCTGACACTCTTCGATGCGCGATAATCCTTCGAGAAGAGAGTCACGTTCGGTGCGGCATTGGAAAACACCGTCCCCAAAGTTCCATCTGCGCACCGCGTTGGAATTGCGGATGCATTCGACAAGTACGCATTCCAATCCGGCAACGGAGTCGCAAGCCCAACGCACGTTAGTTGTTGAACTCCTCCGGGAAGCCCGGTGTTATCCAATGCAGTTCCGAGCGCATTGGTCTGCGGAATATTCTGGAAAACTCCAATTCCACCGCGTATCACAGCGCGCGGTGTACGGGCCGCTCCTTCAAACCCGGCGATTTGCGAGGCAGTACCAAGTGTGTATGAGAAGCCCAGACGCGGACTGATGTACGCGCCGTTTGGACGATGTGTATTTGTGGTTCCGAATATCGACTCTACAT
This sequence comes from Gemmatimonadaceae bacterium, assembly GCA_035525855.1. Lineage (GTDB taxonomy): Bacteria > Gemmatimonadota > Gemmatimonadetes > Gemmatimonadales > Gemmatimonadaceae > UBA4720. The sequence goes on from DATLDN010000217.1 coordinate 11,365, forward strand.
CAGCGTTGGCGGCGGGCTCAGCAAGGAACCTATTTCCATCGAGCCGCAATCCGTACTGGAGTTGGAAATTCTCGGTTCTGCGATACGAGTCGCCAAGTGAGAGCGCGCCGACTGCCTGACCGACATCACGGGTTCGCGGGCTGAGTTGCCGCATGTAAGATGACGGACGATTCGCTCCAAAATCTGCGAGGGAGTTGAACGCGAACGTCCCGAACAAATTGGACGAGCTTTCCTGCGAGGCACCATCGAACCGAAGCTCATCGGTGAGCTTCAGACGATGCTTGTTGTTCACGCTGACCCATGAAAGCTGATTGAGGAAATTGATCGTGCTCGTCGTCTGTGTGCTATTGAGCGCCTGATTGCCACCGAATTGCAGATTCTGAACGCCACTTGTTCCATCATCGAGCGTTGAATTCACTCTTACCAATCCGCCAGGCAACAACAGATACGGATTGGAAACCGCTCGCGAGCCGCTAACACCCAGGGTCGTCTCGCTGAGCACTGCGTTCTTCACATATGTGTTGTGCCGGGCCTGAACTCCGCCGCGCCAGCTCGTTCGGTCACCGCTGTGCGACGGCAGCTCCGTCGCGAGTCCGCTCACGGGACTCAGGTTGCTCCAGCTTCCGTTGAACGTGAGGTTGAGCGCGGTTCCTCTTGTCGAAGACGGAGGAGCAAAGTCGAGACTTCCGAACAACGAGCCTTGATCACTCGTGCGATTGTCACCAATTCCCCCGACTGTCAGCGGCACGCCGGAGTTTTGAAGCAGCGAGAGGAATCGCGCTACAGAATCTGCTGATACTCCGACTGCCTGAAGTCCACTTGCACCCGTCGTCAGCAGTGTTTGAAGATCGTTCGCTCTGCGTCCCAGCTGATAGGAAAAGTTGTAGAACGCCTTGTCCATCCTGATTGGACCCGAAGTCGTTCCACCGAGCGAAAAGTTCGAATACTTCTGACCGAGCGCTTGTCCCGCTCGATCGCTCCACTGCAGCTGTGGCGCATCGACGTTGAGACTCATTCCGCGCGTGATGAAATTCGACCCCGAGCGCGTCCGTAGGGAGAACTGTGCACCGCTGAATCCGCCACGGGAGACATCGTAGGGCGAAGTTACGAGTGAGCTAGCCACCTGCGCGTCGCGCGGAAGATTCGATCCTCCAAACTGCAATCCATTGAGAGTGGTGTTGTTCTGATCCGATCCAAGTCCAAGAACCGAGAACCCATCTGCTTCGCCGTTTGACCCCGGAACCGACTGAACGCCTGGAAGTGATGCAGCCATCGCTGCGAGATCGCCGAGTAGATCCGCAGGCACCGCGGGATTATTCAATGATTGCTCGGTACCGCCGACGTCAGGCGTTGTCGCGCTCCGCGGTGGCTTCTCGCGCTCTGCACTGACTTTTACAGGATCGAGAATCGCGCCGATTCGCGCGAGCCTGGTGTCGGCGACGAGAACATCCTCATCCGCCGAGCGTTTGACCTCGAATCGCTTAGCGCCGTAACCCAGGAGTGCAAAGGAGACCATATAGTCGCCATCACCGCCCGGAAACGTGATGGTGTACCGTCCGCGGCTATCAGTCTTTGCGGTACGGCTGACGTTGCCGGATATGGAGGTCGCAGTAACCGTGACGCCCTCGAGGCCAGCGCTGTCGGGACCGCTTACCTGGCCACGGATTACATCAGTTTGCGCTCGTGCTGCCCGCGGTGCCGCGAGTGCGAGCAGGCCAATTAATAGTAGAAGTAGTCTCGGGTATTTCATGGGGAGTGTGAAATGCCGAGCTTTGGACCCGCAGTCAAGCGATATGGTTTCCAAAAAACCAAAAGAACCGCGCAGCGCGCGGTTCTTTGTTGATCACGCTTTACTTGACCGCCCGAAATTCCGCCAGGCAGGCCCCCGCTCCGCCGTCCAACCCGCGCTTGAAGTTGTCCATTCGCTGCTCGCGAGTACCGTGCGCCCGCCGAGCGAGCCGGGCGAGAATCCACGAATCCATGCGCGAATCGCCGGTCGGCTCGGGAATTGGATCACCAGCGGCGGACATAGCGTAGAACGCTTCGTCGATATCCCCATCCTCCAGCGAGCCATCCTTGCTCGAATGCTGGGCGAACGCGCCGGCGAGACAATCGGCCGTCGACTCGTTCTCGTAAGAATTTCGGAATACATGGCCGAGCTGCATCGCAACGGCATGACCCATCTCGTGTGCCACGATTCCAACAGCCGCCATGTCGCCGTCGGTACCTAGATCACCTGCTGCCTTCTTCGCCTGCGACGCCACGAACACTTCATCGAAGTAGATCGTGTTATCGCGCGGACAGTAGAGAGCATTGCTCTGCCTCATAATTCCGCACGCACTGCGAACGCCGGTTAGATAGGGAACGAGATCGGGGGGCGCGAAGCGAAGGCCAATCGCTCTGAAATCTCCGCCCCACATCGTAATGAGGGCTGCATGCGCCATGCGGATTTTCTGATTTGAAATCTGAACGTCGCGTGCTGTGACGTCCGGCCCGGCTGCTTCAGCGGTTGTTGCGAAAGCACGAGCAGTCTGCCCTGACTGGATTGCGTCGGACACACCGGTTACTGCGACTGTCGCAAGGCTCAGGAAAATTGCGCGAGATCGAGTCATAGCACGTTTCCTCCGGAAAAATCGTACCCCTCGGCGGAGGAAGTGTTCTTCGCTCAGTTGTTACGATGTCCGTTTCAACAAAATTCTTACAAAAGTTGTTCGCCTCGTTCCAACGCCGCATCGAAAGCGGGGTCGCGCCTCGCGTGCGCCATTGTCATCGGCTGAGGAATGTCGGTGTCGTATGGAGCGAGAGGGCGCTCGAGCCACAGCGTATCGTGCCACGCGTTGTTCTTGTAACCGATTTTATGAAACACGCCAATGACTGAGAATCCGAGCGACTTGTGAAATTCTTCACTTGCTTCGTTCGGGAGCGTAAGCCCCGCAACCGCGGTCCGATAACCCTGCAATGCAAGAATCGAGAAAAGCGATTCGTAAAGACCGCGGCCAATTCCCTTGCGATGATGATCGCGATGCACATACGCCGAGACTTCCGCAGACCATTGATATGCATACCGGGCTCGATGTGTCGAGCCGTACGCATAACCCATCACCGTTCCACGATCGTCGGCAACGAGCCACGGATATCGCTCGACAATCGCAGACATTCTGTTCGTCATCTCCGCTGCGTCGGGAGGGACGATCTCGAAAGATGTAGCGCTTTCGGTTACCGCGCGCGCATAGATCGCGGCTATCTGTTCGGCGTCTTCAGGAACGGCGAGCCGAATCCTCGCGTTGCTCAACGAGCCGCTCGGCGTCTTGGTGCGATGAGGTTGTAACCGTCCCGAATAATCTCCGCGACCTCTTTCCAGCTCGGGCGTTTGTCGAGATAGATGCCAACCCATCCGCTCGGACCAACGTACGGTGGCGAGAAAAATCGATCAGGCCGCTCTCTGATCAACAAATCCTGATTCACCGCTGTCGATTTAACCCATACGCTCGGGCGGCCATCGGTGTGATGCGTGCCCTCGCTGGCATACATCGCGAAAAGCTTGTTGCGAATGCGGAAAGTGGGCTCACCCCACGCTTCAACTTCGTGTGCTTCCGGAAGTGCAAGGCAGACCGAGCGCAGTTGGTCGAGCGGAGTCAGTGGCTTCTTCGCTCGTTTCGCTTTCTTTCTCTGCCCGGCCTGCTTCGCCTTCATTTAGAATCTCGCTGCTCCCGAAATTCCCAGCCGATACGAATGCTGATTGGAAATGAGCGCTGGCGCGACGGAAACTGTGCGCGGTGTCGAGCTCGTCGAATGATGCTTTGCTCGATCACGAAGGAAAGTCACGATGCTGGTAGCCACCGCGGCGCTTCCCGCGTAAATGCCGGCGTAAGCGACACGCTTTGTCCCGCGATTCTCGTCGATGTGGCTCAGGCCGTTGAGGATCGCAGCGATTCCGACAAGCGCGCCTGCCGCTTCGCCTGTCAGCGTTGGCCTTACGATGTTGATACCGGTAAACGCCATCGCTCCACCACCGAGTAACATCGTGGTGATTGCGAAATCGCTTGACACACGATTCTCTGCGCCCGGAAATCCGATTCCGTCGTAAGACGGTTGAATTCTCGCCGCCTCGTCAACGCTCAAGCCATTTTCATTGAGCCACTCGATAAGCGTCGGGTCATCGGAGAGCTCGTGAATGAATGCATTGTTGCGAGCTCGCGCGACCTTATCCACGATGTCACCGCGTCCGGATCTGTCTATGAGATACGCCATCGCGCACAGCACGCCATGCGAATCGCGGAAAAATGGAACCAGGCGGCCTGCGAATTTGTCGTTGATCGGGAATACGCCCGCGTCGCGATATTCCTTGAGCCATTTGACGAGGGCGGCGCGATGCTGCCGCTGGACGGCCGTGAGATTCGAAACATTACGGGCCCTCAGCTCGCTATCCACGGAGTCGAAATGCGCGCGGAGGCGGACTACTTCTTTACGCAGGTTCGAATCAGGCGTTTTTCGAAAGCTCGCCGCGCCGAGGAGCGCCACTACGGTCAAAACACTACCGACACGTACCGCGCGAACAAGATCAGATTTCATATCCGCCTCCTGGTCTGTGGTGTAATAGAATGTAAAGACCGGCGACGTTGGCGATAGCAACTCCACCGTCGTAGAATACAAGTATCCTTACAACTCCAACTAACAAAATGAAGCGACTCTCATTCGCGGTCCTCGCGCTCGCCATTGCCGCAGCGCAGCCGTCGGCAGCGCAAAGCGCAAACAATTCAAGCGCATCGGGTGATATCCTCCCGTTCAAGGCAACGGAAAGAACTCTGCCGAACGGCCTCAAGGTCATCATCGTCCCGACGGGGTTTCCAAACATCGTGTCGCTCCAGATTCCCGTCCAGACGGGATCGAGAAACGAGGTCGAGCCAGGCAAGTCGGGCTTTGCGCATTTCTTCGAGCACATCATGTCACGCGGCACGAAGAACATGACGCAGGAGCAGATGAACGATCTGATCACCAAGGCCGGTGCCCGCGAAAATGCATCGACCAGTGACGACGTCACGAAGTACTACATCACGTTCGCCAAAGAAGATCTCGAGTCGATGATCAAGCTCGAGGCTGACCGCTTCCAGAATCTTCAATACAGCGAAGAAGATTTCAAAACTGAATCACGCGCCATCCTTGGCGAATACAACAAGAATTCGGCGGCGCCCGGCAACAAGCTTTACGAAGCAGTCCGTGACACGGCGTTCTCAACGCACACGTACAAGCACACGACGATGGGCTTCATTCGAGACATCGAAAACATGCCCAATCAATTCGAGTATTCGAAAATCTTCTACGATCGATTCTATCGTCCCGAGAGAACGACAATCATCGTCGCTGGAGATGTGACACCGAACGAAGTCATGCCGCTGATCGAGAAGTATTGGGGTAACTGGAAGCGCGGCACTTACACGGTGAATCCGCCGAAAGAGCCGCCGCCGACGGGGCCCAAGTACGCGCACGTCGAGTGGACTAGCCCGACACTTCCCTACTTGTTCGTCAGCTTCAGAAATCCCGCGTTCTCCGAAACGAACAAGGACAATGCTGCGCTCGACCTGGTCGCAAATCTTTTCTTCGGACAGACCTCTGAAATCTTCAAGAAGCTCGTGCAGCGCGAGCAGAAGGTCGACGGACTCGGCGCCAGCAACTCGAGCAATGTCGATCCCGAGCTTTTTACTATTTCAGCTCGCGTGAAGAAGCCGGAGGACGTCGCTTACGTTCGCGATGAAATCCTGAAGGCGGTTGCGAAAGCACGAACGAGTATGGTGTCGGAAAAAGAACTTGCCGATGCGAAATCGAATCTGCGCTATTCGTTTGTTCGCTCGCTCGACAACACGGATCGTATCGCGACAACGCTGGCAAGCTTTGTTTATTACAATCGCTCATACAACACGATCAACAAGGCATACGCCAACTATGCGTCGCTGACGCCGGCAGATCTCCAGCGCGCTGCGCGCGCGTACTTCGTCGACAACGGTCTGGTTGTTGGAACTCTGTCGAAGGGTCCGATCCCCGCTGAAATCGCGGTGCAGCCAAAGATTGCGTCATTCGAATCGAGCGCTATTGCCTCTACGACAAACAATGCCTCGACCGCGCCGACCACACCGTCACTTACTTCAAAATTGATGGCGAGCAGTGTTGTCCTTGGAAATGCAGTCGCGGAATCGAATCTCATTATTCAGCGAAACCCACTCCCGCAGCTTCGCTACAAGATGTTGTTCAAGGTCGGCTCAGCTGATGATCCAGTGGGCAAGGAAGGCCTCGCTGTTCTCGCGTCGTCGATGATCGCGCGCGCCGGCTCGAAAGCAATGACATACGAGCAAATTACACAGGCGCTCTATCCGATTGCCGGATCGTTCGGCAATCAAGTCGACAAGGAGATGACGACTTTTACGGGATCGATTCACCGTGACAACTGGCGCAAGTTCGTCGACATCACGCTTCCCCAGCTGCTCGATCCCGCATTCAGTGAGAGTGACTTCAAGCGCATCAAGGATGCGCAGCTCAACGCGCTGCGTCAGGATCTTCGAAGTGCAAACGAAGAGGAGCTCGCGAAGGAGCGTTTGCAAACGAACATCTTCCGCGGAACGCCGTACGGTCACCCCGTACTCGGCACCGTCTCGGGATTGCAGTCGATCACTCTCGATGACGTAAAGGCATTTGTTCGCGATCACTATACGCGCGGAAATCTCATGCTCGGCATGAACGGAGATATTCCCCCTGCGCTGACCGCAACATTGCAGCATGCGCTAATGGCATTGCCGGCAGGGACAACGACCCACGCACCTCGGACAGCGCTGAAAGGAAATCGTCCGACGGGTATGGAAGTCGAGATCATCGAGAAAGACACGCGCGCAACTGCAATCTCTCTCGGACTTCCGATCGATGTTACTCGCTCTTCACCCGATTACGCCGCGCTTTCGGTCGCGCGCGCGTGGCTCGGCGAACACCGCATGTCCACATCGCACCTTTATCAGCGCATCCGTGGAATTCGCGGCATGAACTATGGTGACTACGCCTACATCGAGGCATTCCCCGGCGGCATGTTCCAGTTTTTCCCGAATCCAAACATTGCACGTCGTGCCCAAATCTTCGAAGTCTGGATTCGCCCAGTTGTTCCGGAGAATGCGCACATGGCGCTCCGCATCGCAGTCAACGAGCTCGACAAGTTGATCAGCGACGGAATGAGCGAAGAAGATTTCCAGGCGACCCGTCAGTATCTAATGAAGAACGTGTACGTCATGACAGCGACGCAGGATCAACAGCTCGGCTACGCGCTCGATTCCAAGTGGTATGGAATCCCCGAGTACACTCAGTACATGCGCTCGGCGCTTCAGAAGATGACCCGCGCGGACGTGAATGCTGCGATCAAGCGAAACCTCTCCGCAAAAGATCTTTCCGTCGTGATCATCACGAAGGATGCCTCAGCCTTGAAAAACGCACTTGTCGCTGAAGGCTTCTCGCCGATCAAATACGATGCTGACAAGCCCGCTGATTTATTGGCGGAGGACAAAGTGATCGGTGCGCGGAAGCTTGGCATCACCGCCGAGAAGGTAAAGGTCACGCCAGTCGAACAGGTATTCGCGCAGTAAGAAATCGAAGTGAAACAGGGCGAGAGACAAGTCTCTCGCCCTGTTCTTTTGCTGTAGATTTTCAAGTATGCAACTACTCGGGATTCATCATCTTACTGCAGTCTCGGCCAGCATCAGAGAGAATCTTCTTTTCTATACGAAGACTCTCGGAATGCGCCTCGTTAAGCGCAGCGTCAATCAGGATGACACAAGCGCGTACCATCTCTTCTATGCTGACGCGATCGGAACACCAGGGACCGATCTCACGTTCTTCGACTGGCCAATGGACCGCGAGCAGCGCGGAACGCACAGTATCGTTCGCACGTGTCTTCGCGTAACAGGCAAACGCTCGCTCCACTGGTGGGCGGATTATCTCCAGGAGAACGGGGTGTCTCATGGTGGAATCGTCGAACGCGATGGACGATTCACGATCGATCTCGAGGATCCCGAAGGACAACGGCTTTCACTGATTGATGATGATGGTCGTGGAGATCCGCCAACGCCGTGGCAACAGAGTTCTGTACCACTTGAGCACCAGATCCGCGGACTAGGCCCGATTGTTATCAGCGTTCCTGACCTGAGTCGAACCGATCCAATTCTTACGCGCGTGATGGAAATGGAGCACGTGCGCGAATACGAGAGTGAAGACGGCGAAGAGGAAATCGGAATCGTACATCCGGTTCACGTTTACCAGATGGCCGGCGACGGTCCGCATGCGGAGCTTCACGTTGCAGTGCAACCCGGTCTTCCTTTCGCGCGACTGGGCGCGGGCGGCGTGCATCACGTTGCGTTCCGCACGCCGAATGAAACCGAGTATCACATGTGGCACGATCGGCTGAATTCGATGGGAGTTCGAAACAGCGGCGAAATCGATCGATTCTACTTCAAGAGTCTCTACTTCCGTGAGTCGAATGGAATCCTGTTCGAGATCGCGACAGACGGGCCCGGCTTCGCCGTCGATGAAGATCCAGCGACACTCGGCGATCGCGTTGCGCTTCCGCCGTTTCTAGAGGGAGATCGAAAGGCGATCGAGGCAAAGCTCAAGCCCATCGACTAAGCATCGGCCTTAGTGCGTATGCCAACCGGATCGGTACGGATTCGCGCGGAATTCCATAGCCATCCTCGAACCCCCATATTGCCGATAAGACCACCTGCGCAAATGCCCAACGAACGCGTCGAGCACACGACTGGAATACCACTCGTCGTTTTTCCGATTAACGATTTTCACGACAACACGCTGATCGCCTCGCGTTCCAAATGCGATCATGGAGCTTTCAGTCTGAAAGGTTCGCTCGCTTCGAACTTTCCAGGCGCTAAGTCGCTCGGCTAAGCGTTCCTCGACGCTACTCACATCGCAGCAACCGTATCTGCGACAGTGAGCAGCACTCTCATCGCTGCCTCCCGCGCACGACCGTCAACGTCGGCAAGAGGATCATACGCCGTCAATGAAACACCGCGCACACGCAGGTCACGAGCAATTGTTCGAACCGCATCCTCGATTTCTTTTACTGATAGTCCCCCACCCACTGCGTATGTATTCGCCCTTCCTTCAGAAGCATCGAGCACGTCGAGATCGACATGCAGATAAATATTTTTGGAACGGTCACGCAATTTCCGGATAGCATTAGCAAGATCGGTTGCAACCGCGGCAGCAGATAAGCGCGTCACACCACTCGTCTCCAACGCTGCAACTTCCGAAGGATCGAGATCGCGGGCACCGACGAGAACCACAGAGTCGTCAGAGAAAGCATGAAAGCCGTTGATCGTTTCAGCCATTTGGTGAAAGCAACGACCCGTGAGCACACTCAGCGCCATCCCGTCGAGAAAACCACTCGGCGTTGTATCAGGGGTATTGAAATCTGCATGTGCATCAAACCAGATCACGCCAAGCTCTTCTTCTCCAATTCCGGCAGTAGTGCCAAGGCAGCTGTTGCAGTTGCCCGACAACACGATCGGGAATACATCACGAGCAGCAGCGGCGCGTACTTCGTCAGCAAGCTGACTATCGAGATTGAATGCAGCGGAAATCTCGGAATTGAAGAATCCACTCGGCAGCTCGATCGTGGTCACGTTCACGTCATGACCGCGCTCTGTGAGTCGATCAGCTAAACCACTTTCGATCAGGCGCTCCGGTCCGGCTCCCATTCGGGCGCCGCGCATTCCCGAATCATACGGAACAACGAACAGCTCAATCCGCATTCGGCGGCAAGTGCTTGTTGATCCATTCTTCTACTTCGCGAATGACGTCTTTGCGAATTGAGTCGTTATGCGGTTCATGCGTTCCGCCGGGATACACGTGCAACTCCTTGTCTGTGCTCGATACACCTGCGTAAAGCTCGCGACTTCCCTCGACTGAATTCACAGGATCCGCTTCTCCATGGAGAAGGAGAAGCGGAAGTTTTATTTCGCCCAAACGTGTTCGCACACTTGCGATTGTTGCGAGCGTCTCGGTTCCCCATCGTGCAGTTGCGGTGTGATGGACCATCCTGTCCTGCTCGTACGCACGAATCATCTCGGGATCACGAGACAGTCGCGACCCATCCAATCCGAGGGAAACCGAAAATCTCGGCCAAACGCGCGAAAGACTTTTCGCCAGGAGAACCAGCGGAGCCTTTGCAACTCCAGTGGGAATCAGGGGAATGCCGCTCACAATCATTCCCGCGAGGCCTTCCGGATGAGTGAGAACAAACTGTGCTACGATCAACGCGCCGAGGCTGTGGCCGTAAACAAAAATCGGTGAGGACGGATAGCGCGATCGCACCTGCTCGAGAAAGAGAAGCACATCATCGGTGTACTCCTGCCAATGATCGATGTGACCGCGCTGTCCCTGCGATTGTCCGTGCCCGCGCAGATCGAACGCACACAGAGCGATTCCTGCTGCCGGCAGATGATCGACGAGCGCAGTATATCTGCCGGAATGTTCGCTGATCCCATGGACGAGAGCGACAACCGCGCGCGGTGGTTCCTCGGCGGGCCCGGCGGGCCGCCAACACCTCTTTAGCAGCGAAACGTTGCCGGCCCCGGCAAATCGGGATGTTTCTATTGAAGAGCTTCCAGCGACGTCAGTCATTGATTAATCAGTCCCGGCGGGCAATCACGCAAATGTGGCGCGCCCCACGTGTTCCGAACAGTCGTCCAACTCCAGACAACGCACGCGCAACTCGTACGCTTCTCACCAAAGCACGCGAAAGAGCGAGGGTTCTGACTCCCTTGAGCCACGATTCGAACTGGTATGCGGGGCGATCATGAAAATACGTTGTTCGTTCAATGTGCAGTGGACCCGCTTTGATCTCGTCGACGAACTCGGCGAATCGTGCTGGACGCATGTGTTCGGTGAATACGACACGGCCCCGGGGTGCGAGCGCTCGGTGAATCTCGCCTAACGCGATTGCTCGGGCGTCCCGGTCGATGTCCCAGCTGTAAAGACCATCCGCAGCGACGATCAAATCAAAAGATGCATCAGCAACTGGAAGTGCGATGGATCGCGCGGCAAACAGCTCGACTCGTCGGCTGCTGGCGTGCAAGTCAACACGCGCACGCCTCAACGCAACAGGCGAAAGATCGGAGCCAAACAGCTGACCCTCAAGACTTGAGAGCTCTCTGGTGAGCTGTCCCAGACCGCAACCGAGATCCAAGGTGCGGCGCGAGGGGAATTGACGCGCGACTTCGAGGATGCGCTGATAACGCAAACGCTCTACGCCACGTTTGCTGTATTGCCATGGCTCGCTTTCGCTGTACCGCCGATCCGCATAAACCGGATCACTCCAGTCGTTCAGACCGACCCACCTCGCGTGTGCCGATGGACTACATCGGCGTACGCTTTCTCCATCTTCCCAAGCGCGAATCTCAACGCTCTCTCACGCGCGCGAGCGCCCATGGCCAAAGCCTGTCCCGGTTCCGTGAAAAGACAACGAATTGCATTTGCCATGTCCTCACGCGAATCAGCATCCACAAGCGTACCGGCGCCGCCATCGGTTCCCACGACTTCGGGCAAGGCCCCTCCATTACACGCAACGATCGCCGATCCGCAGGCCATTGCCTCCAGCACAGACAATCCGAACGTCTCTACACAGCCCGCGTGCACGAGGCCTGCACTCGCATTGCACGCACCACTCAAATGCTCGCGCGGAATCCGCCCGAGCATTCGAACATCGAGACGCAACGAAGACGCATGTTGGCGAATTTTTTCTTCTTCAACTCCCTCACCACAAATAATGAGGGGCGGTGCTTCGTCGCCAAGCAGGGAGAGGGATTCCAGCATGAAGTCGTATCTTTTTTCTGCGGTCAGCGCACCAACAGCGAGGAGAAACGCGCCCACGATCTTGTATGTCCGGCGAAACGCTTCTGCTGCAGCCGTGTCCGGACGGAACGAATCTGCATTTATACCCTCATGAATCGTCGTAGCCGGCGTACTTCCCATGAACGGCGCAGCCGCGAGCACGCGGGTCCGCTGCACGTCGGAAAGAAAAATGATTTCTTTCACAAAATCCCTGTAAGCCACTCTGGTCATCAGGTCCGCGGGCACCTTCGCGCGAAAGAGATTGTATCGGTTGATGATCCCGACACGCGTACCGACCACTGCGCGCGTTGCAACTCTGAGATCATGCGCGCGGTCCACGACAACAAGATCAGCTCTGATATCACTGAGCTTACGGCGAAGCCGTAGCGCCTCGAAATCGTCCGAGGGAAGACGACATACGCTGAGTCCGGCTAGAACGAATTCGCGAGCGACTTCATCCATGGTGGCGATCATACGTACTTCGATTCCGTGTCGCTCCAGTCCACGAGCAATGTTCACGAAGCTGATTCCCGCGCCTCGCCAGGATTCGGCGGTCGAATACATTGCGACAACTACTTTGCTCGTTTTATTCACCCCGCCACCTCAGCCGCATGAGGTCCCACACAAAACGAGCTTGAGATGTTGTATTTGAAACTCCAATCCGTCGCAGCTCGAACAATGGAGTGCTGTCGAAGTTCACCCTTCGTCGCAGAATCACTCCGCCCAGATATCCAGCATCGGCGGCGAGCTGTTTTACACGCGTGTCGTAGCGAGACCACGGGTACGCGACGACGTCCACCGGAGCGCCCAGCAAATCTTCGAGATCACACCGCGATCCGCGGAGCTCGTCGAGCGCAGTCGCATCATCCACTGCATTCAGCGAGGCATGCGTTCGGGTGTGTGACTGAAACTCGATTCCATTTTTCTGGAGCTGGCGGATTTGAGGAATGCCGAGCAACGGTTCCTGAATCTCCGCGTCGTCCCACACGTTGGTCGATCCGATCAACCGCGACGGAATGAACACCGTCGCGGTGAATCCGTGCTCGAGCACGATCGGAAGAGCAATCTCGTAATTGCTCATATATCCGTCGTCGAACGTGATCATCACGGGCCGCGGCGGAAGAGCTCCATCACCACGACGATACGCCAGGTACTGCGAGACGGTTATCGAGGAATATCGGGCACGCTGAAGCGACGCGAGCTGCCGCCTGAATTGCGCGGGGCGCACGTAGTTCTCAGGGTGGCGGATCCCCGGCGGGATCTCGGCAACCTTATGGTATGCCAATGCAGGTACGTTAAAACGCACTGAGGGAATTGGGGTGGAGGTCCGCGTCCCACAGCAGAAACGCGACAACAGTACACCGCTCGGGCTCTTCGCGACATCGTAAGAAACGGACACTTGACAAAACGCGGTCGCTGTTGAAAATTCAGCACAGTTGATTTTTCAACACACGTGCAACAGATTCATTGCACGGCCGTACAATTCAATCGGTCGCTCACAATGACTGCCTCAATCACAATCATGAAAACAAAGTCGGCAACGCCCGATCTCTCCCGACGCGAGAGACAGGTAATGGACATCCTTTTTCGGCGAAGCGGTGCAACCGTCGCTGAGATCATGGCCGAGCTGCCCGATCCACCGACGTATTCGGCGGTGCGGTCGATTCTCCGAATCCTCGGAGAGAAGCGACTCATCAACCACAAGGAAGATGGTCCCCGCTACGTGTACTATCCGGCGGAATCTCCAGAGCACGCGCGTGACGACGTTCTTGCACACGTCGTTCGCACGTACTTCGGCGATTCGCCCGAGCAGGCAGTCACCGCTCTCCTTCGTATGTCCGACGTCGACCTGGAAGACGCCGAGATCACCAGGCTCCGCAACACGATTCGCCGCGCTCGTCAGAGCGGGAGGTAGACGCCATGCTCGCTACCCTCCTCACCAACATCTTCGCCCTTCCCTCGTCGAACATCTCGACGTTGATGATGCTGGCGAAAGCGACTCTCATCCTCGTCGCTGCCATTGCCGTAACCATTACAATGCGGCGAGCGTCGGCGGGCGCGCGTCATCTCGTATGGCTTGTGACGCTGGGTACGCTGCTGCTCGTCCCCGCGCTAACTGCGTGGTCTCCGCTTCGTCTTGCGATTCTTCCGCCCGCAAAAGCTGCAACGCCGAGCTCCTCGGCTCCAGCATTTACGCCGAACGAAGCAAGCTCGACGGACAATTCCACCCTGCCGGCAATAAACAGTACACCGACTCCTTCTGCGTCATCCGCTTCAATCGCGCGTGATCAAATTGCCGCACCCGCAGGATCGACCGGAATCTTCGACAGAATCAGCAACCTGAGCGGCTTCTCTGCTTTGCTCGCAATCTGGGCAGCAGTTGTGGTCGTGCTCGCAGGCTGGCTTTTCTACGGAGCACTCGCCGTTCACCGAATCGTTCGCCGGGCTCGTCCGCTCGATACTCCGGACTGGCTGACACCTCTATATGAAGTCGCCGACCGTCTTGGCGTCGATGAGGCACCTCGCCTGCTGCGTAGCGAAGACGCGAAGATGCCTTTCGCATGCGGAGTTTTGAATCCCACGATTGTTTTCCCTGCTGATTGCGACAATTGGTCTCAGGATCGGCGGCATGCGGTTCTGCTTCACGAGCTCGCGCACGTTCGCCGTCACGATCTCGCGGGACACACACTCGGACGACTTGCCTGCGCAGTGTATTGGTTCCATCCACTCGTGTGGAGCGCAGCGAAGCACCTTCGCTCCGAGAGCGAGCGCGCGTGCGATGATCTCGCACTCAGCTGTGGCGCACGTCCGAGTGATTACGCCGAGCATCTTCTCGATATAGTTACTTCAGTGCGTGGTGATGCAACGCCGGCGGTGGCACTGGCAATGGCACGACGCAAAGAATTCGAGGGTCGCATGCTTGCGATTCTCGATCCGGAGCTCGCACACTCGAGCCCCAGTCGCTGGCAGTCTGCTGGATTGATCGCATCGCTCGCGGTTGTTGCAATCATTGTGAGTGCTGCAGCACCGGCTCCGCGCGCAGCGCAGATCGAAAAACCGATTGCATCGACGACGACCCACCACGACGGAGTGACGTTGGCTCCGGCGCCAAAGATCGACGCGCCGACAATGTCGAAGCTCGAGCAGAATCCCGAGCCTGTCGCGAAACCCGAGCCCGAGCCGAAATATCCGAACAATGGCGTCCCGGGAACCGGCACCGTTGTACAAACCGTTGTCGACAACGTTCTCAAGACAACGATGAAGCAAGTGCAGCGATCGACAGAGAATCTGATCGACGAGAAAACGCAGAAAGAGATCAATAAGTCCGTTGCGAAATCTTTGGAAGGCGCTGGAGCTGGTGCCGGGCAGTCAGCTGCACGTGTGCTCAGCATGCTTGGTGATAAATCGCACGTGCAGGGTAAGCAGGATGATCGGCCGGTACTGCTCGCGAACATTCTGCGCACAGATGCGGATGCATCGCTTCGACGAATTGCGGCATGGGGTCTCTCCGATTACGCCGACCAACCCGTCGCTACTGAGGCGCTTGCAAATGCAGTTCGTCGCGACGCAAGTGCACCCGTTCGTGAGATGGCAGCGTGGGCCCTGGCAGATGGAGATGATGGAAACAACGGTGCAGTCGAAGCACTCGTTGCGGCGCTGCACGACTCCGACGCCAAAGTGCGAGCAACCGCGGTATGGGCGCTCGGCGAAGTCGGCGACAACAGCGCGATCGACGACTTGACCCGGCTCCTATCCGACCAGAGCGATGGAATCAGGATGCGCGCAATCTGGGCAATCGGACAGCTCGAGCCTCGCCAGGCTCCGCCGGCATTGATCGCAATGTTGCGCGATCCAAGTCCGCGAATTCGCGAGGTCACAGCGTGGGCGTTGTTCCAGATCGAAGACCCCGGCGCAGTAAACGCGCTCGATGCAGCACTCAGGACCGAGACGGATAAGGGTCTGCAGATGGCGTACATCCGCGCACTCGCTGCGACCGGAGAGAAGTCAGTCGATGCAGTTCGACGTCTGCTCGAATCAAAAGATCCACAGATCAGGTCGCTCGCAGTTCGCGCGCTTGCAGGTGGACATGGTATAGGACCGTGGCCGTGGCCATGGCCGGAGCCCCGTCCGCAGCCGTAACGCGCCGCAACAAAATGGCGCGTCAGGTCACCGACGCGCCTTTCTTTTGAAGTGAAGTGCTGATTTTTCAACCTAACACGCAACACTCGATGGCCATGCGCCAGCTAACGGGAGTAACAATGCAACGAATCGCGGGAGTCATTGTCGCAGCAGTAATGCTTACCACCAACCCGGGGCGGGACGTCGCGATGCGCGCTGCTGAAATTCTGCGCTCGTCGTCTGGTGGCGCTGAAAGTCTTCAGGATGATCGAGCACCACTCGATGTGGCTGCACTCATATCGCAGGCGCGCGGCACCGCGCCACTCATGTGTTCGCTGGCCGCACAGGCAGTTCGCAACTTCGGCTGGAATGAATGGAGTGATGCGCCTTCGACTCCCCTCGGCCCAGCCTTGAGTCAGCGCTACGATCTTCAACAGCAGCAGCTCACCGATGCGCAGGTGAATCAGCTGCTCGATGCGTTGGCAACGAATGATGGATGCGTGCGCGAGATCTCCGTGCGATTACTTGGACGCAATCGCGGTGACCTGGTTGTAAACGGATTAGTCACGCGCCTTGCGTCGTCCGATGCTGCGATTCGCGAGGTCGCGTCGCTTGGTCTTGGACTCGTTCATTCGCAGAAGGCAGTAGACGCATTGATTCGCGCACTGCGCGATCAGACGCCTGGCGTGCGAGCTAATTCGGCGTGGGCACTGGGCCGGCTCGAAGCGGGTAAAGCGCTGTCGCCGATCAAGGATTTGTTTAGCGACGACAACGAGACCGTTCGCGAAGCGTCAGTAATCGCTGCAGGGCGAATGGATGATTCAACCAGCTCCGTACCTGCGTTGATTCGTATGGTGCGACAGGATCCTGCTCCATCTGTTCGACGCGCGGCAGCGTGGGCGCTTGCGCAGCTCGAATCCCGGCAGGCAGTTGATGCGCTGACCGGCGCGCTCACGCAGGACAACGACGCGCGCGTACGAGAAATGGCTGCATGGGCGCTCGGCGATCTCGAGGCGCGCAGCGCAGTGAGCGCGTTGGGATCAGTCGCTCGGCGTGATGCAGATGATCGCGTGCGCGAAACTGCCACGTGGGCTCTTGGTCAAATCGAAGATCGAACGCAGATCGATGTACTTGGCAGTATTGCGTCGAGTGATCGAAGCTCACGCGTTCGTGGCACCGCCGCATGGGCGATTGGTCAGATGCGAAACGGGGGACGCGCTCCCGCGGGATTGCTTCAGGTACTCAGGGACGAAAGCGACGATGCGCGGCTCAAGGCTGCGTGGGCGCTCGGTCAGATCAGTGATTCAACAGCATTAAATGCGATTCAGGATGCACTTGGCCGCGAGCAGTCGAGCGAGGTGCGGCGAGCGTTGATTCGTGCGCTGATTCGTTCGGGTGGCCGGTCTGAGAAAACACTGACCTCGCTGCTCGATTCGAAGGATCCGACTGTTCGTGAAGCGGCGGTCCGCGGATTAGCAGGAAATAATTCGTTCAATCCGTGGCCTTGGCCGTGGCCGAGGCCCAGACCGAATCCGTGAACAACCCTTCGGTCCTCGAGTACTGTAGCAGTGAAGGATCTGATTGTTGGCCGGTGAGGCCAACAATCAGAACCTTCACGCCCGCTACTGTCCCGCGCCGATAGGACCAGTTATCCGCGCAATCAATTCTTCCTGCGCACCGCTACCACCTTGGGCGCGCTGCACGTACTCCCCACTCGACTTGAGATCCCATCCGTGCGGATCATTGATGTACAACGAGAGAATGTCGTCGAGCATTCTTTTCTGCGTCTCATCGGCGACCGGAACAAGCAGCTCCACACGGTGGCGGAGATTGCGTGGACGCAAATCTGCAGAGCCGATGAAGTGAATCGGCTGGCCGGCGTTCTCGAATCGATAAATACGCGAATGCTCCAGAAGTCTGCCGACACAGGAAATCACGCGAATATTCTCCGACCGGCCAGGAATTCCCGGGCGCAGCGTGCAGATACCGCGCACGACAAGATCGATCTTCACGCCATCGTTCGACGCATTGATCAGCGCCCCGACGACTTCGGCATCTGACAATCCATTCAGTTTCGCTGTAATTCCCGCAGGCTTTCCGGCTCGCGCATTCGACGCCTCGCGATCGATCATGCCCAGCATCGCATCGACCATCTGCGTTGGAGCCGCGAGTGCGCCGTGAGTCAGACCTTGGGGTGGGAGGGATTCTCCCGTCAGTGCGTTGAACAAATCAGCTGCATCGGACGTCAGTGCGTCGCGCGAAGAAAACAAGCTCAAGTCTGTATACTCACGCCCGGACTTCGTGTTGTAATTGCCCGTACCGATGTGCACGTACGAACGCAGCTTGCCATTCTCCCGGCGTACAACGAGGGCAACCTTCGCGTGATTCTTGTATCCCACAAAACCGGAAATCACGTGTCCGCCTGCACGCTCCAGCCGGCGAGCCCATGCAACATTGTGCTCTTCATCGAATCGCGCTTTCAGCTCTACGAACGCAACTACCCGCTTTTCATTTCGCGCCGCCGCGAGCAACGCTTCCACAATTGCGGATGGATCTCCAACTCGATATAGCGTGATTTTGATCGTTGTCACGTCGGGGTCAACCGATGCGTCACGAATAAACTTGACCACCGTCTCCTCGAACGAATCGAAGGGATGATGGAACATCAGATCAGCCGTACCGACCATGTTGAGAACGGACTGATTCGCCGGTATGGGCTCACGTGACGTGAACGGCGGGTAACGCAAAGAAGGATCATCCGGCAATTCGATCTTCGACATGAATCGAAGATCGATCAACCCGTCGACTTCATCGATATCCGCGTGCTCGAGTCCCGCTTCTATCGCAGCAGTTTCGCGCCCGAGACTCTCCAGTACGAGATTGCGCACAAATCCGGGCATTCCACGCTCCACTTCAACGCGAACAGCAGGATTCGTCAAGCGCCGACCGGCAGCATCGGCAACTGCATCGATCAGATCATCTGCGCGTTCCTCATCGAGATCGAGATCGCCACCGCGTGTGACACGGAAGACGTGTACATCCGCCACGCGCTCCGGCGGAAAAACCATATCGATGTTCGATCGGATCACTTCCTCGATCGTGATAAGCGTTCCGGTTGTCTCCGGCACGTTGAGAACGCGAGGCGCATCGGATGGAATCTCGAGCTCCGCAAAGTGAGTGCGGCCATCGTCTGCTTCGCGAAGCACAACAGCCAAAGCCAGCGTCAGATGCGGCAGATGCGGAACAGGGTGCCCGGGACTCAAGGTCATCGCCATCGGAGTCAGCGCAGGGCGAATCTGTTCCTGAACTTCGGAGCGGAGAGCCTGACGCTGCGATGCGTTCAGATCACGCCATCGAACGATCTTGATGCCAATCTTCTCGAGCGCGCGCAGGCATTCTGCTGCGCAATCGTACTGACGCCGCATGAGATCCGCGACAGTTTCTTCGATGAGCTCAACCTGTTCGCCACGAGTCAGGCCATCATCGCACTGCTCCTCACGCTGCTCTCTGGCTTTTTCGCGAAGACCCGCCATGCGAACCATGAAAAATTCGTCGAGGTTCGCGCTCACGATTGCGAGAAACTTCAAACGCTCAGCAAGCGGAGTTCGTGAATCTTCACCAAGCGCAAGCACTCGGCTTTGGAACGCCAGAAGACTTAGCTCCGGATTCAGGAACTCCGGAAGCTTCCGTTCTTTGCCGGGAGCAGTATCCGTAACTACCGGACGCGGTGATGTCGGGGTTTCCTTGTCGTCGTCGCCCCCCTTCCATCTGATGAGAAGCTCCGCGCGATCGCGCAGACCGACGGGAACCCGGCGAAGATGATTTTGCCTCTCGAGCGCACGCGCCAACCGCTCGATGGGCTCTTCCTTTCGCCCTTTACCATGAACGCACAGCTGATAAAAATGCCGGGTTTTCTTTCCCTGCCGCGCGGTGATTCGATCGTAATGGAGCTCCACACGCGGACGGCGAAACAAATTGAAATCCGCCAGTCGCGTTAATCGTTCAACTTCAAGATCGAGCGTTTGCTCGAGTAGATCGGGATTCACGACGGCTTGAAGTCGACGCCCGGCTTCCGAGTTTTCCTTTATCGCCTCTTTTGCATCAGGCGATTCGACGCGCGAGTCGACACTTATTTCTGAATCTGTGGATCCACCACCGATACGGAGTGAAAGCGTTCGACTGTCGTCAGCGCCGATGCGAAAGCGACAAACAATATCGCGGCGCCGAAGAGTGTCATCCGGTGTGTCGAGATAGATGTCGCGATGCTGCGACGGCTTGGGATCGGACGCATCGATGCCATCGGGGAGACGCGACGAAGCAAGCTCCTCCAGATGCGCGGAGGAGCGCAGCTCGTAGCGAAACGAGGGCAGCGCTTTTTTAGAGAGAACTTGCGAGCCGATCAGCGTCCCGTCACGCAGGGCTGAATGATTTCGCGCTTCACTGCCTTCGGATCATTGATCGTTTTGTAAAAATCATCGTAGTACTTGAGCGTCTGGTCCACCTGATCCTTTCTCAGGAGCTTCCCAATCGGATCGCTATAGAGCGCGTAAATGGAATCCTTCTTCTGCTTGAACAGATCGATAACCTTCGCCCATTGCTCCTGCGGACCGCAATACCCCCGGAATAATCTTTGCCGAACGCTGCTGATGCTCAGCTTTGGGTCGGGCGTCGCATAGCGCGCGTTTACCACGCCTGAAAAATCGAAGTCCATCGGAATGGGAATAACGTTACCGTCGGGCTGAGATAGCAACTCTATGTTATGCAGCGCAAAAATCGACCAGTCGGTGTTTCCAATCATGTACTCGAAAATTCCGACGAGCGCATTATGAAACGGTTCCACGAATTCCGGGCCAGCACCCTTTTCCTTCATCATCTTGGTGTTCACGCGGTCAGCCAATTCCTCGGGTTCCTCGAGAATGATCGCCGGTCGCGTTGCCTGAACCTTGCCGCTCTCGTCCGCATAAGTCATGGTGACGAGTCGCGCCCTGTGACTGTTGGGCGTGAACAGGTTGTAGATCCGGTACAGCTGGTATTCCTGGAGCACGTACTGCTCGTACGCGTCGTCGTTACGACAATAGCTGACGAGCTTCGGGCGATTCATTCCGGTGAACACCGTGTTCCGCACAGCTTCGCGATTGAAGTTGAATCGTACAGGCGGGAAGTCGCAGTTATGACGACGCCAGATCCCGCGCGTCTTCAGCTGAATCGGAACCACGATTTCTTTTCCGTCGGCACCCGCATACTTGAGCGTTCCGGTACGCCACGGAGACTCGTCGCCTTTATCGCCACGAATTCTTTTCAGGTTCGTGGTCAGCGTTATCCCAATTGGCGGTGCTTCGTTGGTGCGGTCGAAAAACGTCATTTCGCCGCGCTTGGCTTTTGCCACCTTCGGCTTCCCATCCTTGCCGACTTGTGGCTTGTCGACGCCCTGCGATGTTGCCGCTATGGCCTGCGCGGCGAGGCGGGAGGGAATTACGAGGTTGGCTGAAAAAACAACCACTGCTATCGCGAGAAGATTTTTTTTCGAGACCATTGATTTCACCTCAGCTGCGCTTCAACGAGGGCTTCCCCGCACGCTACTCTTACCAGGGCGAGCAGTGTTTCGGGATCGGTCGATTTCTTTGGCTGCATTACGTATTCGATCGTGAGAATTCCCTGCCCGTCAATCGATACATCCCCGGCTTCCCAGTTCTTCGCGTAGTCGTCCAGCAAAGGGTCGACAATCGCTCGCATTCTCCCTACATCTGTCGTCCTGACGCGAAGCCGGGTTTCCGCTTCCGGAGTTTTTCCGCCGGCGCTGTCGAGGTCGCCATGCGCCCGGCGCCACGCACGCTCAGCCACGCCTTCGAGCTGCTCTCGCGTCATGTTCTTGAAGACTTCATCGTCAATTCGCGCAACGAACGTCCCCGTTCGCGCTAGCTCCTTCGCGCGCTCGAGACGCTGCTCCGCGATGCTTCCCTCGAGCTCAACCGGTTCATAGCCGAAGTCGGTGTACCACAGCACGAGCATCGTCACGTTGAAAACAATCGAGATGACCGTCGCTACAGGGATGTCCACGGCTGCGGCGAGCCCTATTCCTGTTGCAAGAAAAACGTAAACCGCATCCTTGCTGTCGTCGAGCGTATTTCTGAAACGGACAGCAGCAACAATTCCGGCCAAACTAAAAGCAAGCGCAAGGCTGAATTTGACCAGAACTACGATTCCCGCGACGACAAGTGGAAGCATGATGAGGAGCTGCACCACCGACTGCTGGTATCCCCTCTTTGCACGCGTTAGCTGATAGACCCACGCGACTGGAATGGCGAGTGAGATCGCCGCCACCATCGCAATGAGCACGGTGAGGCTGAGGCTCGTCTGGTCGACTGGCGCAGGCATCTCCCGCCGCGACGTCTCGACCGAATTGTTCCCAAATGGCGACTCGAGAACTGTAGTCGCCAACCGCGGGGTGTGCGGAAGCACGCGCCATATCAGGAAGCCGAGCGCGAGGAGAACTACGTAGTAAATGGCGACCTTGACGACGACTCTTGTCGCGGGCGACAGGCCCGGACGGGAGTTGTTACTCGCCATGTTTCAACCGATCCTCTAAGGGG
>DATLDN010000234.1:0-3704 GCA_035525855.1 Gemmatimonadaceae bacterium
TGAACTTCTTCCGACGCACCGGGAAGCTGCTCGATGGTCGAAAGCTCGAAGATCGACTGCGCGTTGTCAGTCACCGGACCATATGAATCGACAGCGATCGTAACCGGTCCCATTCCAAGGAAGCCGAATGCGACGAGTCCAAACGCGAACACTACCGGCGCGAGCATCAATGCTCCCATGCCGAGCGTGCTTACTCCGTACGCAATGGACATGAGAACCATGATCGTCATACCCAACCAGTACGCGCTGAAGTTACCCGCCACCAATCCGGAAAGAATGTTGAGCGAAGCGCCACCTTCCCGTGACGACGTCACGACTTCCGCAACGTGCGCCGATTCAACCGAGGTGAAGACTTTCACCAGCTCGGGAATGATTGCGCCGGCGAGTGTACCGCATGTGATGATCGCGGAGAGCTTCCACCAGAGCGACGAGTCTCCGCCGATATCGGGAATCAGGAAGTACGAAACGATGAACGTTAGAACGACGGAGACGACCGACGTAAGCCACACCAGCGACGTAAGCGGAGTTTCATAATTCATTTCATCCGCGTTGCCGTAACGGCCTTTGGCGATGGATTCGTTTACCAGATACGAGAATCCGCTCGCGACGACCATCATGATGCGCATAGCGAAAATCCACACGAGCAGCTGCACCTGTGTCGCCGGCTCGTGCACCGCGAGAAGAATGAACGAGATTAGCGCGACACCCGTGACACCGTACGTCTCGAATCCGTCGGCGCTTGGTCCAACCGAGTCACCGGCGTTGTCGCCAGTACAATCCGCGATTACGCCAGGGTTACGAGCATCGTCTTCCTTCACGTTGAATACGATCTTCATCAAGTCAGCACCGATGTCGGCGATCTTGGTGAAGATTCCACCGGCGATACGAAGAGCTGCGGCGCCGAGTGATTCACCGATCGCGAATCCGATGAAGCATGGTCCGGCGTAATCACCCGGAACGAAGAGCAGAATGAAGAGCATGATCAGGAGCTCGACGGAAATCAAAAGCATTCCGATGCTCATGCCTGCCTTCAAAGGAATTGCGTAGCAGGGATAAGGCTTTCCACGAAGACTCGCGAATGCAGTGCGAGAATTCGCGAATGTATTCACTCGAATGCCGAACCACGCGACACCGTAGCTTCCGGCGATTCCGATCAGGCTGAACGCGAGAATGATGGCTACTCTCATTGCCGGCATGTTCGACAGCCATCCGAAGTACATCAGAATCACGAGGCCGATGAATACCTCGAGAATCAGAATGAATTTTCCCTGCGTTATGAGATACGTCTTGCACGTCTCATAGATCAGCTCCGAAACCTCACGCATCGATTCATGCACGGCCATGTTCTTGAGCTGCGAGTAAATCACGAGGCCGAACAAAAGGCCGAGCGCGCAAACTACGAGGCCCACCATCAGCAGCGTTCGTCCGGGCATGCCGAGGAACGACACGGACGACAGGTCGGGAATTACGAGATTCGCCTCGCCGCCTTGATGCGTCTCAGTCTGCGCGAGCGCCGGAATAGCGTTGGCCGCTACTCCCAACAGTGCGACGAGCAGAGCGCTCACAATCGGTACAGCACGACGAAACATCGGGTGGTGCACGATCTTCATTTAAAATCTCCTGGGGTTACTTGCAAAATTGGCGTCGTTCTTTCGGGCGGCGCCAAGGTTACTGTCGTGATGCTTTGTTGTTGCGTGAAGACGGTAGCGAAGCCGCTTACGGCTGCGGCTCAGCTTTCCGCCATAGGAAGTAGACCGGGATGCCAATCGCCACCAGCACGAGCCCCGCTATCGACTGGGACCGGGTGCTCTCGGAGATCAGCAATACAACGGCCACCGTCAGCGCCAGAATGATATAAAGTGCCGGAAGCACCGGATACCCAACGGCGCGATACGGACGTTCGGCGTCTGGACGCTTTCTGCGAAGAATGAACAGGCCGATCGTCGTAGCTGCGTAAAATATCAGCGCAGCGAAGATCACGTAATTGAGCAATTGTCCGTATGTACCACTCAGACACAACAGGCTGGCCCAGATCGACTGCGCGATCAGCCCCCTCGCCGGCACCTTGTTTTTGTTCAGCACGCCGACGCTCTTGAAAAACAGCCCGTCGCGCGCCATCGCATAATAAACTCTCGAGCCCGATAGAATCAGCCCGTTGTTGCATCCAAATGTCGAGATGAGAATGGCCGCAGCCATTACCGATCCACCGATTGGACCGAAGATCATTTCCGCTGCGTCGCTGCCGACACGATCCTGCTTGGCGTACTCGATCCCCAGACCAAGAACGTCCGTCGCTGTTTTCGTCCCGTGCAGCGGGAGGATGTTCAAGTACGCGACGTTTGCGAGGAGATAAAGGAGGCTGACGAGACCCGTGCCGAGAAACAATGCGAGCGGCAGATTGCGTTTTGGATTTTGAACTTCCGCGGCCGCAAACGTGACGTTGTTCCACGCGTCACTCGAGAACAATGATCCGACGAGAGAAGCGCCGAATGCAATCATGAACGCGGACGTAACGTTCACACCGCCGCTGAAATTCCCATTTCCAAAGTTCGCTGCGACTGCGGTCGCGTTTCGTCCGATGGTGAGGCCAAGTACGATCAACAAAACGAGCGCGCCCGTTTTGATCAGCGTCAGACTGGTCTGAACGAGTTTTCCCTCGCGAACGCCGCGCAGATTGATCCATGTCAGAACCCAGACGGATATCAGCGCGATGAGTCGTTGCGGTGATAGTCCTTCTTCGATCGCACCGCCTGGCATGTTGAAATCAACGTGCGGGAACCACGAGAATCGCTCGGGACCGATGGCCGGCCACAAAACTCCGAGGAAGCGACCGAACGCGACTGCGACCGCAGCGATCGTTCCTGTTTGAATGACTATGAAGAGGGTCCATCCATAGAGGAATCCCATCAACGGACCCATCGACTCCCGGAGGAAGACGTACTGCCCACCGGCGCGCGGATACATCGCGGCGAGCTCACCATAGGCTAGCGCACCAAGTAGCGTGATAACGCCTGCCGCGACCCACGCGAGCAGCAGCCACAGCGGTGATTGGACGCTGCGTGAGATGTCGGCCGAAACGATGAAAATTCCTGAGCCGATCATCGAGCCCGACACAAGCATCGTTGCGTCTGTGAGCGTCAGCGCTTTTACAAATCCGCCCGACGATTCTTTCGCTTCGGACGTTTCGATTGTTTCAGCGGGTAGGGCCATGCGCGAATTTAGGGAGCATCGACCGTGAGGGCTAGAACAAACAACTGAACGGGCCCCGAGACATGAGTGTGTTGGGATGTGAGAGGGGAGTTATGCGCGAGCGGGCATGACAGTTTTGACATTCAACGATTCTACTTAGCTGCGTCAGCGTCGGGACGCCCATGTCAAAACTGCCAATGAGGCTCACGCAAACTCCCCTCTCACATCCCCACTCTCGGGCAGGGGTCGATCCCTCCAGCCCTTTTATCACACCCATTTTTATGCGACGATCGCGCGCTTCGCGCGCGGTGCTATTCGCACAATCTGAATCGAGAATCTACCGCGAGAGCGCCGCGCGCAAAGCGCGCGTCCGTCGTCTAAAATTTGGGTGATAAAAAAACTTGGAGGATAGCGCGGGTGTGAGGCGCAAGATTAGCGCAGGAGTGGGGATGTGAGAGGGGAGTTATGGGTGAGCCTCATTGGCAGTTTTGACATGAGTGTCCCAACGCTGACGA
>DATLDN010000238.1:0-7160 GCA_035525855.1 Gemmatimonadaceae bacterium
TCCGGCGCACCGATCGCGTGGTGGTCATCTCGACCGCCAACGGCCTGAAGTTCACCGACTTCAAGCGGCAGTACCACATGGGCGAGCTCGAAGGCGTCGCCTCGACGCACGCGCGCCGTCCGAGAGTTTACGTGACCGGAATGTCGTAATCGCGCAGCTTGCGGTACATCGTCCGCTCTCCAATCCCGAGCATCTCTGCGGCCTTTCTTCGGTTTCCTTTTGTTTCCGCGAGGGCCGTTTGAATCGCTGCCTTCTCTATCTCGGCCATTGTCATCCCCGGAGCGATGGTAATTGTACGGGGTCCCATACTTTGACCAGGCGGTTCGATCGCGCTTACACTCTGCGCAGAAATATCCACATCGTTGGATACGTTGCCTGCAATCACGCGCTCAGGCTGAGAGTCGATTCGTGATGTGAAAATTTCCCGCGGCATCTCCGCCGACTGCATGCGAGCACGCAGCTCCTCAACCTGAAGCTTCAGCTCGACAAGACTGCGCACGATGAACTCGAGCTCGCGACCACCGGCACCCTGCGATCCACGCACAAGCGGACCAACCGGAACGGGAAGAAACCGCGAGCCACCACCTTCGCGGATCTCGCGCGGAATATCACTCGCTTCGATTTGTCTTCCCGGAGCAAGCACAACCATGCTCTCTATCAGATTGCGCAGCTCGCGAACGTTACCGGGCCACTGATACTCCACGAGCAACTGCACCGCTTCTGCAGAGATTCCACGAAACGGACGATCGTGCGCAGCAGAAAACTCTCGAACGAATTTTCTGACGAGCAGCGGAATGTCATCGGGCCTGTCGCGAAGCGGCGGAAGATAAATGCTCAGAACATTCAGCCGATAATACAAATCCGCGCGGAACCCTCCTTCTTCAACGAGCCGACGGAGCGGTTGATTCGTCGCTGCGACAACACGAACGTCGACACTTATCGGCGTCGTTCCGCCAACACGCATCACCTCTCCATCCTCGAGAACACGCAGCAGCTTCACCTGCGTCGCCGGTGGAACTTCTCCAATCTCATCGAGAAAAAGAGTTCCGTTATTCGCCAGCTCGAATCTGCCGAGTCTTCGCTCAGCGGCCCCGGTGAACGCACCCTTCTCGTGACCGAAGAGCTCGCTCTCGATAAGAGTTTCAGGAAGGGCACCCGCATTTACTGCGATGAATGGTTTGTTGCGGCGAGGAGAGAGACGGTGAATCGCTCGCGCAACGAGCTCCTTGCCGGTTCCACTTTCACCTTCGACGAGAACTGTGCTCGATACCGGGGCCATCTGCTCGATTTTCACGAGCACTTCGCGGATTCCATTCGACTGTCCGATAAGACCAGTCACGCTCGCCATTCGCTGTCGGTCGAGTATTCCCCGCACTACTGCCAGCAGCTCGTCGGGAGAAATCGGTTTCGCGTACACATCCACGAATCCGATCGCTCTCATCTTCTCCATAAATTCAGGATCGGAAACATCTGCGAGGCCGAGCACAGCGGTTCCTTCCCATAGCTGATCCTTTACGACCTGAATGCTCGTTGGATCTGCAATGGCGCCCGTCAGGACGACGAGATCCGGCTTCGTGCGCTTGATCTCGCTGCGAATATCATCCAGCGGTGAGACCATCACGGTCTCGACCTCGTCGGCCTCGAGCAGCGCGTTGAGCCTTACAGCTATCTCAACGTCAGTAAGCGTGATAAGAACCTTCATTTCGCGCTCGGCTGATCATGCTGCGTGACTTTCCCCGACAGAACATCGCACGCATGATCGATGATCGGCTCGAGCGCTTTCAATCCATCACGCACACCACTCGGCGAACCTGGAAGATTTATTACGAGAGTAGATGCGCGTACTCCCGCAATCCCACGTGACAACGCAGCGCGCGGAAAGCTTTCAATCGAAAGAATTCTTATTCGTTCCGCGATTCCTGTTGCTTCGCGCTGGATTGCAGCGTGCGTTGCTTCTGGAGTTACATCGCGGGGCGAAAGACCGGTTCCACCTGTCGTAAGAATTAAATCACTGTCGTTTGAGTCGGACCACGCAACGATTCGCGCGGTAATCGCCGAGGTTTCGTCAGTCACCGTTTCGCGACGCGTGATTGCATCACCGCGTGCGGAACACCAGTCGGCGATTGCTTTGCCCGACACGTCTTCGCGATCGCCACTGGCGACCGAGCTGGATACAGTGAGAATGGCCACGCGCATTTGTTAGAGGTGCGAGCCGCCTTTGTAGAACGGCATCTTCTCCACGCGGGCAGGAATTCGCTTTCCGCGAATCTCGATCTCGAGCTCGCTTCCCTCCTTCGCTGAATCGACGGGGACGTAGGCAGTTCCGATCGGAATGTTGAGTGTCGGACTCATCGTACCGCTCTTCACATCACCACTCGGCGCATCGTTTACGAATACAGGATATCCATGTCTCGGAAAGGCGCGCTCACCAGTGGTGAATCCGACGAGCTTTCGCTTCAGCCCCTCTTTCTTCTGCTTGGCGAGTGCATCACGTCCAACGAAATCTCCCTTCTTCAATTTGACGAGCCAGCCGAGGTTGGCTTCGAGCGGAGTTGTTGTATCGTCGATGTCGTTTCCGTAGAGAGCCATTCCCATCTCGAGTCGGAGCGTGTCTCGTGCGCCAAGCCCGGCGGGTGTGACTTGTCCGGTAGCAATCAGTGCATTCCAGATATGCACTGCATTCTCGTTCGGGAAATACAATTCGAATCCATCTTCACCTGTGTAACCCGTGCGCGAGAGGATAATGTTTGGAATTCCCGCGACAGTTCCCAACGCGAAATGGTAGTACTTGATCGATGAGAGATCGACATCGGTTAGCCGCTGAAGAATTTTTGCTGCTTCAGGTCCCTGCAAGGCGAGCAACGCTGTTGCATCGCTAACGTCTTCCAGCTGCGCGTCGAAATTTCCGAGCTCTCTACTGATGTGCGAAAAATCCTTCGACGCATTCGACGCATTCACGACCATCATCAGATGATCGTCAGAGCGATAAACGAGACAATCATCCTCGATCGTTCCGCGCTCGTTCAGAATCGTGGAGTAGTGCGCTTGTCCAATCGCCATTCCGACAACGTCGTTTGTTGTCACTCGATTCACGAAATCCACCGCGCCAGGACCTCGAACGATGAACTCACCCATGTGACTTACATCGAACAACCCGCACTTCTCGCGCACGGCCTTATGCTCGGCGGTAATTCCTGTGGGGTATTGAACCGGCATGACGTATCCGGCGAATGGAACGAGCTTGGCGCCGAGTGCGGCGTGGATATCGGTTAGCGGAGTTCGCTTGAGGTTGTCTGGGGCGGTCAATGCGTGGTTCCGTTGAGTGAACGTAGTCCGGTCAATATGGCAGGTTCATGCTGGGCGGCGGAAGCGGATGCGAGCGATGAGTGTCGCTCATCACACGATTATCTCGGTTCGTCCCGGAGCGATCGCGTCGAGGCGTGCAACAGCTTAAATGATACGCATGGCTTCACTTACCCGACGTGAGTTTGTCGCGCGGATGTCATCCGCTTCGCTCCTGGGATTTGCAGGCTGCGGATTTGATCTTTTCGCAGCGCCCGGTAACGGAGCGGCAAAGCTGACAGCCCGACCGCATACGCCGACTCACATACTTTCTGCAGGAACGCACAAGCTCGGACTCGGCGGCGACCGCGACGGATACCTGCTCATTCCGCAGACGCTCGCCGACAAGAGCGGCGCGACGCTGCTGCTCGCACTGCATGGTGCGGGCATCGGCGCGAGTGGCCCCCGCGATTTTCTTGGACCGTATGCCGAGGAGCGTGGATTCGTTCTTCTCGCTCCCGATGCGCGAGGGATAACCTGGGACGCGATCAGAAGTGGATTCGGTCCGGACATCGAGTTCATCGATCGCGCACTCGCGTTTGCGTTCGACTCATGTCTCATCAATCCCGATCGTGTTTACATCGAAGGGTTTTCAGACGGCGCGTCGTACGCACTCGGCGTCGGTCCACTGAATCCGGATCTTTTCAAACGAGTGATCGCGTTTTCGCCAGGATTTATTACAGCGGCTGCTCACGCAGTGAACGGGCTTCCGGAGATTTTTATTTCGCACGGACGGCAGGATCCCGTTCTGAGCTACGCGAACACCGAGGGGAATATTGCGCCGACGCTTTATAACGAAGGGTTTCCCATCACGTTCGTTCCGTACGATGGAGAGCACAGCGTACCGCCCGGCGTCGCGCGCCAGGCGGTTGATTGGATGCTCAGTCCATTAACTCCGCGCCAGTGATCTCGCGCGTCTCTCCGATTTCCGCTGCTTTACCCGTGACTTTCGACTTGATGATTTCCCAGAGGATCATTGGCTTCGACTTGTCGTTCTTCATGTAAACGACCGAGTCTACATCGACGAAAATGAGCGCGAGCCGCGGATCGGTTGGGCCGCCGTCTTTCTTTCCGCCTTCGTCGCCGAACCAGATCTTCCAATCCGGCTTGTAGAGAGTCTTGATGAGGTGGCGGTCTTTCGAGATTCGCGCGACGCCGCTTACAGACACCCACTCGCGGGTCTTCATATTGTAGTACGAGCAGTTGACGTTCGGATCGAACCGGATCTCATCGTCCTTGTGCGTTTCGATGTCCGTAACGAACCAGAGATCGGCCTCGGAGATACGTCCCTGCGTTGCCATTGGCCGTGAAACCAGGTGACCGTCGCGACGACGCGTCGTGAACATCGCGGTATCGATTCCTTCGATGAGCTCGTCGAGCTCCTTGAGCTTCTTTTCAGTGTTTGTCATACTCGCGCGAATTGCAGAATTCGCGCCGCTTAACTGGCCGCCGCGTTAATGCGCCGAATCTCCTCTTCGACTTCCTCCACATGGCCGTCGATCTGAACTTTTGGAAAAATCTTCTCGATTCTTCCGTCACGGCCGATGATGACTGTCGTACGCTCGACGCCCATGTACTTCACGCCGGCGAATGACTTTTCCTTCCAGATGCCGAAGCTATCGCTGAGCTTATGTTCAGCATCGACAAGCAATAAATATGGGAGCCCATATTTTTTCTTGAACTTCTGATGGGACGCCTTGCTGTCCGGGCTCACTCCGAAAATCACTGCATCGATTTCCCCGAACCGGGGAAAAGCGTCGCGAAACGCGCACGCTTCCTTCGTTCAGCCAGAGGTGTTGTCTTTCGGATAGAAAAAGAGAACGACGTTCTTCCCTCGAAGAGATTCGAGCGTGACGATGCTCCCATCATCCGCCTCGAGCGCAAAATTCGGAGCCGGATCGCCTTCCGCAATCACAGCGCGACTCCTCCCATCAGATTTGCCATTATCGCCTTTTGAATGTGCAGCCTGTTTTCCGCCTCATCCCACACTCTGCTCTGCGGACCGTCGATAACCTCAGGTGCAACTTCTTCTCCACGATGCGCGGGGAGACAATGGAGGAAGATCGCGTCGCGGCGGGTGCGTGACATGAGCTTCTGATCGACGATGAATCCGGCGAACGCTTTTTCGCGGACAGCCTTCTCATCTTCCTGACCCATCGAAGCCCACACGTCGGTGTTCACGACGTCTGCACCATCTGCAGCTTCCATCGGATCGCGGACGATACGAACCTTTGCAGCTGTTTGCGCACGTTTCAGTATCGCTGCGTCGGGATCGTACCCTTCAGGACAGGCGAGCGTCAATTCAAATCCAAGACGATACGCTGCATTGATCCACGAGTTCGCCATGTTGTTCCCATCGCCAATCCACGCAACACGCTTTCCCTCGATGCTTCCAAGATGCTGGCGAATCGTGAGAACGTCTGCGAGAACCTGACACGGGTGCAATAAATCAGTGAGACCGTTGATCACTGGAATCGTCGCAAATTTCGCAAGCTCTTCGATTTGCGAATGCGCGAATGTGCGAATCATGATCCCGTCGACGAATCGCGAAAGCACTCGAGCAGTATCTGGAATTGGCTCGCCGCGCCCGATCTGAATGTCGTTGGGCGACAAAAACAATGCGTGCCCGCCAAGCTGCCACGTTCCAACTTCGAATGAAACGCGAGTTCGCGTGGATGATTTCATGAAAATCATCCCAAGCGATTTTCCTGCGAGCGGCTTGTCCGTGTACGATCCCGCGCGCATTCGCTCGGCAAGAACGAAAAGCTTTAGCAGCTCCTCGCGCGAATAATCGGGAATCGCGAGGAAATCGCGCGCGCGATCAGCCATTGCTGATCGTCGGTCCAATAGGCTCCGTCGTGAGACTCGCACACCACAGTCTGCCGGACACCATGACAGTTCCAGTATTAGGTGGCTCTGCTACCAGTCGCGTCGGTTTGACGTCAACGTACTTCAGGCCGTTCGAGACCACTGTATGCACGCTGTCACTTCCCCAATGGTAGTAGGCCTCCTTGTTCTGAACCGTAAGGAACATCTGCCCATCGACGTAGTTTCCCGCGCCTTTGTATGACTCGACGTTGAGATATACGGATACAGTCGCCTCACCAGGACCCTGACGAAGCATCACGGTGTGAAAATCGTCCGCGACAGCACGACACTTTACGTCGGCCGTGTGTTTGAAGCTGCACGGTCCCTCGGCCACAAACGTCGTGTGTCCCTTCGCTGTTTCCGGCGCAACGTTGCACATCGTCGACTGGAAGGGCGGTGGCGGCTTGAAAGCATCCTGCGCATTTGCCCCCGTTGCGCTCGAGTCGGACGATACCGCAACGGCAGCCGGCGGTCTGTCGATGATTTTTACTTTACTAGCCGGGTCACGATCGCACGCAACGAATGCCGAACAACACAACGTCGCAATTACCAAACGCTTCACGCTCTCCTCCACGCTCTCGACAACATGATCGACGCAAGAACTACGGACAACAATGCGGAACCGGTCAGCACAAGCATATCTGTTTTGAATCCGGCAAGGTTCGGATAGAACAATGCCTGACGAAGTCCTTCGATTGCGTAGCTCGTGGGAACAAATCGGCTCGCGATCTGAAGCCACTGCGGAAGAAATGCCACCGTCGTAAACCCGCCACCGAGGAAAAATAGATATACCGAGGCGTTAAGCCCGGTCATCGTGACGAGTCGAGTATCTCGAAGAGCAACACCGAGCAGTGTTCCGAGTCCCACTGTCATCAACGTCACAGCGAGCAACAGTGCGACCAGCGCAACTGCGTGCGATCCGGTCGGAATTGGTAACACCCATCCACATG
>DATLDN010000245.1:0-9400 GCA_035525855.1 Gemmatimonadaceae bacterium
TCGTCACTCTCATTCGCTGGGCTCGCACTGAACCCATCCCGATCACAGTACGTGGTTACGGAAGCAGCATGGGCGGTGGGGCGATCGGACCGGGAGTGGTTCTCGACGTGAGCCGACTCGACGCGATCGGAGAGATCGACACGGAGAATCGGCGAATAAAAGTTGGACCCGGTGCGATCCGGGAGAGCGTAAACGCTGCCGCTCTTGAAAAAGGTCTTCGATTTCCAGTCGACCCATCGAGCGGAAAGTTTTGCACGATCGGTGGAATGGTCGCGACAAATGCCGCGGGAGCACGGACACTGCGTTTCGGATCGACACGCCGTTGGGTGACATCGCTCGATTGCGTTCTCGCCGACGGATCTCAGGTCACCGTGACGCGAGGACAGCCGACTCCCGGAAACCTTCCGGCCGTCGCGCGATTTCACATGGCTGCGCGACCGCAGATACAGCGCGCGAGCACGAAGATCGGCTCGACTCATAAAAAAGTTCGAAAAGAATCTTCAGGCTACGCGCTGAAGGCATACCTCCAGAGCGATGATCTCATCGACATCCTCATTGGGAGTGAAGGAACGCTGGCTGTAATCACAGGCATCGAGCTATCGCTCGCGGACGTTGCACCCGCCACGAGCGGAGTGCTCGGCGCTTTCGCTTCTCTCGATGACGCAGTCAATGCGGCGGGACGAGCACGCATGATGGGCGCAGTTGCGTGCGAGCTTCTCGACAAGACGTTTCTCGACGTGGCTCGGGGAGGCAACTCGGGTTCTCTCGAAGCATTGCCTGCCGCGACAGAGGCAGCCCTCATCGCTGAGGTTGAAGCACAAGGCGAAGAGGCAGCGCGAACGCTCGGCGACAAACTGGCCAACGAGTTCCGCTCGGCGCGTGCGACTTACGTATCCGTCGCGCTCTCACATGTCGACCAGAACGAAATATGGGAGCTTCGTCACGCGGCCAGTCCGATTCTCGCCAGGCTCGATCAGAATCTTCGATCCATGCAGTTCGTCGAGGATGGAGCGGTGCCTCCCGATAAGCTCGCCCATTACGTGAAGGGCGTTCGCGCTGCTTTGAACTCGCACGGAGTGAAAGGCGTGATCTTCGGGCACGCTGGAGACGGGCACGTTCACGTGAATCCTCTGATCGACATGAGCAAAGCCAACTGGCGAGACAAAGTCGACAGTCTGCTGGAGGACATTGTCACTCTCACAAGAAAATTGTCGGGGACTCTCTCGGGCGAGCATGGTGACGGACGTCTTCGCGCGCCGCTTCTCTCGGAAGTCTGGCCAGAGGACGAAGTGAGGTTGTTCCGCCTGATCAAGTCTGCGTTCGATCCCGACGGGATTCTGAATCCAGGAGTGAAGCTTTCTCTTACCGGCCAGCGACCGATCGAGGATGTGAAGTACGACCCGACGATCACTCCACTGCCTGCTGAAGCGAAGCGCGCTCTCGACATCGTCGCCGATGATCGCGCATACGCCAAATTCCGTCTGTCGTTACTCGACCAGCGCGAATAGCTTTCGCGCCAATCCTCCAAAAAAATTCCGTGATCTTTACAGAGCCCAGAATCACTGTTCTCGCGCGGCCCTCGTTCACTGAGCCGCCTCATCTCCCCGTCAAATGGCTCGGCGAAAGCTCAGATGGTGAGAGACTTTCAGAATTTGCCGGGCGGCTCTGCTACATGAGCCAGAAAAATCCGGCGAATCGGCCGACGAGAGAATATCTCGAGAACATCAAGAAGCAGGGGCACGGAAGCGTTCTCGAGCACGCAAACTATTCGCTTCTCCTCGAGGGAGTGAGCCGGTCGCTGACTCATGAGCTCGTGAGGCATCGTGCCGGCTTCGCGTACTCTCAGCTATCTCAGCGATACGTCGACGAATCGGAGGCGAATTTCGTGATGCCTCCGGCGATCGTCGGCGATCCAAAGCTCGAAGCGTCGTGGAGCGAACAGATGGATGCGGCGCAGAAGAGCTACGTGGCTCTCGTCGAGTCGCTGATGGAGCGCTACGCATGGGTGGGCGACAAGGTTCACCGACGGAAGATGGCGCGTGAGGCCGCGCGGGGAGTACTGCCGAATTCCACCGAGACAAAAATCGTCGTGACAGGCAACGCGCGAGCGTGGCGAACGATGCTCGAGCTCCGATCGAGCGAGGGCGCCGAGCTGGAGATTCGCCGCTGCGCGGTGCAGATCATTCGAATTCTGTCGGCGGAAGCGCCAGGATTTTTTTCAGACTTCGAGATCTACCAGGGTGTGGATCGAATCGACGCGGCGAGAATTTCCTACCATAAGGTCTAGGAGATCACTCGAGGTGGCAGAGGGAAAAAAGTGAAAAGCTTTATCGCAAAGGCGCAGAGAAAAAACCCGTTGAGTTTTGGGTTAATGGTTCTCGGCTTTCGGATTGCGAGCAATGAGCGGTCGGTCACCCATTGCTGAAAACCCGCTAGCTGCCCGCAGAGAACCATCGACGCAAAACTCAACGGGTTTTTCTTTGTGACTCTGCGCCTCCGCGACAGAGTTTTTTCCTTCATGACTCCGTCAGCTCCAAAAAATTTCGGAAAAATCTTGAAAATATTTTTCTCAATGGCGGAATAATTATTGCGCCGCATGTGCAGCGATTTTATACTCGTCAGTGTGAATCAGTCACGCGCATTTTCGTAGAGACCGAATGACACGAATCGGTTTCGCCTACAACCAGAAGCCGGAGCAGGAAGCTCCACTCGGCACGAAGGCGACCGCCCACTCAGGCTCGGTGGAAGACGGCGAGATTGGCCGTCTCGAAGAAGAGCCTCCTTCCAATATCGACGAATACGCGGA
This sequence comes from Gemmatimonadaceae bacterium, assembly GCA_035525855.1. Classification (GTDB taxonomy): domain Bacteria; phylum Gemmatimonadota; class Gemmatimonadetes; order Gemmatimonadales; family Gemmatimonadaceae; genus UBA4720. Next base: position 2,807 of record DATLDN010000245.1, read on the forward strand.
GTGGGATTCGATCGCGACCATCGACGCCGTCGCGCACGCTCTCTCACCTCTCGGTGAAGTAATCCGGCTCGAAGCAGACGAAAATTTTCCGGAGCTCCTGAGAGCGACGAAGCCGGACATCGTCTTCAACATCGCAGAGGGAAAGAACGGAGTGAATCGCGAGGCCCACGTGCCCGCGATCTGCGAGTTTTATGGAATCCCATATTCCGGAAGCGATCCCCTCACTCTCTCCCTTTGCCTTGACAAGTCGCGCACGAAGGAGACTCTCACCTATCACGGAATCCCCACGGCAAAGTTTTTCGTGGTTCGCGATGTCCGTGATCTCGACGGTCTCATCGCGGACCTTCCCTTGCCGCTTCCTCTTTTCGCGAAGCCGATCCACGAAGGATCGTCCAAGGGAATCACCGAGCGGAATTTCTGTGAGACTATCGAGGACCTCGACGAGCAGGTGCGGTTTCTACTCACGACTTATCAGCAGCCGGTGATCATCGAGGAATATCTTCCCGGCGCTGAATTCACCTGCGCTGTTCTCGGGAATGGAGCTTCGGCCAAAGTTCTTCCGATCGTCGGAATGAACTTCGCGTCGCTTCCCGAAGGCGCAGTGCCGATCTACGGCTACGAAGCAAAGTGGATTTGGGACCGACCCGAGAATCCTCTCGAGATGTTCGATTGTCCAGCGAAGATCGACTCCGCTCTGGCGAGCGAGATCGAGCGTGTGACACTCGACGCGTATCGAATTCTCGGCTGCCGCGACTGGTCGCGCATCGACGTTCGACTCGATGCAGCCGGCGCGCCCAACATCGTCGAAGTAAATCCTCTCCCCGGAATTCTTCCTGATCCCGCAGACAACTCGTGCTTTCCAAAAGCAGCACGCGCAGCGGGTCTCTCCTATGACGAGCTGATACAAGCCTGTCTCAAGCTGGCGGCAGAACGGCAGGGTGTGCCGCTCGGACGTCAGCTCAAAAAAGTTCGAGCCGTTTCGAAAACAGTCACTCGTCCGCGAGCCACGCGATCACGCAAACTCGACGGACCGACTGCGACAGATCCGGTTTCGAACCGATTGAGCGCTTAATCGTCATCTAGTTGAAAAAGTGCCGCGCATGCGGCACTCAATCGCATTCATCCGCGCGGGGTTCCGCGACGAGGAGGAGCGAGCATGAAAATCGGCGTGCTGTTCGATGCCATGTCGGCATTGGGGCAAAATCCCGACGGACTCATTCTCGAGGCCGTCGAGGCGGTTGAGCACGCCATCGAGCAATGGGGCCACGATGCTGTCCGCGTTCCCGTCAATCCGGATGGACGATGGGTGGAGCGAGTTCGTCGCGCAAAGTTCGATCTCGTGTTCAATCTCTGCGAAGGAATCGATGGCGTCGCTGAATTCGAGCCGATGGTCATCGCCGTGCTCGAGCTGTTTGGAATTCCTTACACCGGAAATTCGAGCGCGACAACTGCCCTCTGTCTTCACAAGAATCTGATCAACACTCTTCTCGACAACGCGGGTCTGCCTGTACCGCGATGGTCGCTCGTTCGTCGAGGAGAAGACGTGACGAGTGTTGGATTTCCGGCGATCTGCAAACCTGCCGCAGAGGATGCCTCGATTGGTATCGAGCAGAAGTCTGTCGTGCGCAGCATGCGCATGCTGACTGATCGCGTCGAGGCAATGCACGATCGGTGGGATGAAGTTCTCGTGCAGCGATTCATCGACGGACGCGAAGTGAATGTCGGAATCGTCGGCGACCAGGTGCTCCCAATCGCCGAGATCAACTTCGGTGGAATGCCGCGTGGAATGTGGAAGATCGTTTCGTATCGATCGAAGTGGATCACCGGAAGTGATGAGGATCTTGGGGCTGCACCCAGCTGTCCGGCGGATCTTCCGCCTGAGCAGAGCGCGGAGCTAGAGCGGATCTCACTCGCGGCGTGGCGCGCCGTCGGTGGTCAGAGCTACGGCCGCTGCGATTTTAGAATCGACAAGTCAGGTCAGCCGTGGCTGCTGGAAGTGAATCCAAATCCTGATATCTCGCCGGGCGCCGGACTCGCGCGCATGGCAGGTGTTGCCGGAATGGATTATCCGGCTCTCGTACAACGGCTGTGTGAGCTTGCTCTCGCACAACCGTCAGTGAATGCGGCCGAGCTTTGGCCGCGAGCGCTCCAACTTTCTGGAACAAGTTGGACGCCGTAGTGCGCATCGTAGCGCATGTGGCGCGCACGTTGCGAATTGCTGCCCCATCAAGGAGTGGTGACTGAATGAGCGACTGGCAACGAATTCTCAAGGAAGAGAGCATCGCGACTCTCGAAAAGCTGGCAGACAAATTCGGGCACGACGTGATAGACGTCGAAGCTCTGAAGCCGGCATTCGATAATTTCCAGATGCGTCTGACGCCGCATGCGTTGAACGTCATCAAGGAAGTTGGCGATCCGATGTGGCAGCAGTATGTGCCGACGGTGGACGAGCTCGATGTCGTCGACGGAGTCATCGACTCGCTCGATGAAGATGGAGACTCTCCGGTGCCGAACATCACGCACCGGTATCCGGATCGCGCTCTGTTTCTTGTCAGCCCGGTTTGCGCGAGCTACTGCCGGTTCTGCACGCGCAGGCGGAAGGTGGGCGACCCCGAGAAAATTCCGCTGAATCAATTCGACTCGGCGTTTGCATATCTGCGCGAGCACACGGAGATCCGCGACGTGATCATGAGCGGTGGGGATCCGATGATGCTCAGCGACCGGCGACTGGAGTATCTCTTCCAGCAGCTGCGAGCAATTCCTCACATCGAGATCATTCGACTCGGGAGCCGGATTACTTCGCACCTGCCGGAAAGGATCACGCCGGAGTTCTGCGAGATGGTGCAGAAGTACCATCCGATTTACATGAACACTCACTTCAACCATCCCGACGAGCTGACACCGGCTGCGGTCGCCGCGCTCGATCGCCTGTCGAAGGCAGGAGTGGTCCTCGGCTGTCAGACAGTGCTTCTCAAGGGAGTCAACGACGACGCCAAGGTGATGATGAAGCTCATGCATGAGCTGCTGAAGGCGCGCGTACGTCCGTACTACATATACATGGCGGATCAGGTCGCAGGCGGTGAGCACTTCCGCACAACGGTTCAGAAGGGGCTTGAGATCATCCAGGCACTCCGTGGCTGGACGTCGGGGCTCGCTGTTCCCCACTTCGTTATCGATGCTCCCGGCGGCGGCGGCAAAGTTCCTCTGCTTCCCGAATATGTCGAGGAGATCAACGACGACGAGGTGATCTTCCGTAACTACGAGGGTAAGCGGTTCACTTACAAGCAACCGCGTCAGCCTGCTTCAGTTCCCGATCAGGGGCAGCCGGATATCGTTCCGATTCGGAGAAAGAAGGAAAGAGTTGCTCGGACGCGGCGAAGGAAGGCTGCCGGCGAGTAAGGCAAGAAACACTCTGACGGAGAGACGACACAGACCCTTTGGGTTTTGGGTCAATGGTTCTCGGCGTTCGGCTTTCGAGTAATGAGCTGTCGGTAAACCCAACGCTCAAAACCCGCTAGCTGACTCGCCGAGAACCATTGACCCAAAACCCAAAGGGTTTCTCTCATCTGTACGCGAGAACCGTTCTCTATGCTAATGCAGCACTCTGGAAAAGAAGGGCAGCACCTTATTCTCGATTCGTGATCTGATCTGATCACCATGCCCGCCAACGTATAGCTCGTACGAGTGCGGCACTCCGAGTGACGTCAACAGATTGTCCAGATCGTTCGCGCGGACCGGAATGTCCTTAAACCCATCCACCGTTCCCGCATCGAACATGATCGAGAGCCGTCGCAGATTCGAAACGAACTCCGGCGCCATCTCCATGGGGCGAATGCTCCAGCGCCGGGCGATTCTACGATCGAGTATCATCGAGTCGCCCTTGATGATGTATGGCAGAGATACGTAGAACGGCGGGTTTGAAAGATCGGGTGCATTCGCGGCGCCAAATGCCATTATCAGATTGGTGTTGAATCCAGCCTTCGCGTACTGTCCCCAGTTCCTTAATTGTGCAGCCGTCTTCCAGTTCTTCTGATAGTTCCGCTCGACGGAATCGGTGAACGCGAGCCCGTATGCACTAAGAGCGTACACGGCGGAAAAAACCTCTGGGTGACGCATCGCAATTCGCAGTGCACCGTAACCGCCCATTGAATGGCCCGCGATTCCGCGACCGTCGCGTGATTTTACAGTGCGGTATTTCCTGTCCACATAGTTCACGAGATCGCGAACGATGAACTGCTCCCAATTTCCAGTAACGGGCGAGTTCGTGTAGAAGCTCCCGTTAAAGGCGTTCCGGGCGTTGGGCATAACGATGATCATCTCGTCCACCAGTGCTGCGCGAACGAGACTGTCCATAGAGATACGAATATTCAGGTTCTGATAGGCGCCTTTGATCAGCGCGCGATCATCGGCATCGAAACCATGAAGGAAGTACAGAACCGGATAACGCCGCTGCGGATTCCGATGATAGCTCGGCGGAATGTAGATGGAGACCCGATCCCAGTGCGGGTCGCCCACCATGTTGTGTCTGAGAGCGGGTGCAGGGACTGAATCGCGATGAATCACACCGCCTGGCCCAGCCTGGGCGCGCGCTGACGATGACGAACCGACCGCTGCCAAAATGAAACAGAAGATCTTTTTGCTGCTCAACATCCATTGTCCCCGACTACGGTGATACTCGATTTGGAAATGATGTCACGAAGCACGTCAGGGCGGTTGGTGAAAATGCCATCCACGCCCATTCCCAGCAACGACAGCATTTGCGAGGCATCGTCAACTACATATGCATGGACGAGAAGACATCTCTCGTGCGCCAGGCTGACTACCGTCGGGGTGACGTCACTCGCAATCGGACCGATTGCCGACGCATATGCGCGAACCTGATCCAGTGATGCGCCGACCCCCGCAGGCGTTATCGCACCAAAAAGCTGTACCAATGGTAGAAACGAATCCAATGCATGAATCGTAACGAGACTGGCTGAAGAAAAAGACTGAATGAAAACTCTCTGAGGCCACTCAGTCCCCGGCGCGACATTGTGTTTTTTCAGCATCGCGACAATGTCAGCCTCGATTCCCGGATAAAATTCCGGATCTTTCGTCTCTATGTAGTAACGGGCAGTCGGATACCGCGTGAGAATTTCATCGAGTGTTGGGATCCGAAGACCAATGAATTCAGGCTTCGCTAACGCTGGATTGGTCTGATTGAACCAGAGACCGACGTCGCAGCTCTGGAGTTGGGCAAGCGTCTTTTCACGTACGGCTCCGGTACAGCTCCCAGCGGAACCGCGAGCGGTGCGATCGAGCGTAGCGTCGTGGATCACAACGAGCGTCCCATCAGAGGAACGCTGAACATCGAGCTCGATGTAATCGGCTCCCTGTTGAATTGCGAGATCGTACGCAGCGAACGTGTGCTCCGGTGCCAACCCGGAAGCACCACGATGCGCAATGACGATTGCAGGATGCCGGGCTGACGGTTCTGTCGAGCCATGGCAAGCGAGCGCCGCTATCACCAGGATAACGGCGCTCGATCGCACTGCTACTGCACGACGCTGACCGCCTTCGAACCGACGGGTCGCGTGTATCGTTTGTACCAGCTCATCATGTAGAGCTGAGTGCGAATCCAGTTCGAAGGCTTCGATCCCGTTCCGTGGTACTCGCCTTCGAATCTGAGCAAAGTCGTCGGAACTCCGCGCATCTTCAGCGCCGCGTAGTACTCCTCCGACTGCGCCATGGGTGTTCGACGGTCGAGCTCGCCTGTCATAACGAGTGTGGGCGTTGTGACATTCTTCACGTACATAAGCGACGATTGCTTGAGCCATTGCTCCGGCTTTTCCCAAAATGGGGCGTCGAAGAAGTTGTATGTGAACAGGGGCACATCCGTCTGCCCGGCAAAGCTCATCCAGTCGATCACAGGACATCGCACCGCCGCCGCCGCGAAGCGGTTCGTGTGACCAATCACCCAACTTGAAAGAACTCCCCCGCCGCTGCATCCGCCGACATACATCCTCGTTTGATCTATGTATCCGCGACCGACAACAGTGTCGACGCCTGCAATCAAATCATCATAATCAACCCCAGGGTAAGCGTGCTCGATTGCATTTCCAAAAGCGCTTCCGTACCCGGTGCTTCCACGTGGGTTCGTGTAGAGAACGACGAAGCCATTCGCCGCGAAATTCTGAAATTGCGGATTGAACGAGCCATTGTATGCGCCGTGTGGGCCCCCGTGAATCTCCATGATCATCGGGTATTTTTTCGATGGATCGAATGACGGCGGCTTTACGATCCACCCATCGACCATTGCACCGCCGGACGATCGATACGTGATCTTCTCGACTTCACCGAGCCGGATCTGTCCAAGTACGTCGTCGTTTGCAGCTGTAAGTCGAACAACCGGCGTGGACGGCTTTTTCAGATCGAATCGCGCGACGTCGTTCGGACGAGTGGCCGAAGCTTCGAGGCCCGTTCCTATGCCGGATCGCGAGAGCGATGTAAGCGTCAGCATGTGATTGCCCGACGTGAGCTGCTTCACGCCACCGTTGAGCCCAGCGAAATACACGTCCGACGATCCATGATTGTCGGACGAGAAATAAACCCCGC
>DATLDN010000247.1:0-15787 GCA_035525855.1 Gemmatimonadaceae bacterium
CCTGACCGAGGCGAAAGAAGACCTGCCCCTAAGCCGTCGCTCCTCTTCTCCATTCTCCGCTGAAGAGGCGACGAAGCGTGATGATAATTCTTCGCACTACTAGAATCAGAAGTATCAACACGAGTATCGCGACGGTCATCGTCAGATACGGATGACTCCAGACAAAAATTCCGATACTCGCAATCGTACCAAGCTCCGCAATATTCGCGAGACCGTTCGTCACAGGCTCAGGCGACGCATCGACCGCGTAACGCAATCCGAGCTTCGTTCCATGAGTAGTGAGCGCGAGTCCGCCGCCGAGTAGCCCCGCGGCCATGAGATACGCCGGGTTCAAATGATACGCGGTCGCGACCGCGAGAAACGCTGCCGCAGGTGGACGGATCACGCTCTGGGCAGTCTCCCAGACACTCGCCACGCCGGGAATCAACGTTACGAAAAATTCCATCGCATATAAGAACAGAGCGATGCCGATGATCCACACATTGCCGACAACGCCGAGCACGCCAGGGAGCGGCTCGATCCAGCCGGCACGCTCTGAAACACCAAGAACGGCAATCGTCGCCGGAAGATTTACTCCCGCCGCCATGGCGACGCCAAGCGACTGAACGACAGTAGTAATCGAAGTCATTCCGAATATCCGGTGGGGATTCTTACTCTACGCTTTCAGCGACGCGCAGTTTCGAATCTCATATCCATCCGAGCTGACGATATCGAATCGTCCCGGCGGTCTCATAGAGCCAGAGCTGAAACGCTGAAACCCGGTCGATCGGGCTCTCGAGTGTCTTAAATGAAAAATCCCGGACGTCGCTCGCAACACAGCTCACTGTCACGCCGACTTTTTCAAAAGCCGCGCATGCGCGTCGAGTGTGCATTGGCGAGGTCACAACAACTATCCGCTTCCACTTTCGATTGCGGAAAAGATCTCGCGCTCGCAGCGCTTCATCGCGGGTGCTATGTGTTATGCCGGCGACTATCATGTGCGAGAGTCCGTTTGGCGTGAGCGCGACAATGCGCTCCTGATCCTGCCTCGAGCTGACGAGGTGGCCATTGATGTTGTACGCCTCGCGGGTAACAACAAGCACAGGCGCCACACCCTGCTGTACCATCTCCAGCCCTTTGATCAAGCGGTCTGCGGCGGCTGGAGAAATCAATCCCTCGTCGTTGACTCCGGCCGACAAAACCATCACAGCATCCGCTCCGGTAGGAACCGGATCGGTACGCACGAAGCTTCGTGCCGGACGGAGAATAATCGGACTATACGCGACAACCACCAGCACAATTGTCAGTGCAACGCCAGCTCCGAGAGAAATGCGGCTCAGTCCAAACCATCCAAGCACCGCCGCGACCGCCATGCATGGGAGCAGGCCATCGAATGCTCCGATGTGAAACACCCACGGAACGCCAAGCGTAAACAACAAGACAAACGAGGCGGCGCCGAAGAACGCGCCCTCGATTGCGCCAAAGATGCGCGAGCGAAGTCGCTTATGCGGACGCGTAGCAAGCGTTGGACGCGCTACATACATTTTAGGATCGTCAGATGAGACGGCGCGTTCCTTCATTGGAGTTGCCACGATGTACAACCTAAGCCTTGCTCAGGACCCCGCCATATCGCGAGACCAGCTCCGCGAGCAGATAAGGGCCCAGGTCCAACAGGCAACAGCCGATGCAAGAGCCGCAGCCGAGGAAGCAGGCCGAGCGGCCCGAGCAGCACGAAGCGGAGAACAGGTCGTTGTGACGCGGCCAGCCGGCACACCAGTTATTTCCGTGGACCCGTTTCCGACTCGCGACATGCCTCCCCGGGTGAAGGACGTGTCGATCGCTTTCTTCGTCACGATGGCAGCGATCATCATCGGCTTTCCGTTGATGCGCGCCATCGCAAAGCGAATCGAGCGCGGAACACCTCAGCCGGCGCGAATTCCCGCTGAAATGCAGGCTCAGCTGCAGCAGCTCGTGCAGTCGGTAGATGCAATTGCAATCGAGGTCGAACGAATCTCCGAGGGACAGCGATTCACCTCGAAAATGCTGGCCGAGCGAACGAAGGAAGAAAAAGTTTAGCTGAGTCCTTAACGCTCTCGACAGATGAGAGCGTTATGCGCCTTGATATATCCCGCTCTTAAAATGTCGAAACCATTTTCGTGCGCGTAAAGCGCAAGCTGTCGCGTGTCCATCAGCTCGCGATATCCGTAGTTCATGTAATCCGACAAAATCGTGTAGAACGCACGCCCGCGAAGCTGATTCCGTGGTGTCGTGATTATCGCGTAACCACCAGGCTTGAGAAAACGCCGGTGAAAGTCGAACGCGGTCGGCTTGTGCTCATCCGGAAAATGCTCGACAAGCCCGATGCTCACTACAACGTCGAACTCGCGCCCGAACGGAAGATCGCGAATATCTGCGACCTCATAGTGAATAGGCATTTCCTCGCGATACCACACTCTCTTGTGCCCGGTTCCCGAATCGACACCGAGGAACGGGTACTCCTCGGGAAATCGTCCGAAGCGATCAGTCTTGCAGAACTCGTCGTAATCGACGAGCACGGCTTCCCCTCCCGGATACATCGCGAGAAGCTGCATCGCCTCGTAGCCTTCAGCTGCGCCAAGAAAAAGTATTCGCGGAGCTTTCAGATCGAGGCCCTCGAACAGCGCACGTTTTCCGCGGGGATCCCACACGGCGTCTTCGACCCTGTGCACCCGATTCCACACGGCGAGGCACAGTAGCTCCTGCATTGTCTCCTGTGCGCCGTGTACATCCATGTGCGCGAGCTGTCTTACTATTTCCGAGCGCGCCCTGGCTTGATCGCGCGGAAGATCAGAGATGAAAAAATGGTGGAAGCTGCGATTGAAATGCTTCCATCCCTCTCTGACTGGCATTGGTTCGCCAGTCTTCTGCTCGTACTCACGGCGTCCGCGAGCCCATTTCTCCACTCGATAAGGTCGCCCTACATCCTTCCACCGAAGTCGCGACCAGTCGGTTGCGCTAAGATCTTCAAAGACATCCGGCGGCGATTCGCGAAGATCAACGACGTAGCTGTTCAGCCGTTGATAGTCACCAATGCTGTAGCGGCGAGATGATACGTCAGGCATCGACAACCGGCATTCCTGTCGTGACTGGATTCCGTTCGCTTGCAGTGTGTCCGCCTCTCTGCGCGATCACGAGATCCTTTAATGACTTTCCGATCGTTGCTGCACTCCACGCAAGTAAAGCCGGAAAGATCAATGTGATTGCAATCAATACGATCGAGGGAAGCTTCATCACGCCCGCAAATCTCGATGCGAGCGACAGAAGAGGTCCTCTCGCAGCATCGAGAAGCAGCAGCGACAGCCATCCGGCAGCTGCACATACCGCAGCGTAACGAACAGGCCCGCGTTCTCTGTCGAGCGTCATGCCAAGGACGAATGCAAAAACCGGAACGATCCACCAGCCAAATGCGAACGTCGCCACGGCAAATGCTTCGGTGATCAACACAAACTTTACAATCGAGCGAATCATGTTATTGAGGCATCAGCGTAAGCTTCGAGATCACGCGATTCTTGTCGATGTCGCGCGCAGATTTCGGAAACAATATTGGCGCAAGCTCTCCACGTTCCCATAACGGCAGGCGATCCGTGTATCGCGGGCTCGACGGATTCCCCGATTGCCCGCCAGGGTAAGTAGCCCACGCTTTCACTTCCGGTCCGAGCTCGACGACCATCCGCCAGCTCGGTCCCTGAGTTCCCGAGCTACCCGAAGGACTCAGTGTGGATGGTCCACCCTGCACTGGAATGTCGAGCGCCGAAAACGCCGGGATCCGCGCGAGATGATAAATGTTCGCGTGCTGCGCTTTAGACCAGAGCCAGCCATCACTCGATGGATCTCCATGATCGTTGCGAGCAGCGAGCAACGCGGCGCGCAGGCTCGCAGTGAGTATTGCATCGCGGTCCTCTACAACGTCCCTCGTGTGACGGTCATCCCACCATGGGCTCGTCGGCGTTTCCATCAGCTCGTAAAGGATTTGACTTTCCGGCGGACTCTGCGGCAGTCGAACGCCGGTTTTTTCCTTGTCAGTCGCGAGCTCATCCCACGTGCGCCTGACCAGCTGTTGCATGGCGTTCTCGAAAAGAACTGCGCGACGATTCGTCTTCGTGTATTTGCGATCCCACTCCGCAAGGAGCTTGGCCGCCTCGCGCAATGTGTCATCTGATTTACCGATGCTATCAGCGTGCGCGGCCGCGGAGAGAAACCGCGGAACGAATGCATCTGCACGTGCACTCCCCGGATCAGTTTGAAATCTTCGCATTGCATCCGGCGTGACCGCCGAATCCTCGCGTAGCAATTGATTGATCCGCATCGCTCGCCAGGGCGAATACCAGTCGGAGCCGAAATAATTCGGATTCACATGCGGATCGACGGGCTGTTGGTTTGCGGACGCGAGGAAACCCTGAGGCGGGTTAAGCGAAAACGGATACTGTTGAATCGGAACGTATCCCTGCCAATCACTCGCTGACGTCGATCCGTCACGGAGGAGATCTCCTCGGCCATCACCAGGCCGAATTGGATAATGCCCCATCGAACGGATGGCGATGTTCCCGCCCCTATCAGCGACGAGTCCGTTTTGCGCCGGACTCAAGAACGTCTTCATGGCATCGAGCCACTCAGTCACACTTTTCGAGTACTGCGCTTTCAGGAAATTTCCATTTTCCGCCGACGGCTCGAACGCAGTCCATCTAAGCGAGACCCATTTCCCACCCTGCATCGTCATTGGCCCGCGATGCGTGAAGTAAAGCGTGTCTGCGCGAAGCACACCTCCCTTCTGATCGCGATACGATTCGACACGCGTTTCGATCGGACGCCACGCACCATCCAGTCGATACCGAGTGGGCTTGGACGCATCGTCCACTGTTTCGACGTAATAATCCGACACGTCACTACCGGTGTTCGTGAACGTCCACGCAACGTTGCGATTAAATCCGATGATTACTCCCGGAACTCCGGGAAATCCGACACCTGCAACGTCGAGCTTTCCGGGAACAACGAGATGCATCTCATACCAGATCGACGGCAGCGTCAAATCGAGATGCGGATCACCGGCGAGCAAGGCGTATCCATTTTTCGTTCGCTTAGGCGATACAGCCCAGTTGTTGCTCCCTAGTGCATCGCCGTTCGCATTCGGCTTCTCGCCTCCGAGTGCAGCAACAATGGAACGGCGCGCCTCGAGAGCGAGCATGCTGCCACTGTCCGGTGCGCCCGGCGCAGGAATGGCCGCAAGATCGTACCTCGGCGCATTCGATCCATTAGGCTGAATGGGTTCCTGGATCGGACTGTTCACAGGAAACAGTGCATCCGCTGCGGCACGCCCGACTTTTGCCTGCGCGGCGAGCCGGCTGTAAGTAGCGTCGTTGAAGCCGAGAGTAAGAGCCATTTTCGCAAAGAAGTACAGCGAATGTATGGGCTCCCATTTAAATGGCGTGATTCCCAGCAGCCGAAATTCAATCGGCAGATCCTGCCTCTTCATCGACGAGATCCACGCATTCACACCGTCCGAATAGGCGGACATCGCCCGGAAACTCTCGGAGCTCTTGTCGTACGACGCGAATTTTCGCTCTGCTCCCCATGGCAAACCAATCGCGCGAGTGCGGCGGTCTGCCTCGATTGCCTTCGGACCAACCCATTCCGTTAATCGTCCAGCAGCTGCGAACGTTTGCAGCTCCATCTGAAACAGCCGATCGCGCGCCATGACGTAGCCGAGCGCGCGGTACGCATCGTCTTCAGTCGCCGCGAAGATGTGGGGAACGCCACGGTCGTCGAACACAACTTCGACGGGCTTGGTAAGGCCGGGAATTCTTTCCTGCTCCATCGCGGGAAGATCAGCTGCCCGCGCCGTCGCCCACACGCCGTTCGCAGGATCCAGCAATCGCCCAAGCGGAGGTACCGGTCCGACCGATCGAAATCCTGTGAAGAGAAGCGCCGCGAGTAACAGCGCTGCTATGCCTGTTTTTACCATCCCTGCTCCAGTGTCTTGATTGCAATTCTGTCAACAACACCAGGCGCTGCAAGCTTCAACCATTGGCCGGCTTTGCCGCGAAGCGTCATGACAACCTCTCGATCGCGATTCGCGGCGGCATCGATGATGATACGCGCACATTCGGCGACGGGCATCACCTTGGAGCGAAGTACAGAGCGCTTGCCGAGAGTCTTTCCTCCGGGACCGATTGCGCGCGACGCAACGTCAGTGGCAACAAAGCCCGGACAGACAATCGTGACGCTCACTCCATTTTGTTCGAGCTCTATTCTCAGTGCTTCGAAGAAACCAATCATCGCGTGCTTGCTCGCGGAATATCCGCTTAGCGTCGGCACACCGGTTTTTCCTGCGAGGCTGGCCGTAGCGACAATACGACCCCGACTCTTTTTTAACTCTGGCAAAGCGTAGTGCGTGCAGTAAACCGCACCGAAATAATTGATTCTCATCAAGCGTTCTATAGGCTCGACTCCGCCAAGCTCGTCGAAGCGAGAGCGCATGCTGATGCCTGCATTATTAATGAGGGTGTCGATGCGCCCAAATTCCTCGAGGGTGCGATCAATGAGCACCTCGCACTCCGCTTCTACAGAGACATCGGTAGTAACTCCGATCGCTCGCGCGCCTCGCTTTCTACACTCGGCAACGACGGCATCGAGAAGCATCGGGTCACGCGCAGCGAGAACGAGCTGCGCTTTTTGAGCGCAAAGCTGATAGGCGATCTCGCGCCCGATTCCGCTCGAGCCGCCTGTTATGACTACGACGTTATTGCTGAAGGCAGACTGGTTCATGGGGCGCCCGTAAATAACCGGCGCCCCATTCGTGTCGCTAGTGCGTTTTCGGCTTCGTCTGCTGGATGTTGACGGTCGCTGCGGCGATTTGCTTCGCGATTCCGTCGAGCAGTGTCTGGAGAGTTTCCGCTTGCTGAGAAACGATCACCTGTGTGGCATTCACCGATTCTTTCGCGACTCGGAGCGCCGCAACTTTGAGCTCGGGATCCTGCGTGATTTTTTTAACTGCCGCCTGAACGGTTCGAGCCAGCTCGTCTGCCGCGCGCTGAACGTCAGCGATGCTGACCGAATCGCTCGGATCGAGCCTGGGGTTCTTGGAGACCGGAGACGATTTCGCTGGCGTCTGCGCATGCGCCGAGCTCGCGCCAACGATCAACGATGCAAAAACGATTGGAAGGATGCGTCGCATTTTATGGAGTGGTGTGAGCGGAATGAATGCGCGCGCTCGTCGCGCGCTACAACTTTGACACCACTTGGAGCGCGAGAGTTCCCCGCTGCTACCGGTTCGACGCGACGCGCTTCGCTTTCTTCGAGGAATGTGACTTATGCGCCCGGCGATGCTTCACCGCGCCGCCGCGCACCCAGCGCGCTTTGCTGCCACGAACATCGATGTGGGCAAATGGACCCGCCGGTCCGCTCGAGTGATAAAGCCCGGTGCCGCCAACGAGGTCAGGATACTCTCGTTCAACGCGCTCAACCGCTGCCAGAACAACGCGAACATCGGCGAAATTGATCCGGCCGTCACGGTTGAGGTCATCCATGCGCCCGTTGCCGTCGTCATCGATGATTACATCGGCGGCATCACCGAACTGATGACGGCTGTCGCGGGCGCGGCCGCTCTCATCACCAAGCGCCATGTTGTAATCGGGAGTTCGGAATCCGGAGAGAACCTTCATGCCTCCGGCGCGCACATTGTGTCTCTCCAGATCCTGAATTACGAGCTCCAGCTTGTCGATCAACGGCTCGCGTAAAACCATATACTTGGGCCACACGCTTTCCTGGTCGTGCGTGAGGAAATCGTGAAGGCTGAAATGTGCGGACACGAGCATGAACTGATTCTGCGGTGTCACCTCGATGAACCCTTCCGGGTTCTCGTATGCTTCTGATCTGAGCCTGCCCTTTTCTTCGGGCCAGTATCCAACCCGATAAGTTCCCACCGAACCGGCGATCTTGTCGCCGAATGACTTCATTGTGATAAGAGAGAACCGGCCAATCTTGCTTGCGCCGGTTATTTCCTGGACGGTCGGGATAAGCTTCGACGCGTAGTTGAGATTGTTTGCGAGAATCGGAATTCTTATCGATCGCGGCGGAACAACGAATCGAGCGAGAAGCTTTCCGCTTTTCCCGGCCAGGTGCGCAGCCATTGCGCGCAGACTGGTACTGTCGATTACGGGAAGCTTGGCCAGAGCGGCAACATCCGGGTGCAGGTCAGTTTGTGCAACCAGCGCACTCGGAACAGTCGATGAAATCAGAGTGAGGGCGGCAATCGCAGCACCGGCCCGCCAGATGACTTTCATGCATTTACCTCGCAATCGGCTTGCAACAAACAACAGGGACTGCTGCCGACTGATGAGCCGGAGAGTATTAACTATTACTTGACTGGCGTATCGAGCTAACGTCACGCCACCAGCGTGACGGCCGGCGGGAGAGACGCCACCAAAGTAACCCTCAGTTCGCCGTCTCGCCAAGCGAAAATTTTCCGCGATGTGTATGGCAATTCGCAACCTCGCGAAATGCAGAATGCTTATTGGCCAAATCGTCGCTGTAACAAAAAAATCCCGCCGGACCCAGGTCCCGGCGGGATTTTTCTTTTTCTCCTCCCAGCTAGATCATCAGGTGCAGCTGATCAGGCCGTTGATCGAGGAGCTGCAGGTCTTGGTGGTCAGCGTGTGCGAAGCAACTGCTGTCCAACCAGCGGGCGGGCCCGCAACTGCGGTCGCGGTAACGGTCACGTTCTGCGACGGAGTAAAGCCCTGAGCCGATCCTGAACCGGAGAAGTATGCGCCTGCGCTGTCTGCGGCATAGCTCTCTTCATACGTCGCGAGGTTACGAAGGTCAGCTTTCATCGACGCGAGGTAAGCCTTCTCCTTCGTGTTCGCGAATTTCGGAATCGCAATCGCGGCAAGGATGCCGATGATGACGACAACGATCAGAAGCTCGATCAGCGTGAAACCCTTCTTGTTGCGAACCATTTTGAAGCTCCTTGCAAAAAAATTTTTAGGAGAGGGGAAAGCGGAGACGCCGGGGGGGTGCCGGCGCCCGCGCTTCATAAAAGCAGCAGTCGGACCACGACTGGCCAAATCGGCTAACATGTTGTTTTTCCAGTACTTATCTTAGCCATGCTCTAAACAACTTGAGCAGGTTCGTCTAGCAAAATGCCAGTGGTAATGCAAACTGCGTTTCAGTTTCCTTGAACTTCATTTCCGCCATCAACAACTGCGTCATCGAAATTCCGCACGCAGAAACAAAACAGGCGGCCGGGGGTTGGCCGCCTGCTCTGCTTCTGGAATCGTGTAGCTGTGCGAATCAGGTGCAGCTAATCAAACCGTTGATCGAGGAGCTGCAGGTCTTCGTGGTCAGCGTGTGTGAAGCAACTGCTGTCCAGCCAGCCGGCGGGCCCGCAACTGCTGTCGCGGTAACGGTGACGTTCTGCGACGGGGTGAAGCCCTGTGCCGTGCCTGCGCCTGAGAAGTATGCGCCTGCGCTGTCTGCGGCATAGCTCTCTTCATACGTCGCCAGGTTACGAAGGTCAGCTTTCATCGATGCGAGATAAGCCTTCTCTTTCGTCTTGGCGAACTTCGGAATCGCGATCGCGGCCAGAATGCCGATGATGACGACAACGATCAGGAGCTCGATGAGCGTGAAACCCTTCTTGGTGTTGCGAACCATTTGTGTCTCCGTGCTGGAAGATGAGGGAGGAACGGGGACGCAAGAGGGTACCGCGCCCGCCACCCCTAAGGCAGTCCCCAGGCCATACTGGTCCACTTGTTGTAACTCGATACAGGGAAACGATTTACCGCGCGCCGCGAGAAAAGGTCAGGCTGATTTTCCGCCGCAGAATGCGACCGGTCGTGCATTGTGCAGTGCATTGTGCCGGAGAGTACGCTTCAGTTCTGTAGAGCAAAAACAAAACAGGCGACCGGGGGTTGGCCGCCTGCTTTGTTGGTAAAAACGAGAGGGAGTAAGGGCGCTCGACGAGGAGACTGCGCCTACCTGCCCCTACCCCTCCATAGTTCTTATCAGGTGCAGCTGATCAAGCCGCTGGCCGATGCGCTGCATGTCTTCGCCGTCAACGTATGCGATGCAACTGCCGACCAACCGGCAGGTGGGCCCGCAACTGCGGTTGCCGTCACCGTGACGTTCTGCGACGGAGTAAAGCCCTGCGCCGAGCCTGAGCCGGAGAAGTAGGCACCTGCGCTGTCTGCAGCGTAGCTCTCTTCGTACGTGGCAAGGTTACGAAGGTCAGCTTTCATCGATGCGAGGTAAGCCTTCTCCTTCGTGTTCGCGAACTTGGGAATCGCAATCGCGGCCAGGATGCCGATGATGACGACGACGATTAGAAGCTCGATCAGCGTGAAACCCTTTTTGTTGCGGACCATGATCTCTCCTTTAGAGAGTATTGAAGCGTTTGCGCCACTCGAGTGAGGGCGCGTCACCCGCTCCTTGGCACGCATCGGTCCACTAGCTGAGAATGTCGAACCGCGTTGCAGCACACAGAGTTACGAAAATCGACCGCCCAATAAAACGTTTTTTTCTAATGCAAAATGCCCGCGGTCGTGCAGAGTGCGTTGAATCTCACAAAAAAAAAACGAGAGGGATAAAAGCTTTCAGCGAGGAGACGGCGCTTACGGCTCTTACCCCTCAACGTTTTTTATCAGGTGCAGCTGATCAAACCGCTAGCTGAAGCGCTGCACGTCTTGGTCGTAAGCGTGTGGGATGCAACTGCCGACCAACCGGCTGGCGGACCAGCAACTGCAGTCGCCGTAACGGTAACGTTTTGCGACGGGGTGAAGCCCTGAGCCGATCCTGAGCCGGAGAAGTATGCGCCTGCGCTGTCTGCGGCGTAGCTCTCTTCATACGTTGCGAGGTTGCGAAGATCTGCCTTCATCGAGGCGAGATAAGCCTTCTCTTTCGTGTTCGCGAACTTCGGAATCGCGATTGCGGCCAATATGCCGATGATGACGACAACGATCAGAAGCTCGATCAAAGTGAATCCTTTCTTATTCTGGGACATGTGTGATTTCCTCCGAGGAATGGTAGACGAGTGCGCCATTGCAGAGAGGACGCGTGAGTTTCGAGATGGGTACACACTGACATGCAGGAGGGAACCATTTGAATTGCGACGCATTTCGCGACAATTACCTGCCGCAAATTGCAACGCTTTATTCGTCGCACGCTCGATAGGAGTTAGATTTTCGCGCGCAATGATTCCAGCAACCAACCGAGCGAGACGATGCACATAGCAGTGCCCCGCGAGATCGTAGAGGGAGAGACGCGCGTCGCGCTGACACCTGACGTCGTTACCCAGCTCATTCGCGGCGGACATCAAGTTGCGATAGAGCGCGCTGCCGGAGACGCTGCGGGATTTCTCGATGAGGCTTATGCCGCCGCCGGGGCGACGCTGGTGGACAATCCGTCGCAGCTGTATGCGGACGCCGACCTCATCCTGAAAATCCAGCGGCCCGCGACAGTCGGCGGCGTTGACGAGCTGTCCCTGATGAAGCAGGGCGCAGTTCTCATAGGACTTCTTCAGCCCGCGGGTGACGCGGAGTTTTTTCGTCTTGCAGCTGCGCGCGGAATAACCGCGCTGTCGATGGAGCTTGTGCCGCGCACCACACGTGCGCAGATGATGGATGCCTTGTCATCTCAAAGCACGGTTGCCGGATACAAGGCGGTCCTGATTGCAGCGAATGCGTTGCAGAAATTCTTTCCGATGCTGATGACCGCGGCAGGTACTGTTCGTCCTGCGAAGGTTCTTGTTATTGGCGCGGGCGTCGCGGGGCTTCAGGCAATTGCAACGGCGCGGCGAATTGGCGCTGTCGTGGAAGCATTCGACACACGCCCGGTTGTGAAGGAGCAGGTGCAAAGCCTTGGCGCGACGTTTATCGAGCTTGGAGTTGAACACGAAGCAGCGCAGGACAAAGGCGGCTATGCGAAAGAGTTGTCCGAAGAACACATTCGGCGTGAGAAAGAGCTCATCCACCAACGCGCAATTCAAGCTGACGTAATCATCACGACAGCGTTGATTCCTGGAAAGCGTGCACCGGTTCTCGTAAGCGCTGAAACCGTCGCGGCGATGAAGCCGGGGTCGGTAATTGTGGATCTCGCCGGCGAGCAGGGCGGCAATTGCGAGCTGACCGTGCCCGGCGAAACTGTCGAGCGCAATCGTGTTACGATAATCGCGCCACTTCACATTTCGAGCGACCTCGCTTTTCACGCCAGCCAGATGTACGCGAAAAACGTTGCTGCATTGATCGCTCTGCTTGCGCCAAGTGGAAAGCTCGAGCTGAACCTCGATGATGACATAATCCGGGCGGTTACTCTGACTGCGAACGGAAAATTCCTGCGGGAGGAGACTCAGTGAGTCAGGAGCTGATACTCGGCATTTACGTCTTCATCATGGCGATGTTCGTCGGCTTCGAGGTGATTTCTCGCGTGCCTTCAGTTCTTCACACGCCGTTGATGTCAGGAACGAACGCGATTCATGGAATCGTGATTCTCGGAGCGATGTTGGTTGCCGGCGCGGCAGATACAACGCTTCTCAAGGTGATCGGATTTGTTGCCGTGGTATTTGGCGCTGCCAATACATTCGGGGGTTTTGTCGTTACAGATCGAATGCTCGAGATGTTCCGAAAGCGGGCACCTGAAAAAACGCCGGAGAAAACGAATGCTTGATGTGCGCGAATCCGGAATCGCGATTGCGTACATCGTAGCGGCAGTTCTTTTCATCTTCGGTCTGAAACGACTGAGCTCCCCTGCAACTGCGCGATCCGGCAACCAGCTCGCCGCAATCGGAATGGGGCTCGCGCTTGCCGCGACATTGTTCGACCGGCAGATCATCTCGTTCTGGATCATCGCTGCCGGAACTTTGGTCGGTGCCGCCATCGGGATTTATTTCGCGCGAACCGTTCAAATGACGGCGATGCCGCAGATGGTCGCGCTATTCAATGGAATGGGTGGCGGCACTGCAGCGCTGGTTTCGGTCGCGGAATACCTCCGATTGTCGTCATTACCCGGCACTGAGAACATTGGCGTTGGTGAAGCAACTTCAATCGTACTCGGCACAGCGATTGGTGCGATCTCCTTCACAGGAAGTTTGATCGCATTCGGAAAGCTGCAGGAAATCCTGCCCGGGCGGCCGCTGCAATTCCCGATGCAGCGTGTGCTCAACGGTCTTGTTCTTCTCTCGATCATTGTGCTCGGCGTCACGATCGCACTGGGAATGAGCGGCGTGGCAGCACTCTGGGCACTCTTCGCCGCAGCGCTTCTCCTGGGCGCAATGTTCGTGTTGCCGATCGGTGGTGGTGACATGCCGGTGGTGATTTCGATTTTGAATTCGCTAACGGGGCTGGCCGCGGCGCTCACGGGTTTTGTGCTTCACAATCAAATGCTTGTTGTGGCGGGTGTTCTTGTCGGAGCGTCGGGCACGCTGCTCACGTTGCTCATGAGCACCGCAATGAACAGATCCGTCGGCAACGTTTTGTTCGGAGCATTTGGTGCGACGAGCGAAGCAGCGGCGCTTGCAGCCACTGGATCACATCAGACTGTTCGGCAGACAACTGCTGAAGACACAGCGATCGCGCTGGCGTATGCTCGGAGCGTAGTGATTGTGCCCGGATACGGACTTGCTGTCGCTGAAGCTCAGCACACGGTTCGCGAGCTCGCAACCGATCTGGAAAAACGCGGGGTCGATGTGAAGTACGCGATCCACCCGGTGGCGGGGCGAATGCCCGGACACATGAACGTGCTGCTTGCCGAGGCGAACGTGCCCTACGATCAGCTTCTCGAGATGGATCAAGTGAACGGTCAGTTCTCGCAGACCGATGTAGTTCTCGTCGTCGGCGCAAACGATGTTGTGAATCCCGCCGCGCGAGATGATCCATCGAGTCCGATTTATGGAATGCCGATTCTGGACGTGGATCGGGCGCGGAATGTCGTAGTGCTGAAGCGAAGCATGGGTCATGGCTTCGCTGGGATCGACAACGCTCTGTTTTACAATGACAACACGCGAATGTTGTTCGGTGATGCGCGACAGTCGCTCACAAAAGTCGGAGAGGCGCTGAAAACAGCTTAGCCCGCTTTTGCGAGTCCTCTTAAAGCTTTCGGATACGCTTTCACAAGGGACGGGGGCACCAGCGCAGGCTTCTCTTCGACCATTGCTTTCAGCATCGCAGCATTAGCCACGGCTTTTCCCTTGTAGTGATTGTTCGTCACGACGTACGTATCTCGCGCATTTGAGGCGATGTCTTCCGCGCGATCTGCCCACGGCTTGAGCTCGGCTTTCGAATAGAGATAATCGTATCGCGCTTCCACACCCGCGTCTTTGCGAAACCAATCCTTGTAGTTGCGCCCATGCACGCGGATATACCCGACGCTGCTCGTAACTGCGGCGCTTGGCTTGATGCTTTTCTTGAAAAGAGGCTGATCGATATTCACGAATCCAATTCCGCGATCGACTAACTCGGCAAAGAATTCAGGCGTGTTCCACGATTCATGTCGGACCTCCAGAACGAGCGGAAATCGTCTGAAGGCTCGCGACAAATCATCGAGCCATTCTCGATTTTCGTCGGTGCGACGAAACGACCACGGAAACTGAAGAAGCAGCGCGCCGAGTTTTCCGGCTTTGAGCATTCTATCCATTGGAATGCACGCTTCCTTCACTTCGGCGCGAGTCCAAGCCGTTTTTCTCTCGTGCGTAAAGCGCTTCCACAATTTTGCAGTAAAGCGGAAGTCCTTGAAGTCGGCTACGCGAGCAACCCACTTGTCAGCCGTTGCAGGCAACGGTGAGCCATAGAACGTCGAGTTGATCTCGACGGTGTTGAAATACTGCGCGATGTAATGGAGCGGATCGAACCCTTTTGGCTTGGGTGTTGGGTAAACGATTCCTTCCCAATCCTTGTACATCCATCCTGCGGGGCCGAAGTGAATCATAAGTGAGAGATTCGCAAACTTTCGGCCCAGCTGGCTAGGACTCTCGGTACGGCTCCATATGAACGAGCACTCCCTGCACGCGCTTCTCTGCCCTTCGGATCGCTGCTTTGACGGCGCCGCTCAATTCGTGAGCATCATGCAGCGACATGGCAGGATCAGCCTGCACGTGAATATCTACGTGATAAACCATTCCGGCTTGCCGCACGGTGAGCTTTTCGACAGCTCGAACTTCGGGGACTGACTCTGCCGCAGCTCGCACCGGGCCGACTATCTCGCTCCCCGGCATGCGATCCATCAAATCATGTAAAGCTGGTCGAACTAGAAGAACACCGTTGTACGCGATGATCCCCGCCGCAAACAGTGCGGCCCAGTCGTCCGCTGATTCCCATCCAGGGCCGCCGAGCAACGCGATACTGATCCCAATGAATGCAGCCGCGGAAGTGAATGCATCGCTGAGATGATGCCATGCATCGGCTTTGACAGCAGTGCTTCCTGCGTCAGCACCAATTTGTGAAACGCGACGAAACAGCACGTACTTCACAATCAATACGACAATGAGAACGATGAGAGTCCATGCAGCAGGTGTGTGGTGTGGAGTGCGGATTTCGCGAATTGCCTCGAACGCAATTCCCCCAGCCGCCCCGATGAGCATCACGGCAACCAACGCCGCCGCGAGCGACTCTGCCTTGCCGTATCCGAATGGATAATCCTCGTCAGGATTTCGGCTCGCAACGCGAAGTCCTCCCCAGACGACGAACGACGCTACGATATCCGCGGTGGATTCCACAGCGTCGGCAACGAGGGCGTACGTGTTGCCGACGAGTCCTGCGACAAGTTTGATGACGGCCAGAACGGC
>DATLDN010000272.1:0-3228 GCA_035525855.1 Gemmatimonadaceae bacterium
TGTTCACTGCCGTCCCACCAATCTTCACGGTCCCCTTTTCGCCAAGAATTGTCAGCGATCCTTCCATATTCTGCTTGTATGTCAGCATCGTCACCTCGATCACGCCAAGGGCGCCTGACCGGAAACGAAGGATCGCGACGCCCGTGTCTTCAGTCTCGATTTTCCGCGCGAGAGTTGCCGTCTTTGCCATTACGTTCTCGACAGGTCCGACAATCCACTGAATCAGATCGATGTAATGCGACGCCTGATTCATGAATGCGCCACCGTCGAATTCCCACGTTCCACGCCACGGCGCCTGGTCGTAATAATCCTGCGGGCGCGTCCATCTCACCGTGCAATTCGCCAGATACACCCGGCCAAAGCGGCCGCGATCAACGGCGCGTTTCAACAGCTGCACGGGCGCGTTCAGTCGATTCTGCTTTACAACGAATAAGTGAACTTTTGCAACATCGCACGCGTGAACGAGCTCGTCTGCGGCACGCAGCGAAATCGCCATCGGCTTCTCGGTAACCACGTGATGTCCAGTCTTTGCAGCAAGAACACCTTGAGAGGGGTGAAGCCCTGATGGAGTGCAAATGGTCACGACCTCGCACTCGATTTTCTCGAGCATCTCTTCATACGATGTGAACCACGGAATTCCACGCGGCTCGGCTGATGCTTTCGCGCGCTCAGCGTCTTCATCGCATGCCGCGACGAGTGATAGTCCGTCTATCCGCTCAATCGCGTCTGTGTGGTTCTTCGAGATGCGGCCGCAACCAACAAGCGCGATTCGAAATGATGTCTCGCTCATTCGCCGCCGCCGATTCTCTCGATCGAGTTGCCGTGCGAGTGATACCTCTTGCCGCACGCTTTGCATGTTCCTTCGCCGCTGTCAGGAAGGCGGATTCCGCACTCGCACATCCATCCAATGCGCCTGCCTGGAACCCCTACGACTAACCCGTATGCCGGAACATCTCGCGTCACGACGCTCCCGGCGCCGATAAATGAATACTCACCGAGCATAATTCCGCAGACGATCGTGGCGTTTGCACCAATTGTCGCTCCGCGGCGCACGAGCGTCCTCTGATATTCATCCTTTCGTGAAATGGCGCTGCGTGGATTGAACACGTTCGTGAACACCATCGAGGGACCACAGAAAACGTCATCCTCGAGCACGACTCCCTCGTAAATGGAAACGTTGTTCTGAATCTTCACGTTGTTGCCAATCCAGACTCCGTTCATCACGACAACGTTTTGTCCAAGCGAACAACGCTCACCAATCTTTGCGCCGCCTAGTACGTGGCAGAAATGCCAGATACGAGTGCCGGATCCGATTGTTGCGCCATCATCGATGAAAGCGGATTCGTGAATCGTTACATCGCTCGCGATGCTCACGCGGGCACCTCTGAATTCAGGCTCGCGTGCCATTCCTGAATTGACTTCACCGACGGTTTCCGCGATCGCATTGAAAGAATCGCGTCGCATGCTGCGCTCGCGGCAGACAACGTCGTGGTGTACGCGACACCGTGCGCAATTGCCGCCTGACGCAGCGTATAGTCATCCTGCTGGGCGTGTTTTCCGAATGGCGTATTGATGAGCATTTGAACTTCCCCGTTCAAAATCAGATCGATTCCGTGCGGTCGGCCTTCATGCACCTTGAACACTCGCTCGACTGGAATTCCGCGCCCACGCAAATGCCGCGCAGTTCCCTGCGTTGCAAGCAGGCGGAAACCCATCTCATGGAAGCGTCGCGCAATTGGCGTCACGCCATCCTTGTCGAAGTCATTCACAGTGAGAAGAATCGTTCCCTCGCCGGGAAGCTTGTTGTCCGCTGCCAGCTGCGCCTTTCCGAATGCGCTGCCGAAAGAATTGGATACGCCCATCACCTCGCCAGTGGAGCGCATCTCCGGTCCTAGTATCGGATCGAACTCGCGGAACTTGGTAAATGGAAAGACTGCCTCCTTCACCGCGACGTAACTCGGAATGATCTCAGACGTAAATCCGACTTCCTCCAACGTTTCGCCGAGCATCACCCGCGCGGCAACTGCGGCGAGAGACACCCCAATGGCTTTCGATACAAATGGAACCGTGCGACTTGCGCGCGGATTCACTTCGAGCACGTAAACTTCGCCGTTCTTTACGGCGAACTGCACGTTGATAAGACCAACGACGCCAAGCTCTTTCGCAAACGAGACAGTGTGTTCGCGCATGGTGTCGAGGTCAGCTTCATTGATCAGATACGGCGGCAGCACACACGCAGAATCGCCGGAGTGAATTCCTGCGTCTTCGATGTGCTGCATGATTCCGCCGATCACTACACGCTCACCATCCGCAATTGCATCGACGTCAGCCTCGAACGCGTCCTCGAGGAAGCTGTCAATGAGGACAGGGCGATCTTCCGACACGCGAGTCGCGCGCTCGAAGTAATCCGTAAGCGAAGCGGAGTCGTAAACAATCTCCATCGCTCGCCCGCCAAGCACGTACGACGGACGAACGAGAACGGGATAGCCTATCTCTTCGGCGACGGATATTGCTTCGGTAATGCTCGTAGCGGTGCCGTTGTCCGGCTGCTTTACGCCCAGCTTTCTTGCTACACGATCGAAGCGACGCCTGTCTTCAGCGATATCGATTGCGTCGGGAGAAGTGCCGAGAATTTTTATTCCGGCGGCTTCGAGACCACGCGTGAGCTTGAGTGGAGTTTGACCGCCGAGCTGCACGATTACTCCCACGGGCTGCTCGCGATCGACAACCTCGATGACATCTTCGAGTGTGAGTGGCTCGAAGAACAGCTTATCCGAGATATCGAAATCAGTCGAAACAGTTTCGGGATTCGAGTTGATCATGATCGTCTCGTATCCCGCCTCGCGCAGCGCCAGCGCAGCACGAACGCAGCAGTAGTCGAACTCGACTCCCTGCCCGATTCGATTCGGTCCGCTTCCAAGAATTACGACTGATTTCTTTCCGGTGCGAGGCGCCTCGTCTTCATCGTCGTAGCTGCTGTAGAGATACGGTGTCGATGACGGGAATTCTCCTGCGCACGTGTCGACCATCTTGTACGCTGGGCGAACGCCCAGCTTCCAGCGCGTTTCGCGAACATCCGTCTCAGTTCCGCCGCGTAATGACGCGAGCTGGCGATCGGAGAAGCCCATTCGCTTCATCACGCGCATATCGGTAGCGTCGGGAACGTCTAGCTCGGCGTATTTAGCTTCGGCCTCGACAAGCTCCTGCATCTGCGACAGAAACCACGGG
>DATLDN010000025.1:0-17783 GCA_035525855.1 Gemmatimonadaceae bacterium
TGTCGATCCGATTCGGCCCGAAGGCGAAGAATTCTCTGTTATCTCGCTGCTCAACACGGTACTTCGACATCGATGGTTGATCCTCCTCATTGCGCTCATCGGAGCAGGATGGCAAGCGTATAAGGCGAGTCAGCTTCCGCACGTGTACTCGACAGAAGCCCAGTTCATGCCGAAGGGCGGACGTGGTCAAAGCCAGATACAGGGGCTCGCTCAGCAGTTTGGCATTTCGGTAGGCGGCGGAGACGCTTCCCAGTCACCCGCGTACTATGTCGAGTTACTGAAGTCGCCCTCATTGTTATCAGCCGTCGCGGAGAAGCAGTATCGAATCCGCACGGAAAAAGGCGTGCGGACCGGCAATCTCGCAGAGCTATATGGAATTCGGCATAACGATCCCGCAGTCGTTCGCTCCCGTGTTGCCGGCAGGCTGAAGGGCCAGGTAAACCCGAATGTGTCGGCACGGACGGGCGTAATTACCGTCTCTGTGTGGGCGAAATATCCGGAGCTTGCGGTGGAGATCGCTCGCAACGTTCTCGACGAGCTGAACGTCTTTAACCTGAATAACCGCCAGCAGCAGGCCGGTGCGGAGCGCGCGTTCATCGAGAAGAGGCTGGCGGATGCGCAGTCTCAATTGTCGAATGCCGAGAATAATCTGCAGGTGTTTCTAACCGAAAACCGTGACTTCCGCAGCTCCCCGACTCTTACGCTGGAATTCGATCGCTTGAACAGGGCAGTCGCGTCCCGCCAATCATTGTATAACGCACTTGCTACATCGTACGAGCAGGCGAAGATCGAGGAAGTTCGAGACTTGCCTGTTATCACAGTTCTCGAGCCGCCCGAGCTTCCATTCGAGCCTGATCCGCGCGGTGGAAAAAAGAAGACTTTGATCGGTCTGATAGCGGGATTGTTTGCGGGGATTGTGCTTGCGTTCATCATCGATCGTGTAGCCGTGAATAAGAATGTCCGATCCGACGAATTCGCAGAGTTCGCGGCGCTCAAGCGGGACGCGATGGCAGACCTCGCGAATCCATTCAAGCGCGTTTCGCGAGTGATTTCGTCGAGAACGAAATCCTGACGGTGTCCGCGACCGCAGCGAGCCCTTCGGGTACCAACCAGACAAGTCGCCGTCCCACTGTTGTAATCGAGCCCACTCGCGGGTGGGCTGCGATCGACATTCGCGAGCTGTGGACATATCGCGATCTGTTGATGATCCTCGCAGCGCGCGACGTGAAGCTCCGCTACAAGCAAACGGCACTCGGTGTAGCGTGGGTTGTAATCCAGCCACTCGTCGCAGCACTCATCTTCACTGTGATGTTCGGTCGTTTTGCAAAGCTGCCGAGCAACGGACAGCCCTACGTCGTTTTTGTTTTTGCGGCGGTGGCGGTGTGGAATTATTTCGCCGCCGTGCTACAGCGTGCGGGCAACAGCCTCATCACTGACTCACGGCTAATAACGAAAGTCTATTTCCCGCGTCTGGCCATCCCGCTCGGGAGCACGTTCTCGGCGTTGATAGATCTCGCGGTCGCACTTGCTGTGTTGGCTGTATTGATGGGGATCTACGGCATTGCGCCAACCTGGCGAGTCGTGACGCTGCCACTTTGGGTAGCGCTTGCTGCACTCACTGCCACTGGCGTAAGCCTCTGGCTTTCCGCGCTCAACGTTCGATATCGCGATTTCGTTCACGCGATGCCGTTTCTTCTGCAGGTGTGGATGCTTGCAAGTCCGGTGGCGTACGGAACTGCGATCGTCCCGGAAAGATGGCGGTTGCTGTACGGCCTTAACCCGGCCGTCGCCTTCCTCGAAGGAACACGCTGGGCGGTGCTGGGCACCAGCTCGATAACACCCGGTATGGTGATCGTAGCGGTGGCGTTTGGAGCTGTGGTTTTCACTGGCGGTGCATTTTTCTTCCGCCGCGTCGAACGCTCCTTCGCGGATACCGTATGACCACCGCAATCCGTGTGGATGGTCTCTCGAAGTCATACCAGATTGCGCGCGCGCTCAAGCGGCAGCCGTATCGCACTCTTCAGGAAGAAGTTGTTGCGCTGCCTCGGATGCTGTGGAAGCGGGCCTTGGGAAAATCCGAGAACCTTGAAACGTTTTGGGCGCTGAGCGACGTAACCTTCGACGTAAACGAGGGCGAAGTCGTTGGAATCATCGGTCGGAATGGAGCAGGAAAAAGCACTCTTCTAAAAATTCTTTCGCGCATAACCGAGCCCACACACGGCCGAGCCGAGATATACGGCCGGGTGGGAGCCTTGCTCGAAGTTGGAACTGGATTTCATCCGGAGCTTACCGGACGAGAGAATATTTTCTTGAGCGGCGCAATTCTCGGCATGCGCCGAACTGAAATCGCGCGCCGGTTCGAGGAGATCGTAAGCTTTGCGGAAGTCGAGCAATTCATCGACACGCCAACCAAGCGATACTCCAGCGGGATGTATACGCGCCTCGCGTTTGCTGTCGCGGCGCACCTCGAACCGGAAATTCTTCTGGTCGACGAAGTGCTCGCAGTGGGGGACGCCGCGTTCCAGAAGAAATGTCTCGGGAAAATGGAAGACGTCGCGGGGCATGGGCGAACAGTTTTCTTCGTCAGCCACAACACGCAGGCGGTGCGACAGCTTTGCTCGCGCTGCATTCTGCTCGAGCATGGACGCATTGTCTCCGACGCTCCCACTGACGTTGCGCTCGCGATCTATAACCAGCGTCTGCGCGAGATGCGCGTCGATGCCGAGACGGGAATCAATAATCCCGAGAATCGTCGAGGCTCCGGTGCTATTCGCTTCACTGGAGTTTCTGTCGAGGACATTTCGGGTGAGGAGCGCTACGGATTCAAGATGGGAGAGACCGTGCGTTTCCGTCTCTCGTATCAGCTCAACGAGCCAATGCGAGGTGTCGCGATTGTAGTGGCTCTCCGGTCCGGACTATCTCGCGAGATCGTCACTTCAGCCCGACATGTTTTGACAACGGATCCGCTTCCTGCGGGCACAAGAGGATCCGTAGTAATCGACCTTCCGGAGATTTACATTCGGCCTGGCGAGTATCCCCTGTACCTTCATATCAGCGAAGCTGTACCGACGAAGACGAATTACGATGTGCTGGACGATCTGACTCCACCGCTAGTCATCGCAGCAGGCGGGCGCAGGCTGCATCCGAATTTCGATCCTTCGCAGCCGCTCGGAGTATTTTCAATTCCTTCAAGGATGACCGTCGTCGAATCTGTCGGGCACCCTGCGGAATTAAACCACGAATCAAAGGTGAACGTTTAAAGAATGTTGAATGGTAAGTCGATTCTAATCACCGGCGGCACAGGATCATTTGGCCGCCGTTTTACGGAGATAGTGCTGGAGCGGTACAAGCCGCAGAAGCTCATCGTGTTCAGCCGGGACGAGCTGAAGCAATTCGAGATGCACGCGCATCTCGGAGAAGATCGTTATCCGAACATCCGATATTTCATTGGCGATGTTCGCGATCGTGACCGCTTGTATCGGGCATTCGACGGCGTCGATGTTGTAATTCACGCTGCCGCGCTCAAGCAGGTGCCTGCAGCGGAATACAATCCAATCGAAGCGGTGAAGACGAACGTGCTCGGCGCAGCGAACGTGATCGATGCGGCGATCGATCGTGGCGTCGAAAAAGTGATTGCCCTGAGTACCGACAAAGCTGCGAGCCCCATCAATCTCTACGGAGCAACGAAGCTTTGTTCCGACAAGCTGTTCGTTGCGGCAAACAGCTATTCAGGAATGCATCGCACGCGGTTCAGCGTCGTGCGATACGGCAACGTTGTCGGAAGTCGCGGCAGTGTGATTCCATTTTTTCTGAAGCGTCGCGCAACTGGGAAGCTTCCGATCACTGATCCAAGAATGACGCGCTTCTGGATCACACTCGATCAGGGCGTACAGTTCGTGCTCGACAGTCTGGACCGCATGCATGGCGGCGAAATCTTCGTCCCGAAAATTCCGAGCATGAAGCTTACCGATCTGGCTCGCGTCATCGGACCAAATTGCGAGATGGAGATTATCGGCAAGCGTCCGGGCGAGAAGACGCACGAGCTCATGGTGGGTGAAGACGATGCGATCAACACTGTCGAGTATGACGGTTACTACGCGATTCTTCCGACAGTTCGCATGTGGGATAAAGACCATTACGTGAAAACCAATGGCGGGCGCCAGTGTGCCGAGGGCTTTCGTTACAGCAGCGAGACGAATACGCAGTGGCTCACACTCGATGAGCTGGCAGAGATGATCGGTCCGGAGAAGCTCGCGGCGGATTGAGGCGATGCTCCTTGTCACAGGAGCCAGCGGATTTCTTGGAGCGAACGTGCTCTCGGAAGCGTTGGCCCACGGCCGAGAGGTCGTCGCAGCGTACTACAAGACGCCGATTCGGAACGAGCGCGTGCGCTCCATCGAATTCGACCTGACTCAACCGGGCGCCGGGGATGAGCTCATTGAAGAATTTGCGCCCGAGTGGGTTCTTAACTGCGCGGCGCTCGCAAATGTGGATCAGTGCGAAGGCGACCCTGATCTCGCCTTTCGCCTCAATGTCGACCTTCCGCGACTTCTCGCGGAAAGCTGTCACAAGGCCAATGTGGGGTTCCTTCACGTCTCGACGGATTCGGTATTCGACGGTCAGCGTGGTGGGTATGACGAAGACGATCCTGCCGCGCCGCTCAACGTCTACGCACGCACCAAGCTCGAAGGTGAGCGCGCAGTTTTCGACAAGATGCTCGAAGCGCTTGTTGTTCGAACAAATTTTGTTGGCTACTCGGTAAGTGGAAAAACCGGCCTCGTCGAGTGGATCATCAGGGAGCTCAAACCGCGTAAGCGAATCTCCGGCTTCACCGATGTGGTGTTTGCGCCGCTCGTCGCCAACGATCTAGCGCGGATTATGTTCGCAATGATGGATGCAAAGCTCAAAGGTCTCTATCACGTCAACGGCTCGACTCCCGTGACTAAATTCGATTTCGCAAGGAAGCTTGCTCGTGAGCTCGACCTCGATGAGTCGCTAGTGAATCCGGCACGACTTGCAGATGCGAAACTCGAAGCTCCACGACCATTGAACACTTCGCTTTCGTCGAAG
This sequence comes from Gemmatimonadaceae bacterium, assembly GCA_035525855.1. Classification (GTDB taxonomy): domain Bacteria; phylum Gemmatimonadota; class Gemmatimonadetes; order Gemmatimonadales; family Gemmatimonadaceae; genus UBA4720. Next base: position 5,071 of record DATLDN010000025.1, read on the forward strand.
CGCGTGGAGAGTGACCTGGGAAGACAAATGCCGGATATCGATGAGACGATTCGCAGGCTTGGCGAGCTGGGACCCGAAACGTGTTCACGCCAGTTGGCTCAAATGGTGGGATTGTAGAGATGCCAACAATCGAGATTGCCGGCCGTAGAGTTGGGGGTGACGCGCCGACTTATTTCATTGCTGACATCGCCGCAAATCATGATGGAGATCTCGATCGCGCAGTCGAGCTGATTCATCTCGCTGCGGAGTCGGGAGCAGACGCCGCCAAGTTTCAACACTTCCGCGCAGCTAAGATCGTCAGCAAGTACGGGTTCGACACCGGCCCGCAGCTTTCACATCAAAGCAAATGGAAGCGGTCCGTATTCGAGGTTTATCAGTCCGCTTCCGTTCCGTGGGAATGGACCGAGCGGCTGAAGCGGGCGTGTGACGAAGCAAAGATTCATTTCTTCTCATCGCCGTACGACATGGAAGCAGTCGATATGCTCGATGCTTATGTGCCTGCTTTCAAGATCGGATCGGGGGACATCACGTGGATCGAAGCACTCGAGCACATGGCGAAGAAGGGGAAGCCGGTTCTACTCGCAACAGGCGCATCCGATTTGGGCGACGTTCAGCGCGCGGTTGACGCGATCCTTCCGCTCAACTCTCAGCTGCTGCTCATGCAGTGCAATACGAATTACACAGGAAGCATCGAGAATTTCCGATTCGTTCGATTAAAGGTTCTCGAGACTTTCGCGTCGATGTACCCGCAGCTCGTGCTCGGCTTGAGCGATCACACGCCCGGCCACGCCGCTGTGCTTGGTGCAGTTACACTCGGCGCGCGAGCGATTGAAAAGCATTTCACCGATGATCGAGGGCGCGAGGGCCCGGATCATCCATTCTCGCTGGACCCGCGCACATGGCGCGAAATGGTCGATCGCACTCGTGAGCTCGAGTATGCACTGGGCGACGGAAACAAGATTGTCGAGCCGAACGAAAAAGAGACTGTGGTGATTCAGCGCCGTTGTATGCGCGCGACAAAAGATTTGCCGGCAGGGAAGGTTCTCGAGCGCGGAGATCTCGAGGCGCTGCGACCCGCGCCACGAGACGGAATCTTTCCATACGAATCGGACCGCGCGTATGGACGAAAGCTTTTGCGCGATCTCAAGACCGGTGACTATCCGAAGTGGACAGACCTCGGCTGAAAGTCTTTTACATCTCGGGCGGGTACACAGTCCACGACCGGCGGTTTCTCACATCATTTGTCGAACAGGGATGGGACACCACGCATCTCCCGTTGACCACTGAGACTCTCGAAGATCGACCGCCTTCGAATGCAGTAAAGCGATTGACTGCAACGGCCGATCAAAATCAAATCACTCGTGCGATACAGGCGAGTGAGCCCGACGTGGTTATTGCGGGGCCGATTCACACTGGAGCACGTCTCGCGGCGCTAGCGGGCGCGAAGCCGCTCGTAACTGTCTCGTGGGGAACCGATATTCTTGTGGATGCCGATCGTACCCCGGAAATGCGTTCGATCACCCAGCAGACGCTCAACAGCTCGTCTGCCGTATTCGGCGATTGCAGAGCAGTACGAGAGGCGGTGAAACGACATTCTTCTCTCAAGGATTCCGACATTGTCACGTTTCCCTGGGGAATCGACCTCGACATCTTTACGCCGGGCGAGTCCTCTCTTTCCCTTCGTAACGATCGCGATTGGGAAAACGGGATCATTTTTATCTCCACCCGTACGTGGGAGCCGGTCTATGCGATCGATGTTCTTGTCGATGCGTTTACGATCGTTCGAGAGTCTATTCCCGAAGCTCGATTGATTCTTCTCGGAAGCGGATCGAAGGAAAGTGCGATCCGTACGCGCATGCGGGAGCTCGGAATCGAGCGCTTCGTGCACGCTCCCGGACGAGTCAGTCACACGCTTTTACCGGATTATTTTCGTAGCGCGGATGTATACGTAAGCTCAGCGCTCAGTGATGGAACGTCTATCTCATTGCTCGAGGCGATGGCAACCGGGCTTCCGGTTGTAGTCAGCGATAGCTATGGAAATCTCGAGTGGGTAGAGCCCGGAGTTAATGGAGAGCTCGCCCGACCCGGTGATCCAGAGCTGCTCGCGGAAGCGATGATTGCAACAGCGACAGACGAAAGAACAATGGTACGTATGAAAGCTGCGAATGTTGCTGTCGCACGATCGCGGGGGGATTGGTCAAAGAATTTTCCGCTTCTCGCCCGCAAGGTTGAATCGCTGGCAGGATTGTGAAAACTGTCGCGATCATCCAGGCCCGTACCGGATCAACCCGGCTACCGCGAAAAGTGTTGCAGGATCTTGGTGGATCGACAGTTCTCGCGCGAGTCATCGATCGCGTCCAACGATTCAGTTTGATCCACGATCTCATAGTCGCAACCTCGACACATGATTCAGACGATGCAGTAGTTGAAGAGTGCGCGAGAGCGAGAGTGGAAACATTTCGTGGCAATGAAGCCGATGTTCTCGATCGTTTTGTCGGCGCGGCGAATTACACAAATGCCGACGTGTGTGTGCGTCTCACTGCGGATTGTCCGCTGCTCGACGCTGGAGTGAGCGACAGCATAATCTCCCTCTTCCTCGAAGCTGACGGCGCAGTGGATTACGCAAGCAACAAGATCCCGCAGTCATTTCCCCGTGGTCTCGATACTGAGGTATTCTCCAGAGATGCTCTCGACAAAGCTGCACGCGAAGCGCATCAGCAATACGAGCGCGTCCACGTAACTGCCTATATGTACAAGCATCCGGAGAGATTCAATCTTTTGAGCGTAACCAGCGATGTCGATCGCGCGGAGTGGCGCTGGACTGTCGACACCGCGGAAGACCTCGAATTTGTCCGCGAGATTTACCGGCGGCTGGACAGCGATGGCAATTTTTCGTGGACCGATGTTGTCGCTCTCTTAGAGGACGAGCCCGAACTGATGTGGATCAATTCGCATGTCCAGCAGAAAGCAATCGAGGCCGGGTGATGCGGAAGTCCTCCAATGGCCCGCGTATTGTCTGCATTATCGAAGCACGCTTTGCGTCTACGCGCCTGCCCGGCAAAGTTCTGAAGCCAATACTCGGCGAGCCGATGCTGGCGCGAATGATCGAGCGAGTGGCGCGCTCGCGGCTGATCGATTCGCTGGTCGTGGCAACGTCGACCTCGGAAGCCGACGACGCCGTAGCCGATGCGGCTACACAATCGGGCGCGCACACGTTTCGCGGAAGCGAGCATGATGTTCTTGCAAGAGTCGTCGGTGCTGCGCAATCACATCACGCGGATATCATTGTCGAGACGACCGGCGATTGTCCGCTGCACGACCCCGCAATAATCGATAAAGTCATTGCCGATTATCTAATGGGCGGCGCCGACTTTGTATCGAACATTCTTCCTTATACAACGCCAAGGGGCACGGACGTTCGTGTGTTCACCGCGCGCGCCCTCGCGTCGATCGAAAGAACTTCAATGGATCCGGCTGACCGGGAGCACGTGTCCCTTCATTTCTGGGAGCATCCCGAGAAGTATCGATTGAGGAATGTCACGAGCGATTTGCCCGAGGGCGCTGCCGCACTCCGCCTGACGGTCGATACGCAAGCAGATTTCGACCTCGTGTCCGCGGTTTATTCGTTGCTTTATCCGCGAAATCCGCTGTTCACCATCATGGATGTCATCGAGCTCCTGCGTAACGATCCCGAGCTCGCCGGCCTCAACGCTGACGTCGAACAAAAGGCTGTGCGATAAGAATGCGAGCCGCCGTCATCGGATGCGGGCGGGTGGGCAGCTCGATGGCTGACGATCCGCTGATGAAAGACGATGTGTTCACTCACGCACACGCGTATTCGACAAGCAATAAGACTGAGCTGGTCGCGCTCTGTGACACTGACGAAAAGAAACTTGCGGCAGCCGGCGCTCGATGGAATGTCACGGCGTTGTTTGACAATTCACGAGACATGATGGCGCACGCTGAGCCCGAGCTCGTCAGCATCTGTACGCCAACACACACTCATCTGGCAGTCACGCGCGACATAGCAAGCGCAGAAAAACCTCCGCTCGGCATTCTTTGCGAGAAACCGCTCGCATCCACGCTCGATGAAGCGGAAGAGCTCGTCCGCCTGGCTGCCGACAAAGGTGTCGTCCTCGCAACTATTTATATGCGACGCTACGCCGAAAATTTTCGCGCGCTGAAATCGTTGCTCCATTCCGGAGACCTGGGCCGCGCTCGCGCGGTTTCAGGTTGGTATCCCGGGGGCACGTTCCACAATGGCACCCATTGGTTCGACATGTTCCGCTGGCTCATAGGAGAAGCCGAATCCGTTGATGGTGTGAACAGCCTTGGCGAGCGGGGGGATGACCCGACACTCGACGTCGCGATAAGGACTAAGGAAGGTCTCCTGGCGACGCTCCGCGCGTGTGATGCACGAAACTTCACCCTGTTCGAGATGGATATCGTGCTGGAACGCGGTCGCGTTCAAATCACGGATTCAGGGCACGAGATTACCGTCTCGCGGGCTCACCCAAGCCCTCGTTATTCGGGGTACACTGAGCTTCAACCGACGGGATTAAATTTAGGACACCGTCGCAATCTGCTCCTCAATGCTGTCGAGGATACGGTCGATGCTGTTACCTTGCATCGCCAGCCAGCATGCACTGGTGCCGATGGCCTTGCCGCCATGCGAATTGCCGACGCGGCGGCCCGATCTGTGAACCACGGACACAACGTAAAAATTACCTGATGACCCATACCCTACCGGCGCGAACTGGATGAGTCGGCTTGCCATACTTGGCGGCAAGCCTGTTCGCAGCGCGCCGTTTCCCCGATACATAACGACTGGAGAGGAAGAGAAGCTCGCTGTTAGCGAGGTTCTCGACTCAGGCGTGCTTTCGGATTTTATGGGAACGTGGTCACCGAAATTTTACGGAGGCCCGCGCGTTCAGAAGCTCGAGCGCGAATGGGAAAATTATTTCAAGGTTCGCCATGCGGTGACCGTCAATTCCGCGACGTCCGGATTGTACGCGGCTGTGGGCGCAGCAGGCCTTGGCCCAGGCGACGAAGTAATCGTTTCGCCGATCACGATGACTGCATCTGCATCAGCGGCTCTCGTCTACGGCGCGATTCCCGTGTTCGCCGATATCGACCCCGAAACGTTCAACGTCACGGCCGAGACGATAGCGCGCTGCATCACGCCGTATACGCGCGCGATCATGGCGGTCGATATCCTCGGACATCCGGTAGACATGGATCCCATCATGGATCTCGCGAAGCGTCATTCGCTGATCGTGATCGAGGATGCTGCACAAGCCCCGGGCGCACTCTATAAAGGCAGATACGCCGGAACACTCGGCCACATCGGTGTCTTCAGTCTGAATTATCACAAGACCATTCACACCGGCGAAGGAGGGGTCGTCGTCACAAACGATGATCGGCTCGCCGAGCGATTGCAGCTAATCCGCAATCATGGTGAGATGGTTGTGGAGGGCAAGGGAGTTACTGATCTCGTCAACATGGTGGGCCACAACTATCGAATGACCGAGATCGAAGCCGCAATTGGCAGCGAGCAATTGAAGAAACTCGAGGGGCTTCTGGCACCACGGATTGAAGCCGCCGAATACCTGACCACTCATCTTACAAAAATTCCGGGAATTACCGGCCCGAAGCCAAACTCCGATGTGAAACACGGGTATTACCTGTATGGAATTCGCTTCGACGAAACGGTCGTTGGCATCAACAGAAATCGTTTTGTTGAAGCACTCGGGGCCGAAGGTATTCCAGTGATTGCCGGCTACACCGAGCCTTTGTACTATGCGCCGCTGTACCAGAAACGCATCGCGTTTGGCTCACGCGGGTTTCCCTTTACGTATGAAGGCTACAGGGGAAGCGTCAGCTACGAGCGGGGTATTTGCCCCGTTGCCGAGCGAATGTGGGAGAAGGAGCTCATGGTCACTAACGTCTGTCGTGCCGGCGTCACGCAGCAGGATTTGATGGACGTCGTGCTCGCGTTCGAGAAAGTTGCGGGCAGCGCCGGCGACCTGGGGTAAGCTGAGCTGCTACACCGAAATTAAGAACCGTGTCTAAAGTCAAAGAGAAAGTTCCGCCAAGGATCAGGGCTGCCGCGTGGCGCGCCATCAACAGAATGCCGGCGCGCGCGCAGCGATTATTCAAGCACACCGACGAGCATCGCCGGTGGAAGATGCAGCAGCTCTACAACCGCGCAGCACCGTCGCCATCAGAGGCGCCTACGATTCTGTTCTGGGTTCCCGGTGGTATGCCGCTGTTGCTGCATGTCGAAGGTGTCATCGCGGCTGCGTTGCGTCTGCGCGGATACAACGTCCACGCGATAATCTGCGACGCGCCATACAAGGCATGTGTCGTCCGCGAGATAACAACTGGTCTTCCGTTGGAGAGATGGGCGGAGACGTGCGCGAAATGCATTCGCTCCACCCGCGGCGTTCTGGATATTCTCGGAATTCCGTATTCGTCGACTGGCGACTATGTGTCTCCCGAAGAGCGTGAGACGTTTCGGGAGCGGGCCATGACTCTCGACCGAACGAACGTTGGGGAGCTGAGGCACAACGGCGTTCTCGTGGGGCGGAACGTGTTGTCCACGATTACGCGGTACCTCCAAGGTGCGCCGTTGGCCGAAGGGGAGGACATCGTACGCGAGTACGCCTATAGCGCGCTCGTCTCCGCAGAAGCGGCGCGCAAAGTTTTCGATCGGTTCAAGCCAATGCGTGTGTTCATGTCCCACGGTACTTACGTCGATTGGGGCCCGGCGCTTCACACTGCTCTCCACCGCGGCATTCCAGTTACGGGATGGAAGGCCTCGTACCTGACTTCACGCTTTTTCTTTCGCCACATCGAGGATGCGTCGCGAATCGATTTCCATAAGCTGAGCGAACGGGCGTGGGAGAAACGAAAACGCACGCCGCTCACCGCGGATGATGAGGAGAGTCTCCGAGGGTTTCTCGATCGCCGTTACCATCAGCGTGTGAGCTTCGACATGAAGCGATTGCAGAAGTACACGGGCGAGGTGGATCGCTTTCGCGAGAAGTACAATCTGCAGCCGGGGAAGCCAGTGTGGGGCATCATGGCCCACATTAACTGGGATAGCGTATCTGACTATTCCCCAATGGCTTACGAGTCCTTCGATCAATGGATGGTTGATACAGTAAAGCAGATTTGTGATCTACCGGATGTTCAGTGGCTGATTAAGGTTCATCCGATCGAAGCGTATGATAATCCGGCCGCTGGAGTTCAACGTCTGATCGAGACGAATTTCCCAAATCTTCCCGATCACGTTCGGCTGATTCCGGCGGAGGAAGAGATCAGCCCGCTCGAATTCTTTCAGCTCCTCGACGGTGGTGTTTCGGTATACGGCACATCGGGTCTCGAGCTGGCTGTGCAGGGCAAGCCGATGATTCTTTCTGGTGAGGCTCATTACGGCGGCAAGGGGTTCACGCATGATGGGCTCAACATTGAATCGTATCGAGAGCTTCTGCGGAAGGCGCACGAGCTCGGGCCGCTTAGCGAAGAGCAGATCCGCCTTGCTCGCGCTTACGCCTATTCGTATTTCGTGCAGCGCCAGGTGCCGCTTCCCATTGTGCGAGATCCCAGCTCGATCTGGTGGAACCTTCAGCACGAGCGTCGTGGTCAGCTTCTGCCGGGCGCAGACCCGTTTCTCGATTTTATCTGCGAGCACATCATTGCGGGCGAGGATTTCGTGATGGGTCGCGACCTCGTGGAAATCGCCGATTCCGATGATTGGGGGCGGGGCTGACCACCCGCGGCGTCAGCCGCCTTGTTGGGTTCGATACCTCGGGCGAAGCATTCGTCAGCGGCGACAGGGTTCTTCGCGGGATTTATCGCGGCGACGCCAAAGCGGTCAGAGACATTCTGGATCGTTGTGAACGCGATGATCTGTTCCGCCACGGAATAATTTCCACTCAGGAGCTGCGGGACGATCCCCATCCGGAGCTCGGATATGAAACGGTTCTAGAGCACGAACGTGTTCCGTTTGTAACCTATCCGCACGAGTGGTCAGCCTCGATGCTGCGCGATGCCGCGCTATTTCACGTCGAGCTCTTTCAGGTGTTGGGTAAGCACGGCCTTACTCTGAAGGATTGGCACCCATACAATATTTTGTTCGACGGAACGACGCCGAAGTTCGTGGACTTTACGTCGATCATTCCGGCACCTGAGCTTCGCAGTCAGTCACACTTGTCCAACGCTCCGGCGCAAAAGGGAATTGCGCGCTTGTGGGATTCTGATTCTGTGGCGACGTATGAGAATTACCGCCTCATGTACGAGCCTTACTTCGGCTTACCACTGGAGATGATGAAACGCGGTCGCCATGCGGAAGCACGCCGGCGGCTGTACGAGACGGCTCTTAATTCCGCGGACTCAGTGATTACTCGTCGCGAAGTTTTCGCAGATGATCGCGCCGCGCGGATCGCATATGAGCTCGCTGATAGACGCTTGCGCCTTGCATTGATCGAGAAGGGACCGCAAAAGCGCCGGTTCTTTCGCCTGATCGAAAAGCGACTACGTCGAATGGATGTGGCGTTGAAGGGAAGTGCGTACAGCAGCTACTACGAAGAAAAGAACGAAGCGTTTTCTATCGAGCCAACGCCGGACTGGAATGCGAAGCAACACTCGGTGCGGAACACTTTAGTCGAGCGCCATCCGAAGACTGTCCTGGACCTTGGCAGCAATACCGGATGGTTTTCGATCCTTGCGGCTCGACTCGGCTCCAAGGTCGTGGCTGTTGATCTCGATGAGGCTTCGATCGATTCACTGTACGCGGCGGCTTGCCGGGATTCGTTGCCGATTCTACCGTTGGTTGCAAACCTGACTCAACCATTGCCCGACCGCCCCGCGCTAGAATTCCCGGGTGAGCCATCCTTGTCTAGGATCGGAGGAAGTGAGCCGCTTTATCCCCGTCCGAACGCGCGTCTTCAGTGCGACATGGTTCTCGCGCTTGCCGTGATTCATCACCTCTCGCTCGGCCAGGGTCTGACATTCGAGCAGGTCTCGTCGATTTTCTCGGGGTTGGGTCGGAAGTACCTCTGCGTTGAATTCGTTGCGATCGATGATCCAATGATTACGAGTGATCGAGCATTCTTTCCTGCTTACAATGCTGCGCCGGATTCGTTCGGGTGGTACTCGCTCGACAACTTCATCTCTGTTGTGCGCCGCAATTTCCCGGGGGTGGAAATTCGGCCGTCGCATCCCGGGACACGGACAATGGTCGTCTTTTCAAGATAAGAAAATTACCCATTGGGTTTTGAGTCAATAGTTCTCGGCAGTCAGCTAACGGGTTCTGCGTTTTGGGTTCCGACAACCCATTGCTCGAAAGCCGATGGCCGAGAACCATTGACCGAAAACTCGACGGGTTAATCAGCGGTGTGAACCCGTTTTGCTTGCCCTCCCGTACACATTTAAGTTCTACACTAATGACTTATCCTGAAATCGAAGCGTTCATCCGCGAAGAGGTTGCCAACCTCACCGGAGCGACCCGGGATTCGATAACACCCGAAACGATTCTCGTCGGACAGAATCGTGTCGTCGATTCCGCTGATCTCGTCGTTCTACTCCTCGCAGTAGAGGATTTCGCGAAAGAACAACTCGGTGTTCAGTGGGACTGGACAAGCGACAGCGCGATGTCCGAAGCGCGAAGTGTACTTCGAAGCGTCGGCTCACTCTCGCGTCATCTGTCCGAGCTTCAGCCCGCTTGACGGACACGATTGTCGTAACCGGCGCATCGCGCGGACTCGGCGCGCACTGCGCAACACGCCTTCACGAAGCCGGGTACAAAGTCATCGGCCTCGGACGAAAGCCAACTAAAGATCTGCCGTACGTAACGCGCATCGTGGATGTCGCGGATGCGGCGTCAGTGAAAGCGGGAGTGGATGATCTAAGACGCGACGAATCGGTGTACGCGCTGATCAACGCAGCGGGAATCGCGTCGATGAATCTCGTTCTGACGACGCCTGCGGAAACGGTAAAGAAAATCATCGACACTAATCTTCTGGGAACGATCTACTGTTGTCAGGCCGTAGCACCGGCACTGATCAAACGTGGCAATGGACGCATCATCAATTTCTCCACAGTTGGCGTTCCCCTCGCGATCAAAGGTGAAGCCGTGTACGTGGCATCGAAGGCTGGAGTTGAAGGATTCACGCGTGTGTTCGCGCGAGAGATGGCTCCGCACGGAGTGACTGTGAATAGTGTCGCTCCGGGCCCGATTGCGACCGGATTACTCGAAAAAGTTGCGCAGGAAAAAATCGACAACGTCGTCGCGCAACAGTTGATCGCACGCCAGGGAGAGCCCGAGGATGTCTGGAATATCGTCTCTCTGCTTTTGAGACCGGAGAGCTCGATGATCACAGGCCAGACGATCTACGTCGGCGGCGCATAAGCGTGAGCGGATTGCTCGAGGATCTCGCCCGCCGTCAGGGTGACCGCGAGCGACCGTTTCTGATCGGACCGAATGAAACGCTCAGCTTCGCACAAATAGAGGAATCGAGCAGGCGCGAAGATCCACGCCTCGATGGAATCAAGCAAGGCGACATCGTCGCCGTCATCGGCGACTTCGACGCCGACAGCATTGCACTGTCGTTCAGATTGCTCGACATGGGCGCCATCCTCATGCCGCTCACACACGGCACCGAGGCAGACCATGAGTATTTCTTCGAGTCGGGTTTCGCGCAGTACGTAATTCGGGGCGATGATCGAGAGACGCGAAAGAAACGGTCAGCGACCGAGTCGAACGATCTCATTGACGAGATCAGGCAACGCGTACATCCGGGAATAATATTTTTTTCGTCCGGTACCACGGGACGCCCCAAGGCGATTCTCCACGACTTTCAGAACTTCGTTGCGAAATTTGCGACACCGCGACCGTCACTTCGCACACTGAATTTCCTGTTGTTCGATCATGCCGGCGGCATCAACACTCTGCTGCACACGCTGTTCAACAAAGGAGTCGTGATAGTACCCGCCGAGCGTGCGCCGGAGCGAATTGCGAGTGATATGCAGACGCATTCGGTCGAGCTTTTGCCCGCCACTCCGACGTTCCTGAGGATGATGCTCCTCGCCGGAGTGTTCGATGCGGATTATCAATCGCTCCGGGTGATCACGTACGGAACCGAGCGCATGGATCAGAGCACGCTCGACACGCTTTGCGCAAAGCTTCCTGGCGTCGATTTCCGTCAAACGTACGGACTATCGGAGCTCGGTGTTTTTCACGTACGCTCGCGTGCACGTGATAGCCTCTGGATGAAGATTGGCGGCGAAGGAATCGAAACCCGCATCGTCGACAAGGTTCTACACATTCGCTCGGCGAATCGGATGCTGGGGTATCTCAATGCTCCTTCGCCCTTCATCGACGGATGGTATGACACAGGCGACATCGTCGAAGAGGAGGACGGATTCATCAAGGTTGTCGGTCGCGCGAAGGAAGTGATCAATGTTGGCGGGCTGAAGATTCTACCGGGGGAGGTGGAGCGAATCGCATTGCTTTACCCTGGCGTGCTGCGCGCAAAAGCCCACGGCGTTACGAATCCCATCACTGGGCAGCATATCGAGCTCATCGCCGAGCCGGCGCCGGGAGCGAAGGTCGAGCGCAGGGAATTGATGGCGCATTTTCGCGCACATTTGCAGAAGCAGCTTTGCCCGCATCGAATTACGATCGCCGCCGTTCCAGTGAGTCATCGATTCAAGCAGCAGTGAGCGCGTCAGCGGCAATTGCTGGTTTGCTGTCGGGACTGGGAAGCGGGCCGGTATTCGTTCACTCCGACCCGTTTCGCGCAGCGTCGCTTGTTCCCCGCACGAAGGATCGCAGCGCTTTCACCGATTCGCACATCGATCTGCTTCACGCTTCGACCGATGGCCGTTCGTTGTGGATGCCTGCATTCAACTACGATTTTCCGCGCACGAAATCTTTCGACGTTGCGAACGATGAATCGCAGCTTGGTCCGATTCCCGAACGGTTTCGTACGCGCGTTGCCGACTGGCGTACTCCAATTCCGATATTTTCAGCGTCCGGAACGGGTAAAGCGCTTGATCTCGAGTGGGGTGAAAAAACAGATCCGTTCGGCGACGATTCGCTATTCTCGCGACTCGTCGAAACAGATGGGGTCATCCTTTACTACGGCGACACGTTCCACTACAACACGATCGTGCATTATGCTGAGCGCGTCGCCGGTGGACCAGCCTATCGGTACGATAAGATGTTTCCCGGAATAGTTACCGACGGGCGCAGAAGCAAGACAAGCGGTTCTCTGAATTACCACGTGCGGCCAATGGGCATGGGTCTCGAGTATGATTGGTCCGGTCTACTGTCACGCGCGTTAAATGCGGGCGCATGCATTCGATCTGAGGAGTATTCCCAACTGCTCGCGTCTGACGCGGGAACGCTGACGCAGTTTTTTGTCGACGAGATGCGCACAGATCCACTCGCACTGCTCGATACCGATACGCGCAGCTGGGTCGAGCCGAAACTCGATCAGCTGGGACGACGCTTCGAGCTCGAAGACTTCGAGACACCATCCGCCTGATGCGAATAGCCGTTTTAGCGAACGACAAAAACAGCTTCGTGAAACCACTCGCCGAAGGTTTCGCGCGGATGGCGAAATCACTCGGGGCACGACCCGAGATTTTCTACGACGGCCTGGCTATGCTGTCACTTCCGCTCGGCATGAGCTGGTCGTCGCCAC
>DATLDN010000048.1:0-6367 GCA_035525855.1 Gemmatimonadaceae bacterium
CGGCACTGCTGACTGCTGACTAAACAGCACTGCTGACTGCTGACTAACAGCACTGCTGACTGCTGACTAACAGCACTGCTGACTGCTGACTAACGGCACTGCTGACTGCTGACTAACGGCACTGCGCACCGGCGACGTTGCAGCGCTATTCAGAGTCCCGAATAATTCGGCGCTCTCGCGGCGGAGCAGGCGAGTGTCGAGCCGCACCCGGATAAATCGTGCGCGTTCGCTCTCGGGGGACTATCGCAATCAGCAAGCGCCGGATTTCCTCCAGTTTGTCCATGCGAATTGTCGCTGTCTCGATCCCGATCACCGGCCTGGCCGCACGATACCACACCAGACTTTCGCGCGCGGAGCCTAGCGAGTACTCGAAAAATCGCGCACGATCCCGACCGGAGCTCCGCGAGTAGCCTTCCGCAAGATTTGCTTCGATGGAGCCGACGGCCTCATAAAGTTGTCCGGCAGTCCTAATCGTTCCGGGATGTTGCACCAACGCTTCTACATCCGGCCATGATTCGTCCAGCAAAGCCGCCGCCAGTTGATACGCCCTCATTCGCCAGAGGGGATCCTTGCTGTCGCTCGCCTTTACCTCTTTCGTGGGTTTATTCACGCCTAAGCGTATCAACTGTCAGCGGCCGCCGCGAAACCAAAAATGAGTGCGCGCAATCAAACCCGTCCTCCAGTCAGCAGTCAGCAGTCAGCAGTGCTGTTAGTCAGCAGTCAGCAGTGCTGTTAGTCAGCAGTCAGCAGTGCCCTTAGTCAGCAGTCAGTAGTGCAGTGTTCATTGATTCTTAATTCGCCGGTAATGAGATCGCCTTAAATTGTTCAGATGAAAATCCTCGTGATCGAAGATGATCCGACGGTTGGCCAATTTGTAAAACGCGGCCTCGAGCAGCAGCGATGGGGTGTCGACCTCGTTGTGTCGGGCGACGAAGGCGAGCGAATGGCGACCACAGGGAATTATGATCTCGTGATTCTCGACATGCGCCTCCCGGGAAAACCGGGAATGCAGGTGCTCAATGATCTTCGCGGGCGCGGGTTCGAGCGCCCGGTGCTCGTGCTCACGGCGCAGGATGCAATCGACTCCAAGGTGCAAACGCTACGCGCCGGCGCAGACGATTACGTCACGAAACCGTTTGCGTTCGAGGAATTACTCGCGCGTGTCGAAGCATTATCTCGACGACCGCGCGTTCTTGCATCACCTGCTCTCAAGGTTGCGGACCTCGAGCTGCATCTCGATACGCGCGAAGTAGCACGAGACGGTACGTCGATCGAGCTCACGCCCAAAGAATACACAGTGCTCGAGTATCTGATGCGTCACGCAGGGCGGGTGATGAGCCGAACGCTCATCACAGAATACGCGTGGGGCTATCACTTCGACCCCGGAACGAATATCGTCGACGTCGTGATCAATCACCTGCGGAAAAAAATCGACGCGTCACATCGAACCAAGCTGATCCACACGATTCGCGGTGTCGGCTACGTAATTCGCGCCGACGGCATTTCGCCAAAAGGGTAATCGCGCGTGGCTTCCACGCGAACAAACCTCACCGTTGGATTTGTCGTGGCGATGGTTGCAGTCACCGCCACTCTCGCACTGACTGTATGGACGGTCAGAAACGCGTCCATTTATCGCGACGTCGCGCGCTACGCCGCAACTGAAGCCGACGTTGCGTCGACTCTGATTCGCGATGCAGGCGAAGCAGCGCAATCAGTAATCGTTGGACCGGATACGGTTTCCGAAGCTCTGCTCATAACGCCTCGCCTGCGCGCACTGCTCGATGCATTTCCCGATTACGTCGTCGTGCTCGACAAGCTTGGAACACCACTTTACCAGTCCACCGCAGTTCGAAGGCTGTCGAGCGACGAAGCCGATTCGCTCGTCGCGAAAGTTCAGGTTCTCCCGAATGACTCAGCCGGAGTTGCTCAGCTTCCGAACGTAGAAGAGGTCGTACTTTTTTCCCGCGCAGTAGTTGGCGGCGCCGAATCTACGGGGCGTGTGATCGTTGGAGTTCCGACATCCCGAGTCACTGTGCTGCCGAGGGAATACCGGATCGTCCTGTTCTTCATTGCGCCAATTATTATCGCGCTCGCCGGATGGAGAGTGTGGGCTGTATCCGGACTCACAGCGCAACGCATCGACACGATCAACAAGAATGTTGCGGCAATCACCGACGGCCGCAGTCTTCACCGCCGGCTGAATATCGAAAATGCCGGTCAGGAATTCCAGCAGCTCATCGGAACATTGAACGCCATGATCGCTCGGCTCGAGACATCATTCCTTGGACTACGCCGATTTACCGCGGACGCCAGTCACGAGCTCAAGACTCCGCTCGCGGTTTTGCGTGCAGACGTGGAGCGCGCGATGAGCGACCCCGTGTCGGCGAGTGAGAGGATGATTGCGCTGGAAGAGGCGCTGCAGGAAACGACGCGCATGGCCGACCTCGTCGAAAGCTTGCTGACACTGGCGCGTGCAGATGAAGGCCGGTTCGATATTCATCGCGAGCCGATCGCACTCAAGCCACTCGTTCAGGACATTTACGAAACGGCTCTCATACTGGGCGAAGGCGCGGGCGTATCCGTCAACTTTCCGTTCACGGCTGACGTGACTGTAATGGGAGATCCAACGCGATTGCGTCAGCTTTTTTTGAATCTTGTAACGAACGCAATCAAGTACACGCCCGCTGGCGGCAAGGTGGAGCTGGGACTTGGAGTTCATCCGGACAACGTGACATTCGCAGTGCGCGATACTGGAATCGGTATCGCCGCCGCGGACGTGCCTCACATTTTTGAGCGGTTCTGGAGAGCGGACCGCGCGCGGTCGCGATTGTCAGAGCGAGGTGGGTTCGGACTCGGTCTCGCGATCAGTCAATGGATAGCACAAGCGCACGGTGGCACTCTAACTGCGTCATCGAGACTCGGCAGGGGAAGTTTATTCACGGTCACACTGCCGCTTCCACCTCAGCCACCGAATGACAACGGAGCCGCGTGAAAAATCGATTAAGCCGATTTCATTGATTCTTAATCTTCGTGCCATTACCTCCGGGCACCGCGCGAAATAATCTTCGATACAACGAAATCAAACTCGGTGACTCAATGTTCAATCAGTTAATCGAATCGAAACGAGCCAAGAAAAAATCGATGGGAGGTACTGTCTTCAGTTTCGTATTTCACGGCGCGTTGATCGGCGCCGCTGTCGTTGCGACGGCAAAGGCCGGGATTGCAGACGACAAGACGAAGCAGGAGAAAATCCAGTTCGTCGAAATGAAAAAGGAGCCGCCAAAGCCGAAAGAGCCGCCGCCTCCGCCTCCCCCACCGAAAGAAGTAATGAAGGCCCCACCGCCGAAGGGATTTCAAGTGCTGCGCGCACCAGTCGAGATCCCGATCAAGCTTCCCGAAATCGACCTCAACAAAGCCGTTACGAACGAAGCCGACTTCAGCGGAAAGGGCGTGAAGGGTGGAATCGCAAAAGGCGTCGAGGGTGGAACGCCACAGAAGATCAGTGACCAGCCGTACTTCGAGTTCCAGGTGGAGAAGCCCGTGCAGCAAATCCCCGGAACGGGAACTCCGCGCTATCCTGACGCGCTGCGTTCATCCGGCGTCGAAGGAGAAGTGCAGGCGCAGTTCGTCGTGAACGAAGATGGAAAGGCCGACATGTCGACCTTCAAGGTCCTGAAGGCGACCAACGATCTCTTCGGTGCAGCGGTGCGATCAGCGCTGCCGCAAATGCGCTTTTACGCCGCCGAAGTGGGCGGGCACAAAGTGAAACAGCTCGTCCAGCAAAGTTTTCAGTTCAAGCTCGACAGATAACCCAACTACCGGAGACACGTAATGAATCTCTCGCTGCTCGACCTTTGGAGACAGATGGGCCCATTCGCAAAGGGCATCGTCGTCGTCCTTGCAATCATGTCCGTATGGTCAATGTCAGTCGCCATCAAGAAATGGTGGGATCTTCGCTCCGCTCAGGGTGAGACGCGGAAGTTCGCACCGGAATTTTCGCAGTTCCTCGAAGAGGACAATCTGAACGAAGCAGTCACACTCGCCGAGAAATACAAGAAATCGCATGTCGCACGCGTGCTTGGCGGCGCCCTTACTGAGATCAAGCCGCTCATTCAGGATGGCACTGTTACTGTGGGTGACATCAACTCTGCCGAGCGCGCTGTCGAGCGTGAGATGCTGATGACGGTGACGGACCTCAAGCGTGGTCTTGGAATTCTTGCGACGGTCGGTGCAACCGCGCCGTTCGTAGGACTTCTTGGAACGACGATGGGAATCGTCAATGCATTCGTTGGAATGGCCGCGTCGGGATCAGGCGGATTGTCCGCGATCTCCGCCGGTGTCGCCGAAGCTCTTATCACGACGGCCTTCGGACTCCTCGTTGCAATTCCGGCAGTGTGGTTGTTCAACTACTTCCAGGTGAAGATCGACAACCTTACGGCGGAAATGACGTACACATCGAAGGAAATGATCGACTACATGATCAAGAATGTGAGCGGCGAATTCGGTCGTTCGCGCTTCACCCGCGAGTTCAACACAACAGCATCGACCGCCGGCCCGATCTCTACCTGATCACGACCTGATCCGGGAGGATCCTTCTTATGGCGATGTCATCAACTGGCAACAGGGGTGAAGTAAAAGCGGAGCCGAACGTGACGCCGATGATCGACGTCATGCTTGTTCTGCTGATCATCTTCATGCTTGTTGTCCCGGCGATCAGCGCCGGATTCCAGGCGATTCCGCCGCAGGGCACGAATCTCAAGCCGCATCCCGAGGAAGAGCGGGATCAGGTTCTGGGAATCGACGCGAATGGCCAGTATTTCCTCAACAAGCAGCCGATTCAAAACGCGACGCTTGGCGAGAAGCTCAAGTCGATTTACGACGATCGCACCGAAGACAAGCTGCTGTACGTAAAGGCTCATAAAGACCTCGAGTACGGAAAGATTCTCGATGCGCTCGATATTGCGTCGCACAATGGCGTCGCAGTGTCGGGAATGATTACCGATCAGAGACCTGGAACGGTTTCTCTCGTACAGACTGATCGCATGCTCGGTGGTGCCCCGCCGGCAGGAGAGAAGAAATAATGGCAATGACAGCCGGTGGTCCCAAAGGTCTTACCAACGATATCAACGTAACGCCGATGATCGACGTGCTGCTCGTGCTGTTGATCATCTTCATGCTCGTCGTTCCGATGTCTCGTAAGGCGATCGATCTGCAGCTGCCTGATCCGTCGGAACAGGAGCAGAGCGCAAATCCGCCACCGCAGATCGTTCTCGAAGTTCTGCCAGGGCAGAAGTATCTGATCAACAAGCAGCCCGTTACGAAACCCGATCTTCTCAAGCGATTGACCGAGATTTACAAGGATCGTCCGGAGAAAATCATTTTCGTGAAGGGTGATCCGAAGGTGAAGTACGAAGACGTGATTTATGCGATGGACGTTTCGCGCGGTGCGGGCGTCAAGGTAATCGGCATGTCGCCGAAGGAAACCACGTAGAAACTCACTATCGGCCGCCAGTCGGCATTCCGAGCAGAAGAGAGGGGCGGTGGAAGGGTGTCGCCGCCTCTCTTTTTGTGCATGTGCTCATCATTCTGGCGATTCTTTACCCCCTCGCGTCTACTCCCGACTTCAAGGGTGAGCACGCAGAGGGTGGAGGTGGGCCGGGTCCCGCCGGTGGTGGTGGAGGCGGCAGCCGGAGTGCTGGTGAACGACTTCAGTATGTAAGGCTCAAGCCGGCGCCTGATGCAGTAGCTCAGGTTGTGGTTCCACCGAAGGTGATTCCTCCGCCAAAGCCCGTCGTTCCGCCCGCTGCTCCAACACCTCAGCCGGCGCCACCGACTGCTGTTGCAACGGGTCCCGTCGGGACTAGTGGAGTCGGTACGAGCGGTGGTCCAGGCGCGGGGCCGGGCACTGGGGGTGGAGTCGGCTCAGGCATTGGTACCGGGACGGGGACCGGCGTTGGTCCTGGAACAGGTGGCGGACCAGCCGGCGCGTATCCGCCGACACCGACACAATTTTTTCTTCCGCCGCTTCCGGCACCTGCGAGTTTGAAGGGCTATCATCTCGTCGCGTTTTTCGATGTAGACGAGAAGGGAAAGGCGACGCTGCTCGGATTCAATCCGTCGCGTGACAATGGCTACAACAAAAAATTGCGAGATGTGTTGCTATCTCTTCGGTTCCGGCCGGGCGTGAAAGCCGATGGGACACCAGTTCGGGACACGGTGGATATCCAGTTTATCTTCTGACGTTTGGTGCGCCGGGGATGTGAGAGGGGAGTTATGCATGAGCTGGCATGACAGTTTTGACATTCACTGGTTCACGCTCGCTTCGTCAGCGTTGGGACACTCATGTCAAAACTGCCAATGAGGCTCA
>DATLDN010000053.1:0-2679 GCA_035525855.1 Gemmatimonadaceae bacterium
CCCAAACACATAGCGCGCGATATCGTAGGCCAGCAGCGAAGAGACGAGCGGCGCCGACTCATCGTAGGTCATGCGCGGAATCTCCACGCCTCGCGCAACCATTCGCTTCCAAACCTCCTCGAGCATCTCCGGCGTCACAACAAACTGTGGAGACTTCACTTCGCCTTTTGCCTTGAGCGCCAGTGAGTAGTCCGTGATTGCATCACGGAACTGCCCAACCTTGCGGCCAAGCGCCATCTGCAGCACTCGGGACTGCCGTCGCCACGTTGAATCCGCGGTCACGACATCGGGAGCAATTCCTCCTCCGCCAAAAACGGTGCGTCCCGCATCGGTCTTGAACTTTTGCGCAGGCTCCTCTTCCGTGTCGCTGTCATCGCGAATGGCGCGACGGCTGATCGAGCGGCCCGCCGGTGTATACCACCGCGCTGTTGTGATCTTCAATCCGCCGATTGCGCCAAGAGAGATAATGCTCTGCGCGCTTCCTTTTCCATATGTAGGCTCGCCAACGACCAGCGCGCGGTCATGGTCCTGCAGCGCACCAGCAACAATTTCTGCTGCGCTCGCGCTCCGGTCATCGGTGAGGATTACGAGAGGAAGTCCCGGCCACCGTTGTGCAGTTGTGTCGTTGTATTCGCGATTGGCGTCGGTCCGCCCCTTCAAGCTCGCGATTCGCTGCCCGGCGCCGAGAAACATGTCTGCAACGGCCAATCCCTGGTTGAGCAAACCGCCTGGATTGGAACGCATGTCGAGGATGAGCGACTTCATTCCTTTGGCACTGAGGGCGTTGATGCTGCTCGTCAGCTCGCGTGTCGTCGAATCGCTGAATGCCTTGAGGTCGATGTAGCCCACCGCGTTTGGCAGCATCGCAATTCGGCGCACCGCACTTTGATGGAGCGGCGTTCGCTCGAGTGTATACGGCAGTGGCGAAATCATTCCGGGACGTTCGATGCGGAGCGAAAGTTTTGTGTTGGGCGGCCCGCGGAACGCCGCCATCGCTTCATCCAGCGTCCAACCCTTAGCAGAGCGACCACCAACTTCCACCACGCGATCACCCGGCTGAATTCCCGCACGTTCGGCAGGACTACCCGGCGCTGGCGCAATCACGACGATCCATCCGTCGCGAACGTCCACTTGTAATCCGACGCCCGCGTAATTGCCCGTCGTGGCTTCGGTCAAACGTCCAAATTTGTCCGGCGGAAGGAGTGAGGTGTACGGATCTTCGAGCTCATACAACATTCCATCGACAGCCTTCCGATAAAGTGCGTTGGGCGGAACCGAGTCGACGTAGAACCGCTCGACATGGTTGAAAACCTGACTGAACAGACGCTGCGCTTCGGCGGGTGTTGTCGTCGTCTCATGAGTTCCGCGCACGATGAGCCAGCCACCGGTGAACATCGACGTAGTCAGCAGTGCGGCGACAGTTACAGTTCGCGAGCGAATTCCTGGAGTGATGTCGAGACTCACGTCTTCACCTCGTCGACGAGCGCAGAGAATCGTGCGGGCATAGCGTCGAGCAGTGCCTCGACAACTCTCATAGAAACATCGTCGCGCGTACCACGCGCATCCACAAGTGAGATCGGGCCACACTCGGCGTGCATTCGCTGCCATTCAGGCGTCGCTGCTTCGGCAAATGCGTGCTCTACGCGCTGATGAAAATCAATTGACGATTGCTCGATACGATCATGCGCGCCTCGCTGCGAAACACGCTCAATTCCGTCGGCGACCGGAAACTCGAGTATGAGAGTCAGATCAGGGACAAGACCGCCGGTAGCAAGGCAATTCGCTGCGCGAACATCACTCTCGCTCAATCCGCGTCCGGCAATCTGATAAGCGTAAGTCGAAAGAAAAAAGCGATCCATCAGAACAATGTCGCCTCTTTTCAGAGCAGGCTCGATCTCCCGCTGTACGAGCTCCGCGCGTGACGACATGAAGAGAAGCGCTTCCGTTGACGGCGAGAGCTCACTGTCGGGATCGAGCAGAATGTTGCGGATCTTGTCACCAACAACGGTGCCGCCGGGCTCACGAAGCGGAACAACAGGGATGCCGGCCGCACTCATGCGACTCGCCAGCATTCTGAGCTGCGTGGATTTACCGGCTCCTTCCGAACCTTCGAACACGACAAGCTTTCCCCGCTCCATCAGTGAAAATCAGCTGAGCGTGATAATCGAGCTTGTTGCGCCTTTCTTCATGCCGTCCATGATCCAGTTATTCACCTTGTACATCACCTTATCGAAGTTCTCCTGGGCGGCGATGGCTCGCTGATACACTGAATTTCCCTGCACTTTCGACAGCAGCTCGTCGAGCTCCTTTTCCATTTCCTGCGTAGGCTGCTCGCCGTTCTGAATCATTCGCTGCGCATCCTGGCGAATTTTTTCCATCGCCTGGAGCGCGGTGACCGCATCGCGATCAGCGTTCAGCGCTTCGCTCGATTTTCTCACTGCCTGATATTCGGAGCTTTGTCCGATTATTCGCCCGAGCTCCTGGGCTTTGTCCTGCAGTAAACTTTCAGCGGTAACCACGTCATCTCCTGTTCAGGCTCGAGAGGCGAAAACGAACCGCTCACGCCCCGTAAGATCGAGAGCAACCCCTACGTCAATGTAACTACCGTGCGCCATCACCATCTCCGCGACCAGAGAGGCTCGGCGCGAATCGACCTCGAGCGCCAGCATTCCACCGCTC
>DATLDN010000075.1:0-20090 GCA_035525855.1 Gemmatimonadaceae bacterium
TCGTACTGCGGATTCAACTCGTTTCCAATCATCGGTGTTGAAACGGAAGGCGCGATGGCAATGATTGCGCTGACGCAGCCGGGACCGGGTGGAATGGTGGAAGTAACCGGTCACGCAGCTGCACCCGCTGCTGAGGAACGCGGCGCCTCCCCGAATCTTATCTTGCACTTTCCCGACGGCGCTTCGTCATCGCTCGAAGATCTCTCACGCGCGCTTGCGGAGAGTGGTCGCAGCGATGCGACAACTGCAATCGTCGCCGTGGTCGAGCGCGATCAGCTTCATAAAACCCGATACACGCCGGGCGTTGTTTACGCCGAAGACAGCGGCGGGTGGGAAAAGCTGATTGGATTGGGCAGTTTACCGCGGCCTGGTACAGTAGTCCTCGGACCAAATCGCGACGTCCTGTGGCGGAAGGAAGGTAGAGTCGACGCTCGCGAGCTTACCGATGTGTTGCGCAAATCGCTTGTGCGCACTGGTAAGGTAAGAACGAAACTTCTCCGCTCGGGAGTAAGAATCGGTCAGGCTCCGCCAAACTTTTTGTTTGAATACGCACCGGGTCGCGAGCTGACTTTGCGGAAGCTCGTCGGTCGGCAGGTAAATCTTGTGTTCTGGAAAAGCACATCGTCACCGAGTTTGGATGCGATCGCGTCACTCAGTGCTTCGTCATCCGGTGGTGAGCCGGTCATCATTGCGATCGGCGATGGCGAGAAATCAGCGCGTCATGTGGACGCGCGGGTGAAAAGCGTGGATCGTGTGATCACATTGCCCGACGCAGATCGCAGCATTTCCAAAGCGTACGGCATCAACATCTGGCCGACGATTATCACAATCGATTCGAACGGCCTCATTACGGGTGTTCGTTACGGATCGGTGAGCGACGAAATGTCCGTGTCCCCAACCGTCGAGCAGTCGACGGGACAGAGATCGTGATCGATTACTACATCCTCGCCACGCCACTCCTGTTGTTTGGTGTGATGGCTTTGGTTGGCTTCGTCGGCTGTAATCAGTTTTTCGACATCGAGGAGACTCAGCCAATCCCGCCGCCTGAGCCACCGATAAATCTTTCGGCGATGCCAGGCGACAAAGAAGTGTTGCTCGACTGGTTCGTCGCACCCGACGCTACGCAGTTCCACCTGTTCCGTGCTACGATGACCGGGAATGTCATCGCAGATTATCCGTTGCAGCGACTCGTTCATCCCAACGAGGTTCCGTACCCCGATCCGGACGTTGTGAATGGAACTCAGTATTTCTACCGAGTGACGGCAGTGAATAGTGCCGGAGAAAGCGATCTATCGGATGAAGCCATTGCAACTCCGCGATTACCGTATGGCGCATTCGTAAAGACTGTCACGGGTGGGTTGGTCCGCACCGCCAACCCGTCGGGCTCGTTTTATGGAATGGCATTTCAAATCGGGGCTGATCCTCTCAAAGCCGGCGCGCTTGGCAGGGCTGTCGACCTCGGCTTTGTTCAGCCGCATTCCGTCTACCTTGTCGACGGCAATGCCAACGGTGTGCTCGCAAGCGTTACTCTCGATATGAATAGCGATGTTGAAGGCAACTTCAGGTTTAAGCGACTCTCGCCGACGATAGATCTCGTGCCGGGGCGGACTTATTACGTATTGAGTCAGGAGTTCGCCGCCCCTGCGGATGAGTTTCTCGATGACACTGCAGTTGTCACCACCAGGGCCGAAGCATCGGTGCTAGGTGCGGTGAAAACGGATTCACCTCCAGTGTACATACGAACGGGCGGCGTAAATAATAGTTTTGGGCCAGTGAATATCTGGTACTGAGGCGATGGAGAGATGAGTAATGATTGACTCTTTCGTATTTCTCGCTCCTTTGCTGCTGCTCGGCGTCATGGCCCTCGTCGGCTTTGTCGGATGCGATATCGTTTTTGGATTGGACGAGGTGCGGGACCCTCTTCCTGCTCCGGTCATCACCGCGACTGCGGGAAATCGGTCGGTTACAGTAACGTGGGAGGATTATCCTGGCGCCACAGAGTTTCATGTTGCGCGTGGAACTACAATGGGTGGCCCGTATCCCGACACGCATACCGTGGCCTTGAGTGAAATTCCGTACGTGGACCAGAATCTTATTAACGGTACGCAGTACTGTTACATCGTAAAAGCGAAGACCGCCAACGGAGAAAGCAGTCAATCAAATGAGTCGTGCGCAACGCCTGCTGCCACGGGACAGTTCACACCTTTCGTAGACCAGCCGCCTGCGCTGGGCACTCTTCATAGCCTCGATGCCGGGTTTTTTGGAATGAAGATTGTCGTGGGCTCGAACCCGATCAATGTCGAGCAGCTCGGGCGGTATTTCATTCCTGGAAATGGGAGAATCCATGAGATGCGGATCGTGCATGCCGCGACGCAGCAAATGGTGCCCAATAGCCAGGTGATGGTGGACATCACCAAGGGAAATCCCAATGAGTTTGTTTACGAAGCAGTGACAGGCCCCGTCACACTGATGCCCGGACAGGAGTATTACATAGTCAGCGCCGAGCAAATCGGAATGGATCAGTACTGCCTCGACGACACGGTAGTTCACACTACCGGGGTTGCATCCATTCCCTCGGCAGCGTCCGGCGATGGAACCAACTTTACGACAACAGGTGGAATGAACAACAGTTACGGTCCTGTGAGCTTCAGTTATTCGTGAGTCCCGGCTCGTAGTTAGTTTTTGAGTATGGCGAAGCCGTCTCGCAAAGACGATATCCTGAAATCGGAGATCCCCGCCAATCTTCCGATGATGGCTCTGCGCTCGACGATCGTGTATCCGCTCGGAACGATCGCGGTGCAAATGGGCGCGCCGGAGAATCTTGCATTGCTTCGCGACAACGAAGGAGCAGGTCTGGTTGTCGCCCTCGTTATCGCCGCGGGCGATCACGACGATCCTATCGACCTCGAGCGCTTTGTCGGCCGAGTTGGCGTTGCCGCCCGAGTGCACGAGCGAATCAATCTTCCCGGCGACACAGTGCAAATCACGCTTCAGGGATTGAGACGAATCGTGATCGACAAGATCGTGCAGACCGAGCCGTATCCGGTTGCGCACGTGAAGATGGCAAAAGAAATCGCACCCGAGCAGGGCGAGGGTGACGAGCTCGTAGCCCGCGTGGTAAGCGCTGCGGAAACGCTTGCGAAAATGGTCGACCGAATTCCGGATGAAGTTCCTGCGATTCTACGGATGAACGTGTCTGATCCGGGGCGGTTTGCGGATCTCGCTGCAACCAACATGAATTTCAAGATCTCGGACAAAGACGAGATCGTGCAGCGTCTGGATATCGCACAACGACTGCGTTTCCTGCTAACGCGCCTCGAGCGCGAAGTCGGCCGGGCCCATGTTGTCGAGGACGTAAAGCGGCAGACAGAAATCAAGATCGAGCAGCATCAGCGCGAGTTCTACCTGCGACAGCAGCTGCGCGCGATTCAGGCCGAGCTTGGTGAAGCAGATCCCGGTGAAAAGGAAGCTGTCGAAACTCTCAGAAAAATAGAGGAGGCCAAACTTCCGCCGCGCGCAGCGGCGGAAGCGAAGCGCGAAACAGAAAGACTCCGCATGCTTTCTCCGGCAGCGAGCGAGTATCAGGTCATCCGCACCTATCTCGACTGGCTGCTTTCGCTTCCATGGGATCGCCGTTCAGGTCGCGAAGAAATCGAATTGAAGACCGTAGAGGACGCACTCGACAGTCGCCACTACGGTTTGAATGAAGCCAAGGAGCGAATCGTCGAGTATCTCGCTGTCCGCAAACTGCGCGGCGGGGATCCGCACGGACCGATCCTCTGTTTCGTCGGCCCGCCAGGCACCGGAAAGACTTCACTCGGAGAAGCTATCGCGACTGCAATTGGCCGCGCTTTTTATCGCATCTCTGTAGGTGGCGTTCGTGACGAAGCTGAAATAAGAGGACATCGCCGCACGTACGTGGGAGCCATGCCCGGTTTGGTAATTCAGGCGCTGCGGCGGGTGCAGGTCAACGATCCAGTCCTCATGATTGACGAGATCGACAAGATGAGCGGTGGTGGCCCATCGGGTGATCCTACTGCTGCGATGCTCGAGGTTCTCGATCCGTCGCAGAATGACGAATTCGTCGATCACTATCTGAACGTGCCTTTCGATCTGTCGGCAGTGCTCTTCATTTGCACGGCAAACAACATCTACGACATCCCTCCTCCGCTGCGCGATCGAATGGAGGTTATTCGCATCGCCGGATATACCGTTGAAGAAAAAGTCGAGATTGCGTGGCGGTATATGCTTCCGCGCCTGCTGGAAGAGCACGGTATAACCGATCACGACATTCAATTCACGGACGAGGTTCTGGAGCTTCTCGCAAGTCGCTATTCCCGCGAAGCGGGACTTCGCAACTTCGAGCGCGACGTTGCTTCGATCATGCGCCGCCGCGCGCGCCGCAAAGCCGAAGGCGAAGAAGGTGCGTGGATCATCGATGCCGACAAGGTGACGGAGATACTCGGCAATCCCCGGTACTCTCTCGAGGAGGCGGACCAACAACCAGAAGTTGGCGTGGTCACTGGTCTTGCTTGGACTGCGACCGGCGGCGACCTCATGCTCATCGAAGCACTCAGAATGTCCGGCGCCGGACGACTTACCGTCACTGGGCAGCTCGGCAGCGTAATGCGGGAATCAGTAGACGCCGCGTACTCGTACGTTCGCTCCCGCGCGGAAATGCTCGGCATCGACGAAGATGAATTCAAGGATTCAGATTTGCACGTTCACTTCCCTGCAGGCGCAATTCCAAAGGATGGGCCGAGCGCTGGTGCAGCCGTTACTCTGGCCATCGCGAGTGTTCTGAGCAGGCGACCGGTGCGCCGGGACATCGCGCTGACGGGCGAAGTCACGCTGCGCGGCAAAGTGCTCGAGATCGGCGGAGTCAAAGAAAAAGTTCTTGCTGCTTATCGTGCCGGATTGCGGCATCTGATCATGCCCACGAACAATGAAAAGGATCTTCGCGACATTCCCGAGGAAATTCGCCAGAAGATGGCGTTCACCTTCGTCTCGACGATGGACGAGATAATCCATCTCATGCTGCTCCCTGCATCGGCGCCTGTTCTCGCCGATTCTGCACCTGCGCGCGGACCGCGGAAGAAACAACCAATAGCGGCGCAAGCGGAACCAGAAGCAACAATCTCCGCGGAGCAGGTGAAGACCTAAGTGAACATGGAAAATGTGTGGGTGCAGTTTGCGGTGCACGTGATAGTCGGCACCGTGGCCGGAGGTTTGTCCGATACCGTTGCGGTATGGATGCTCTTCAATCCAAAGCAAAAGCGATTTGGATTTCAGGGAGCAATTCCGAAGAATCAGGCGCGCATGGCAAAGAGTCTCGGCCGCACTGTGGGAGAGCGGCTGGTCACGCCTGGAGACTTGCAGAAGGAGCTCGGGCGTCCCGAGCTGCGACAAGCGTTCGAAGACCGGCTCGGTGAAGTGATTAACGGTATTATCGCTTCGCGTGACCCGCTGATCGACAAGGTTCCTCCGGCTGCAGTCAC
Source organism: Gemmatimonadaceae bacterium (assembly GCA_035525855.1). Lineage (GTDB taxonomy): Bacteria > Gemmatimonadota > Gemmatimonadetes > Gemmatimonadales > Gemmatimonadaceae > UBA4720. The sequence continues at coordinate 5,499 of DATLDN010000075.1, forward strand.
CGCGCTCGAAGGTGCAATGAGCTCCTACTTGCCTGTCGCTATGGGAAAGCTGGGCTCATTCCTCGGACAGCCCACAACGCGCATGAAGCTGCGGGATGCGTTGCATGGCATGTTCAACCGCTTTGTCGAGGATCTGAAGTTCCACGAGAAGATCATGGCGAAGCTCATGATGAGCGAGCGCAAATTCGAGTCGGCGCTCGATGCAATCGAGAACGAAGGCGTCGAGCAGCTGGTCGATCTACTCGATGAGCCGGTGATCCGTGATGAAATCACGAAAACGATTCACGATGCACTGCTCACGTATCTGCAGAAGCCGATCTCCGAAATCATCGGAGATGTCGCGACAGCTGCGAGCAAAGATCCCGAAGCGGGATTAAAGCTTGCGCGCGCTACAGCGCCTCACATCTGGGATTGGGTAGAGGCGCAGCTTCCCGTGCTCCTGCAACGAATGGACGTTCAGGCGATGGTCGAGCGCAAAGTGATGGCGTTCAGTGTCGATCGCGTCGAAGAAATTCTTCGCTCAGTCATCAACAACGAGCTGCGAATGATCATCATGACCGGTTACGTGCTCGGCGGCATAATCGGTGTTATGACTTTTTTCCTTTCGCGTCTTATCGGGCTTTAGCGACGGCGTCTGTCAGCTTCACTTTGCTGATATCGAGGACGTTTGTGCTCGCGCCCGGCGGCGCGTCGACATAAACCACAACAGGTCGGCCGTCGACTTCCCCACTCGTTATCTGGACGGATCGCGTTCCAGTGTAAATACGTGTTGCCGCACCCGCCACTGCCGCTGATTTCATTCCGTAGCGTCTACCTACGACCTCATTCATCACGTCAAGAAATTCCGACGCTTCGACAGGCGAATCCCACACCGTCACCCAGACGATTCCGGCCCCACCCGTTGTATTGAAGAGAGCGTAACGATCTCCATCCCAACCCGTGGCGCCGCGCACTGCCTCGTTTTGATCCTCTAAATGCTGAAACAGAAACAGCCTCGTTTCGAATTCTCCGAGCGTGTTCTGATACCCCATCGCGACACCATTCAAAGCCGGTAGCGTTATATCGGTTGGCGCATCACGTCGCGCGAAGTACGCTGATGGATGAAGAATCTGCTCCGTAGAAATCGGCATGTCGGTGTACAACATCTTTCCCGCATTGCGTTCCTTGAAGTTCCGAACAAACTCAGCTCCGCTCAGGTACGGGAAGATCAGGGTTTCCTGGATCACGATTGGCGCAGTCGCAAACACCGGCATCGAGCTTTGATTCTCACGAATCATGTCGCGAATGCGATCCCACCCGCCCGGTAAATTCACCGCAACATTGGTCTCACCAAACATCGCGGCGATCTGTTCGTAGACTGCCTGGCCCTCGAATACGGCTTGAGCGGCAGACTGCCGATCATTCTGCCCTTCGATTTTCTGCGTTGAATCGAGACTGATGTACTGGTCCTGCAGCGCGTGGACGAGCTCATGCGTGATCGTCACCGACGCAGCCTCCGCCGGGGCTCCCGTCACGATGTAAAGGACTTTCGTTTTTGGATCGTAGTAGCCCACAATCTGTTCGGCGAGCAGATCGACGAGAAATTTTTTCAGGTCGAGCGTGTCGGGGATCATGCCTAATCGCTTGTAGGCTGCCTCCATTCCGTTGAATTCGCGCAGCGACTGTGGATCTCGAAACTGCTGAGTTACAAATGCTCGAACCTGATCCTTGGATCGCACTTCGACACGCGGCGCGGATTTGAACTTGAGCCCAACAGCTTTTTCGATTTTCGGCACCGCGTCCTGAACCTGGCGCGCGTAAGGCGTAGATCCCGCGTCTGCCTTCTTGTCACTGCATCCAACGATCGAGACAATCGCAACAAAGATCAGTACACGCGTCATTCAGAGTCCCATTGACGTTGAGTAAGCTGAGACCAGTGACCCGCCCCAGAGCAAAGCGACCATTGCTGCGGGAGCAAGAAAAACGCCGAATGGAATTTGCGGCGGATTGAATTCACTGTGCGCCCGTCGCGCTCGCACATATGCGATAGGATAAACAACGCCAAGAAACACGACGGTCGCGATCAATGCGCCAATGAAGATTGTAAGTATCGCTCGCATCGGCCCGACGGCAGCGCCGACAACAGCCATCAGTGTCACGTCACCGAAGCCCATCGCTTCCTTCTTGAGCGCGACCTCTCCAAGCCAACCGGCAATCGCTATCGCGCCGGCCCCAGCGCATGCGCCGAGGAGCGCGCCAACTACGCCGTCGAATGGTGACTCGGACCCAACGAACAAACTTACGAACGCGGTCACGATCACCCAGATGAGCCCGAATACCGTAAATCCATCGGGAATCAGGTAGTGCATTGCGTCCGTAAGCGCGATGCCGAGAAGGATCGTTCCAAAGACAGCGACGCGAGCCGCAGTGAACGAGAGACCAAAATTGAAATAGCTCGCGAGAAAAATGAGACCGACTGACAGCTCGACGAGCGGATATTGAATCGATATTGGATTTCCGCATCCGCGACATTTTCCACGAAGCGCCATCCAGCTCAGGAGCGGAATGTTTTCAACCGCGCCAATCTGCCTCTCGCATTTCGGACAACGTGAGCGAGGGCGCACAACGGACAGGCCCGCCGGCCACCGCGACACGCAAACATTCAGGAACGAGCCAATGCACGCACCCACGATGAAGCTGTAAACCGCCCACAGGGTGTTCATGATTTCCTTAGCTCGTAGAGAAGAATTCCAGTGGCAACCGCGACATTCAACGACTCGACAGTGTCTGTGATTGGCAGCGAAACCGTAATCTCGGCGCGCTCGCGCAGAGTAGACGACAAGCCAGCGCCTTCGTTTCCCACGGCCAGCGCAAGCCGTTCCGGTGCGTCGACAGACTCAACCGCCTGTCCGCTTGCCTCTGATGCCCATAATGCAACCGACTGACTGGTGAGGAAGGTGATCAACGCCTCCGTCGAGGTATGAAACGCTCGATGATGAAAATGCGCACCCATCGCAGAGCGAACTACTTTCGCATTCCATAGATCGACAGTTCCAGGCAGCGCAATCGTCGCATCGATACCGAGTCCAGCTGCAGTGCGTAGAATGGTGCCGACGTTCCCCGGATCCTGTACTGCATCGAGAACGAGAAGTCTAACTGGGCCGGAAGGAGCGATATCCTCGAGCGAACGAGACGGAATTTCAGCGATCGCCAGCACGCCTTGGGGCGATTCAGTTTCTGCAGCGCTTCGAAACTCGGCTTCCGTTACGGTTGAATGCTCAATGCCTGAGCTCGAGAGAGTTTCGAGCAGTGAACGGCCGCGAGGCGCGTCGGCGAGCTGCGGAGCGGTGAGAATTCCGCGTTTAACGAGCGGAGACCTTAACAGCTCTTCGACGGCGCGAATTCCTTCCACAACGAAAAGCGCCTGCTTCTCCCTCGATTTTCGCCGTCTTAGATCGCGCGCGAGGGTGAGTAGTCTCAAAGTGAGCCCGAAATTGGAGGAGCTTGGAATGGGTCTTGCTTTTCGAAGGGCAGAATTTATCGCGAGTACTCTAATGAAACGAATATTTTTTTCCTTCGCGCTGGTCGTTGGGGTTACGGCGTGCGGAATCTCGACGCAGCAAGAAGTTCAGATGGGTCAGGAAGAGGCACAGCAGATCAATCAGCAGCTGCCTCTGGTGACCGATCCTGAAGCGAACAGGTACATCAATTTGCTTGGTGACCAGATCGCGACAAAGACAAGTCGTGGTGACCTCGATTGGCGATTCTTCATCGTCGACAGCCGCGAGGTGAATGCGTTTGCGGTTCCCGGTGGATTCATCTACGTGAATCGCGGCTTGATCGAGAGAACGGACAACATGTCAGAGCTCGCCGGTGTGCTTGGACACGAGATTGGACACGTCGTTCTCCGTCACACGGTAAAGCAGATGGAGAAAGCGCAGGGCGCTAATATCGGCGTCACGCTCGCGTGCGTTCTGACGAACATCTGCAACAGTCAGGTTGCGCAGGCCGGAATCAACGTCGCCGGCACAGCATTGTTTGCGAAGTTCAGCAGGGGTGACGAGGCACAGGCCGATCAGCAGGCCGTGATGAATACGGTACGGGCCGGCATCAACCCACACGGCGTGGTGACGATGTTCGAGAAACTCATCGCCGAGCGGAAGAGTCGGCCCGGCGCGGTTGCAGGATTCTTTGCAACTCACCCGGGTGAAGAAGATCGTATCGCTCAAACACAGGCGGAGATCAATCGCCTCCCTGCAGCGAGCCTGCGGGGACTGACAACGAACACCACGAATTACAACTCGTTCCGCGCACGAATCCGATCACTGCCGGCTCCTCGTCAGTAACGCAGATTGATCGACATCTAGCGAGATGCGCCACCGGTTACGGTGGCGCATCTTTCGTTTAATGAATACCGCACTGACAATTGCCGGCTCCGACTCGGGTGGAGGTGCGGGAATTCAAGCCGACCTGAAAACGTTCTTTCGCTTCGGAGTTTTCGGAACGTCGGCAATAACTGCGGTTACTGCGCAGAATACGCTTGGTGTTTCGATGTGGGAGCCTGTTTCGGCTGACCTCCTGCGCGCGCAGATAGATGCCGTCACGTCTGACCTTCCTCCTGCGGCAACTAAGTCGGGAATGATCGGCACTGTCGAGCTCATCGAAGTGGTCGCTGATTCAATCGCTCGATATGAGATCTCCCCTTACGTCCTCGATCCGGTAATCATCGCGACAAGTGGCGATAGTCTTCTGGAGTCGACGGGTGCTGAAGCGATACGTGATCGATTGGTTCCCCTGGCGACTCTCGTAACCCCGAATTCTGATGAGGCGACGGCGCTAACCGGAATTCGCGTTAGTGACGTGCAGTCGATGAAGGATTCCGCCCGCAAGCTCGTCGAGATGGGTGCGAAGGCCGCGCTCGTAAAAGGCGGACACGTGATGCACGACGCAGCGAATGTTATCGATGTTTTTTATGACGGTGAGTTTCAGATTCTCTCTCATCCGCGCATCGTGACGACGAGCACTCATGGCACCGGATGCACTTTGTCCGCCGCGATAACTGCTCTGCTTGCAAGCGACGTGTCTTTAGTGGAATCAGTGCGACTCGCGACCGACTATGTACACGCCGCAATTCTGTCCGCACCCCAGCTCGGCGCCGGGCGCGGTCCGCTCAATCACTTCGCGGACGGCAGCGCCTCTACAAATGCGCGAATCACAGACTGAAATCCTTTCGCAACTCGCGCGGTAACATCCAGCACGTCCTTATGCAGCACCGGCGCCTCACTCGATCCGGACGCCGCGTTCGTGATGCAGCTCATTGCAGCCACCCGCATTCCCATTGCTCGCGCGACAATAACTTCAGGAACAGTCGACATTCCAACGGCGTCCGCTCCGAGTGTAGCGAGCATGTTCACTTCTGCGCGCGTCTCGAAAGACGGACCTGGCAGCCACGCGTATACGCCCTCCTTCAACGGAACGCCCACGCGCTTTGACGCAGTTTGCAACATTGCGCGAAGCTCGTGATCATAGGGTTCGCTCATGTCCGGAAAACGAACATCGCCTTCCTGTACTGGTCCAGTCAGCGGATTGGAGAACGTGAGATTCAAATGATCGTTGATGATCATCAGATCGCCCGGAACGAAGTCTTTTCTTATCGCTCCCGCGGCATTCGATGCAAACAGAATCTCCGCACCGAGTGCGTGGAGGATTCGAACGGGAAACGCGGCGAGTGCGGGCGGATGACCCTCGTACAGATGCACACGTCCCGACAACGCAATCACTCTGCGTCCCGCGAGTGTTCCGGAGACAAGCGCGCCCGCATGTCCAATCACAGTCGGCTCCGGCAAACCCGGAATATCACTGAACGGAACGCTGACACTTTCGACAACCTCGTCGGCCAGCCCACCCAATCCCGATCCAAGAATGATTGCGATCTCGGGTGAGGCATCTCCGATCCTTTTGCGAATAAGCTCGGCTGCACTGCGCGCCGCTGCGGTTGAATATGGAGTGGTCACGCGTCCTCCCCGCTCATTGCGTCGAGCTCTGTCGAAACTTCAGCAAGCAGATTAGTTCGCTGCTCCCACGGAAGAAACGAGCTCTCGAATCCGTTAAGGGACAGTGTGCAGAGCTCGTCAAAAGTAAAATCGAGATACTTCGCTGCATACAGATACTCATCCGTCAGCGTAGTGCCACTCATCAACCGATTATCGGTATTGAGCGAGACATTCATCCCGCGGTCGAAATATTTTCGGAGTGGATGATCCTCGTACGAGGAAGCTGCACCAGTGTGAACATTGCTCGTCAGACAAATCTCCAGACCGATGCGACGATCGTTCACGTACTGCGTGAGCGATGGATCCTCGATGAGCCGCGTCGCGTGACCAAGTCGATTTGCGCAGCACGTGTGTACGGCCTGGCGCACAGACTCGGCTCCATCTCCTTCTCCCGCATGAACAGTTACGGCGAGATTGTTCTCCCGCGCGTAGGCAAATGCGAACGCATGAGCCGAAGCAGGATTTCCAAGCTCACCTCCGGCAAGATCGAAAGCGACCACACCGTGATCGCGATAAGCAACCGCCAGCTGTGCCATCTCGAGCGAAACCATTGGCGACATCTGACGCAGCGCGATCACGATCGAGCGCGCAACGATTCCGAAATCCTGTTCAGCGCGAGCAAGCCCGCGGAGCTGCGCGTCAATTGCCTCGGCTGCGGTAAGCTTATGACGAGAGTTCAGAATCGGAGCGTTTCGAACCTCCAGATACCGAACGCCATCCTTCGCTGCATCTTCGCCGAGCTCATATGCAACACGCTCGATCGCTTCAGCGGTCTGAAGAACGGCGATCGTAACCTCGAAGCGTGCAAGATAATCTTCGAGCGTCTCGGCATCGTTGACGAGCATGTAGTCGCGCAACGCATCGGCGTCGTTGCGGGGAATTGAAACCTTGTATTCGCGGGCCAGCTCGAGCAGAGTCGACGGACGTAACGACCCATCGAGATGACAGTGAAGCTCGGCCTTTGGTAATCGTCGAAGTTTTTCAGACGTCAGCATCAACGATTTTATCGCATCACCGCGGAAAGCAAAAGCTCGACTTCAATCTTCAGCTTTGCGAACCGGAACTACGCGCATGATGAACCCGCCATGCAGCGGTGTGTCTGTGTCAATCGGCAAGCCGCGACTGTCTGTCACACGATTCTGGCCTGACCGAATCGATTGCGCGAGATCGGGGTTGGCAATCGTGACAGCGTCGATGGCAACTGCGGAATGCGGAACATCGACCGGACTGGAATCGACGTAAACGCGAAGCGTCGGATCGCTCACTGCTTTGCGACGAAGATTCGCGTTTCTGCCGGAGCTTTGACTGGCGACGGCAGCGATTGCAGGTAGCGAGTCAGCGCATCGAGATCCACGATGTTGAGCGGAGTTGCCGTCGCACCCGGTGGCGGCCCCATTCCGTCTCCACCAGTGACCATGAAATCACTAACGATGACGTCGTACATCGCTTTGTCATCGAGCGGCTTGCCACTCGCCAGAGCGAGTGAAACCGTTCGCTTTCCCTTCGGCAGCTGCGGATTGAACCCGATCATTACTCCACTGACGTGCATGCGTGGACTATCCGCCGTGACAACGCGCTCGAGATAATCACGCAGCTGTGCGCCGTTCATTCTGATCCGATACAGCGTGTTGCCGAACGGTTGAATCTCGAAAAGTGAACCGTACGTCGCTGTTCCTGCGTTGAGATTTGCGCGGATGCCGCCGTTGTTCATGATCGCGACATCTCCCTTCCCCGCCCATCGCTGCGCGTCAGCGATAAGATTGCCGAGGGCATATTGGTTCCCTTCGCGATCGAGTGTCGTCGCAATTTCGGCTATCCTTCGATCTACAAGCGAAGCAACTCTCGACGTCGCGCGCTTTACAAGCGCCTCGATTTCTGCGACCGGCTTGATCGCAGAATCGACGACATCGCGCACCTCTTCGTGCGCTGTGCCATTCGGTTTTCCTCCGGTCAACGGAATGTCGATAATCGCCACCGCGCGGCCACTCGATCGTGCCTGGACAATTGGAATTCCACTTACTGAGTAGTCGACAAGTGAATGCGTATGTGCGCTAACGATTGCGTCCACCTTCTCAGTCAGCGCGTGCGCAAAATCGACAATCTCTCCATTGCACGCATCCATTCCACTCGAGTTGCAGAATGCTCCCGCGTGTCCAATCGCGACGATCACATCGGCGCCCCGCGCGCGCAACGCTTTGGCTCGGGCGCTAACGATCGGAGCCGGCTCATCAAAGCGAAGCCCCGCAACGTTCGATGCGCGCGTCTGCGTCGGCGTTGTCACCGTCGCAAAGCCAATTATGCCGATCTTCGTTTTTCCGCGAGTTACAATTGTGTCGTTGGGAATCCACGGCACATCTCTGCCGTCGGCGTAACGGATATTCGCACCGAGGATCGGGTAACGAGCCTGCCGCATGCGGGCACGAAGTGTGTCCGTGCCCCAATCGAATTCATGGTTGCCGACTACGGACGCTGCGTATCCCATTCTATTGTAGTAGTCCACCACTGGTCGCCCGAACGCGAGGTTTGACGCCGGCGTTCCCTGGAACATGTCCCCGCCATCGACGAGAAGAACTTCACAGTTGGGAGCGCATTCCTTCTTCGCGGCGTCGATGATAGCCGCAACGTATGCAGCGCCGCCGCGCACAACTCCGTTGGCATCGGGTCGCGGCTCGAGTGCGCCATGAAAATCATTCGTTGAGATGATGCGCAGTCGAGGTGTTCCGGGAGGAAGCGGACGAGTTCGCTGTGGAGGCACCGCCCCGGTTGGCGCTTCTGTGTCTCTTGTGCCACCCGCAATCGGCGGATAAGTGAACCGCCAGTTCTGCGTGAAATAATCTTCGGGCCGAATTGTTTTCTTCGCAGTTACTTCATCGATTAGAAGCTGTCTCAAATCCTGCTGCTTGTCATAAACGACGGGCGCGCCGTTCAGCATCGCGTATCCACCGCCACCGCTTTGCCGGTAATTGTTCAAGGCCATCGTAAAGCTGTCTGTCTCAGCGACTGCTTTCCCTTTGACGGAAAGCGTTGTGATTCGCGAGCCAAAAGGTTTTCTGAGATCGACTGTGTAGTTCGCGCCCGAGACGATATCGAAATTGTAGCCCGGAATTGTGGAATCGATCAGAAAGCGCGCGGGGGTTACTGATGAATCAACTCCCGTGTAATACCGCATGCTGAACTCGAGATAATCGCGCAGCTGCTTACCGCTGATACGAACAGCTTTGAGTGTGTTCTCGTACGGGTACAGCCGAGATAGCTCAGCCACTGTGATCGGCCCAGCGTCGAGCGAAGCATTCAGAGAAAACATCGGCGTCGAAGCGAGATCGGCGCCGGTGACGCGGCGCTCCGTTTCGAGAATGAAATCGACGAGGGGTGTATCCATCAATCGAGCGGAATCCGACTTCCACGCGACCGGAGTGGAACCGATTGCTGTATGCGCAAACGCAACCGTGCGCTGATGGTTCGCCTCTGCCGCCGCTACAACTCTCGATTCCTCGGCGTGGCGCGCCGTCGATATCACTTCGCCACGTGACGCCGCCACGCGCCACCGATTTCCATCGCGCGCGAGCTCGAGGTGCTCCACCCCGACACTCGATGCCCAATTCCTCGGCTGCATCAGAAGCGTGGTTCCAACTTTGATCTGCGCGACTTCCTTGTGCGAGTGACCGTAAACGATCAGATCGATCCCGCCGACTTCTTTTGCGATTCGCTCGGCGACATTCTCACTCGGAACTCGGGTCGTGACCGTGTCGTACGAAGAGGGCTCGTTCAACCCCGAATGAACGTCGACGATCACGATATCCGCACCAGCCGCTTTCACTTCCGCCACTGCTGTCCGAACTGCAGGAACGATATCCGTGACATTCACACGTCCGCGCACGTTATCAGCATCCCACAACATCACGCCGGGTGTGGTAGCGCCGACGATCCCGACTTTCACACCGGAGCGTTCCACAATCGTCCACGGCTTGAAAGCATGGGAACCGTCTGGACGAAAAGTATTGGCCGAAAGAAATGGAAAGCGCGCCTGAGCAACGGCGCGCTGTAGATAATCCACTCCGTAGTTGTACTCGTGATTGCCAATCGCTGCAGCGTCGTACGACATCGCATTCATGGCTGACACAATCGGATTAATTGTGTCCTTTGATACGCGTGCAGCAACAAAAGTGAATGGATTTCCCTGCAGAAGGTCGCCCGCATCGACAAGAATCACGCGCCCGGGATTTTCGCGGCGAACTGAATCGACAATCGTTGCAGCACGCGTCAGTCCACGAGGCTCGACGCTGTCGGTGAAATAATCCCACGCACGAATGCGCCCGTGCACATCGGTTGTAGACAGCACGACGATCTCTCGAGAGTCGCCCGATGAGGCGGAGACATCTCCGTGCGGCGGTGTCGTTGCGCACGCGCCGCTAATTACCGCGGCCGAGACCAACAGGAACGTTTTTTTGTGCGTCATGTTCTGAGATTGATTCTGATGTCGGCTGGCTCTCGACGGGACGCGTAAGTTATAGTCCGTGATGCGGATTGAGAACGCTCCCGCCCCGGAGATTGAAGGTCACGTTCCGGCACTCGACGGAGTTCGCGGCCTGGCGATTCTTGTCGTCATGGTAGGCCACCTGACTCTCGGATGGAATCCGAATTATGGATTCGAGTACGCGATCCAGGCGGTCATTCAAACAGGTTGGTGGGGCGTCGATCTGTTTTTTGTGCTTTCGGGATTTCTCATCACGGGAATTCTTCTCGACACAAAGGGGTCGAGCCACTATTTCCGGAATTTCTACGTTCGGCGCGTTCTCCGAATTTTTCCGCTGTACTACGGATTTCTTTTCGCGTTTTTCATTTTAGCCCCGCTGCTTCACCCGCCGGCCCCCGGCGGCCCGTTCGACACGTGGCGGCAATCGCAGGGTTGGTTCTGGACATACATGTCGAACAATCAGCTCCTGTTTCCCCACTGGCCGCGGCCATATCCGTTGACGCACTTCTGGACGCTCGCCGTCGAAGAGCAGTTCTATCTCTTCTGGCCGGCGATCGTTCTCATTACTTCGCGTAAGGGATTGATTCGTGTGTGCCTGGCATGTCTGGCGGGAAGTTTTCTCTTCCGCATGTGGATTCATTGGGCTGGATGGGATCCCGGAATCGGATATCGCGTGACACCAGCTCGTTTTGATACACTCGCTGTAGGCGCGATGCTCGCCGTGCTCGTTCGCGACCCGGAATGGTGGCCAAGGCTGCGCGCATACATCCGCTTTGTTATTCCAGCTTCAATTCTTGGTGTGACTGCGCTTTCGATTCCCACTCGCTCCATGGCGCAATCAGGTGTCGAGATGCAGTCGGTCGGCTATCCTCTTCTCGCGTTTTTGAGTGTCGGATTGATTGTCATCGCGATCGATCCTCTGCGGCGTCAAACAAGGGCATCGCGCTTTTTTCAAACGGCACCGATGCGAGTGCTGGGGAAATACAGCTATGCCCTGTACGTCTTTCACCTGCCATTGGCGCTTGTTCTGGAGCGTCTCGGCTTGAGTGTCCAGACATTTCCTCGGGCTGCCGGGTCGGAAATTCCAGGAGCGGTCGCGTTTATGCTAATTGCAATGGCGATCACTCTCCTGATTTCTCTACTCAGTTGGAATCTCTACGAAAAACATTTCCTCAAGCTCAAGCGGTTTTTCCCGCGCCGGGAAGACGATATCACAAATATGTCACAAGCTCCAAAATCGTCTGATTTTGGACCTTCGGCGGCACTTTCCGGCCCCCATTCCGTCGGTCGCAAAGCCTTGTAGACCGCCTGAAACTTATGTACTATCCGGACCCCCTGATAATGCTCCCAGGTTTTCCACAATTCGAGGGCCATGAAAGGCAGAAATCTGCTCCGAGGCTTCCTCGTCTACGGAGCTCTGGCTGTCGTTGGCAGCTGCAAAGAAGTCGTCGCACCGGTACCTGTTGCGAGCGTTGGGTTGTCGACCACGAAGCTCGAAATGGTGCCCGGCGAAAGCACGCGCCTCACAGCTGTCGTCGCAGACGACGCGGGTGAGCCGCTCGAGCGGACAATCACCTGGACTTCGTCCGCACCTTCTGTCGCCGCCGTCGATAATGGATTGATAACCGCCGTTGCCGCGGGCACTGCGACGATCACGGCCACATCTGAAGGAAAATTTGCGACAGCTTCTGTAAGTATCGAAGAAGGCGGAGTCGTTGGTCCCGCCGGCGGAACAATACGCGCAATCGGCGGTGTCGTAGAGCTTTCTATCCCCGCTGCCGCAGTCGTATCACCGTCGCGCGTGTTTGTCCGGCCTGCAAGTCAATTCCCTGCAAATGCGAGACTGGTACCCGGCACCGCGTTCGCTCTCAGCAATTCATCTTCAGCAGCCAGCTCGACCCAGAGCATAACGACCTCGCTCTCGAGTTTTACAGAGCCCGCGATGCTGACGATCCGATACAATCCCGCGGATTTAGGCGGTAAGCCGGAATCGACGCTCAGTATTTTCGCACTCGTTGATTCCCACTGGAAGCAAATCGACAAGAGCGACGTCAACACAACAAATCACACTGTATCCGGGCGCATGACGTCGCTGGGCGTGTATGCGGTTTTCGTGGAGGCGAGCGTTGCATCGGTAGCGATAGATCCTGGCAACGCGACAATTGGTATCGGACAGTCGACGAAACTGGCGGCAACTGTTTTAGACGACGCGTCGACGCCGCTCTCCGGCCGAGCGATAGCCTGGACAACAAGTGATGCCTCGATCGCGAAGGTCGATGCATCCACAGGCGAAGTCACGGGTGTCGCCCCTGGCAGTGCGACGATAACGGCGACATCGGAAAGTGTGAGCGGTACCGGAACTGTTCGGGTAGCCGCAGGGGCTGCAGCAAGAATTCGGTTGAACGATGGCGATGGTCAAATTGCCGCCGCGTCTTCTCCCGTTGCCATTCCGCCTTCAGTCATCGTGACGGACGCCGCCGGATTCCCGGTATCCGGCGTTTCAGTGACGTTCACAGTGACGGCTGGCGGTGGCAACGTGAGCGGCGCCGCGGCAACGACCAACGACGCAGGCGTTGCGCGCGTCGGAAGCTGGACTCTTGGAGCGTCCGGCGGACCGAACTCACTCACTGCTTCGGTGAGTGGTCTCGATGGCAATCCAGTTGTATTCGGTGCGACTGCGCAAAAAACGTCGCAACCTTCCGGCGAGCCTGCGCCGAATCCGTCCGGACCTCCTGCGTCGATTTCAATTTTTGCCGGCGACAATCAGACTGCGTTGCCGAATACCGCCGTAGCGATTGCGCCGGCTGTAAAAGTTTCTGATGCTGCGGGGGTCGGCGTCGCGGGTATCTCCGTCATCTTTTCGATAAGGAGTGGCGAGGGCGCAATCACTGGCGCCGTGGCAGTGAGTGATGCGAAAGGAATCGCGACGCTTGGCAAATGGGTTCTTGGCCCGGGCGGAGGAAATTCTCTCTTCGCAACGCTTACTGGAGTCTCAGGCAGTCCTCTCATTTTCGTCGCTTTCGCAAGCACCAACGCGCCGCCACCACCACCACCGGGATCCCCGGCGCCTGCGTGCTCACCGGGAACACCAACCGCGATCAGCATTTTCGCGGGCGACAATCAGACGGCACCCGCAGGTTCGGCTGTTGCGATCCGACCGGCGGTGAAGGCGACGAACAGCGCAGGCCAGGGTGTGTGCGGAATAGCGGTAACGTTCTCGATTCGCAGCGGAGACGGAACGCTGACGGGAGCGAATGCGATAACGAACGACACTGGTATTGCAACTGTTGGATCGTGGACGCTCGGATCGGTTGGCGGTAATTCTCTGTTCGCCACATTGAACGGCGCATCGGGCAGTCCCCTCATCTTTGTAGCGAGCGCCACTCCGCCTGCGGGTTCGTCTGTGAGGATCGTCACCTTCGGTGATTCCAATACCGATGCAGGCTATGCCGGATCGACCTTCGTTGTCTCATCCTACGTGTCGAGTGGTGGACCAAGAATGCCGGCATCGGGCGGAAACAGCCCATATCAGCTCGCAGGAAAAATCGAAGCGAGATGGACCGGATTGAGTGCAAAGCCCATAACGGCTGTGAACCATGCAATCTCTGCAACGACGACAGGGGCCGGTCGGAGCCCGCGTAGTGCGCCAAATGCCCGCGAAGCGGTGGGCGGGGTCACCAGGTTCGAGGGCGAGGTCCTGGGATCCGCATATCCGTGGAGCGGTGGTGAGACGAACACCTCGTTTTTTCCGTCAGGCCCGATCGCTCGCGTTCGAGCATTCGCGCCGGGCGCCAACGATTTCGCTTACGTCTCGATGGGTACGAACGACGCGGTAGGTGGAGTTGCACCGGAAGACATTGCCGCAAATCTGAGTTGGATGATCGACATGTGGGTGAACTCTGGTCATGCGGCGAACCATTTCATTCTTACAACTCTTCCTCCAGGCGGCACGAGCGCCGTCCCACTCACCAACAATCTCATTCGCTCACTCGCCGCGGCACGAGGAGTGAGACTGGTTGATATCGCCGCCCGCACTTCGAACGACAACGGCTTCACGTGGCGAAGCTCGGCGGACGTTGTGCCTGA
>DATLDN010000084.1:0-15324 GCA_035525855.1 Gemmatimonadaceae bacterium
TGAGGGTCAGGTGGCTTCAGGAGATAATCCGTTGCGTGCACGTCGAAGGCCTTCACCGCATAGTGATCGTGAGCCGTGACAAAAATCACTGCAGGCATTTCACCTTGCGGTAAATGTCTAACGACATGAAAACCGTCCTTCTCGGGCATCTGCACATCGAGCAGAACGACGTCAGGGCTAGTTGCACGGATCAACGCAAGCGCCGCTTCCGCACTTGGAGCTTCGCCGACGCACTCGGTGTTGTCGATTGCATCGACAAGTCGGCGAAGGTACGTGCGCGCGAGACGTTCATCGTCGACGATCAATACGCGAAGCGGATCACTCATGCCGGAGTAGCCGTGGAAGCGTCGGAAACGGGAATTGAAATCGAGACGCGTGTCCCGCCGGAGGGCACGTCATCGAAACGAATCGAGTGATTGATTCCGTAAAGCTGCTCCAGCCGAGCGCGAGTGGTTCGAAGACCGACTCCGTGCCCCGCTTCAATTGAACCTGTGGAGATTCCCGGTCCATTGTCTTCAACGCTGAGATCGAGCATTCCATCACGTCTTCCGGCGGCAACTCTGATCCGTGCAACGCCACTGCTTTTATCGAGTGTGAACTTCACCGCATTCTCAACCAGCGGCTGAAGTATGAATGTTGGAACTGGCGTGTTGTTCGCGTCATCGGCAACCGCGAAGCTCACATCGAGACGATCCTCGAAGCGAATTTTCTGAATGTCGAGATACGCCCGCACGGATTGGATCTCCTCGCCAAGCAGAACCTCAGAAACTCCTGACGTCGCGAGTGAATAACGGAGAAGCTCCGAAAGACGCCTGATCATGTCGCTCGCCTTTGCCGGATTATCCGGAACCAGAGCGAGAATCGAATTCAGTGTGTTGAAGAGGAAATGCGGTTGAAGCTGAGTTTGAAGTGCCTGGAGCTGAGTGCGCGCGAGGTTCGCGGCGAGCTGCGCGGAAGCAATTTCTTTTCGTTGCGATTCGCCGGCGTAGCGAATGGCATACACGACTGCGAGAATCAGAAAATAGATGAGCGTGTTGAATGCCAGACCACTCGATACTCTACCGCGAAACATGTCGCGAATCGGAGCGAATGCAGGACGATAAAAGAACAGCGGTGTTATCACCGCAACGAGCATGTCATGAAGAATCGTCACGCCAACGGCGACGGGGATCTGGAGCGCGAGCTTGATTCGAGGCTTGCTCGTGACAGGAAGTGCCTTTGCGATCTGGACGATCAGCGGCGTGAGCGCACCCCACGACCACCAGACGACGAGTGTAATGATCAGTGAGCTCGTCCAGACTGCGTGCCTCCCGCTGACGCTGTCTGCGTAGTATCGCTGAACCGCGAACAGCACCGCGACTGCGGTGAACGCAGTCGCACAAAGAAGGAAATTGCGGGTTCGGGTCACCCTTGTTCTTATGCGTTTAACCGCGTCGCGGCAATCCACCCGTGGCGAGCAGACAGCCGCACGGGACGAATGACTGTGGGAAGTGCCGGATTTATTCGGGAAGCGGCAAGGCTACGAGAAACGCGGTCACAGCAAGCACGAGAACTGAAGCAGTCAATTCCAGCTTCGCCGAGAAACGGAGTGCTCGAACACCTTCGTCACCGCCGAGATTCGGTTTTACGCGACGCCAGTTCCACGCACCGAGTGTGAAGAGCAGTGACACGAGCGCGAGTTTGACAATGAGTGCCATGCCGTACGTGCTTTTCCAAAGCTGCGATAGGGGATGAACGTGCATCAAGCCTGTTGCAGCTCCGGTCGCAACCACCATGGCGCCGCAAACGAGAGCGACGGGAGAGAACGCGTTGACCATATCCGCGAGTCGCGCACCGAGCGAATTAGTGTCGGGAGATTTGGCGGCACTCCCTAACCCGACTACAAGGATTAACGAAAGTGTCCCGAGCCAAACGGATCCAGCAAGTACGTGGGCTATGTCGACGGGCACCGCAAACACCGCTTCGTCACTGCTGATTGCATGGCCGGTAAGTGCTGGAGTTGCCGCGAGTATCAATGCGCAGACTGCCGTTATGAGCCACGCTGAATTGTTACGCCGATGCGCCGCTGCGAATGCGGCTAGTGCGACTACGGCAGCGATTAGTTGCACCACCCATGCGTGACCCCAGCTCGTCGACGCGAGGATCGAACCCAGAGATACTCCGTGCATTACCTCGGCTTCACCATAAAGCTTTATGACGCTTGCAACTATAAGCACGATTGCCGCGAACAATCCTGCGGTTGCCGCCCCTGTCGCCGCGATTTGATAAAAGACCTCGCTGTCGGAGCTTCGCCGAAACGTGCGATCGAGTATGAGGTGCTTGAACGACGCGGCGCCGATGAGAACGAACAGTGAAACGAATCCGAGCCACCGCGCGAACCACATGGGGGCACCAAGCGCGACCTGAACTGCAGATTCCGCGAATTTCTTGTCGGGCGTCGGACTTGTAGGATTGCCGGTATCGACAGGCATGGCACCCTTAGGCGTAGCGATTGATGTTGACGACTGACTTCCGCTGACGGTGAACGCAATTTTTCCATTTGCTCCGTGTCCGTCGGCTGCGACCGTGTACCAATGCACGGTATAAGAATCAGGTACGAGCGCTGACGGGATCGAAGCGAACACGACATGAGAATCAGCTGGATCATGTCGTAGCGAATCGACATGAATCGTGTCGTTATGCGAGGAGAGCAGAAAGAAATGCGTCGCCGCCATCATCGGCGCTTCCGAAAAAACGAGTCGAATTTCGCTCGGCGAAGTAGTGAGATGAGCGCCGCCAGCAGGGCTGCTTCGAACCAGATGCGGATGCGCCGATGCTCGCGCAGGCACGAGCAGGAGCAGCACGCCGAGTAAGACAATGCGGAACACGTGCAATTGTTTTTGCTAGATGGATTCCGAGCGTGACGCGGTGTCGCGCAACGCCTTGGGTTCTGGATTTGTCAAAGTTCTGTCGGAAATGACGGACTGCGCGAGGTCTTCGAGCCTGCCAGCGAGCTCGCGCAGCTGTTTCTCGCGATTCCCGGCAATGTTTCGGAAGATTGTTCGCGCCAGCATGAAGAATGAGCCAAGTGAGCAAGCGAGTAATCCCACCGCAATGGGCGCGGAGTGAAATGCAGCTATGCTCCCGCCAATTACAGCTCCGCTCGTTCCTCCGCCGCCTCCTCCGACAATTCCCCCGACTAATGCGCCGCCGAGGTTTCGCAGCTCCTCTTCAACGCGGATTGTTGTAACTCCGCCGCGCGGAACGACGCTGACATCGACCTGTCGACCCTGTGCGCGTCGCCGGCCACGCATGCTCGAGCTCCAGGCGAGCGATTTTCCGAGCACGCTTGGCATGCCATTGTCACCGAATGTTCGGCGTACCTCGTTGATCAGTGCTTCAAAATCGTCGGGGGAAACTTCACCGTCGACTACACGCTCGAAGACGAGGTGTGTCGGTACCCCGAACCACGGCGACGGACGATTCGTGTGTTCGGGGTGTTCGAGTCCTGACGCTGCTCGGCGAATGAGGCGCGGGTCGATTCCCGCTTCACGCGCGATCTGCTCGACTTCGGTGAGCGAAAGCGCGTTTCCGGGGTCATTCTCGGTTTGCTCTGTTTGTTGAAGCTCGGCCGCGCGCTTGATGATGAGCGCGACCTCTTCTTCATTGAACCTTCGCTCTCGGCCCGGAGGCTCAACCATTCATTTCACGTACATCGGCTGATACTTATTGGCGCAGCGCGTCTTTATGCGTGCGCGGACCAACCGTGTGACGGTGCTCGATACGCGTCTTGAACGGCCGCTCGGCCGGACCAGTGTAAATCTGACGCGGACGCGCAATCTTCTGCTCCTTGTCGAGGAGCATCTCTTCCCATTGCGACAGCCAACCAGCTGTGCGTGCAATTGCAAAGAGCACGGTGAAGAATTCTGTCGGGAACGCCATCGACCGATAGATAAGGCCGGTGTAGAAATCGACGTTCGGATAAAGCTTTCTTTGAATGAAGTATTCATCCGACAATGCAATCCGCTCGAGCTCGAGCGCGATCTCCAGATCCTTGTCGACGCCGACTACCTCGAACACTTCGTCCGCGAGCTTCTTCACGATTTTTGCGCGAGGATCGTAGCTCTTGTACACACGATGGCCGAAGCCCATCAGCTTTCCCTTCCCTGCCTTCACTTCCTCGATGAACGCGGGAACGTTTTTCACATTGCCAATGTCCGCGATCATCCGAAGCACCTGCTCGTTCGCGCCCCCGTGTAGCGGACCAAACAGTGCCGCAATTCCCGCAGACATTGCAGAGAACGGGTCGACGTGCGATGAGCCAACAGCCCGAACGGCGCTCGTGGAGCAATTCTGCTCGTGGTCTGCATGAAGAATGAAAAGAATCTCCAGCGCGCGCACAAAGATCGGATTTGCTTCGTACTTCGGCTCGCTCATACGCGCGACCATCGAGAGGAAATTCTCGACGTAGCTCAGATCATTGTCTGGATAGACGAACGGAAGTCCCTTCGAGTGCCGGTAACAGAACGCGGCAATGGTCGGCATCTTCGCGAGCAATCGGATGATCGAGATCGTTCGCTCACCTTCGTCGAAGATGTTTCTCGATGACGGATAGAATGACGCAAGCGCAGCGACCGAGCTGTTGAGCATCGCCATCGGATGCGCATCATAGCGGAACCCTTCGAGGAACTTCCGCATGTTCTCGTGCACGTATGTGTGGTAGGTGATGTCGTGCACGAACTGATCGTATTCGCTCTGATCGGGGAGCTCACCATGACGGAGAAGCCATGCGACTTCGAGGAATGTCGATCCCTCCGCAAGCTGTTCGATTGGATAACCGCGGTAACGAAGAATTCCTTTGTCGCCGTCGATGTAAGTGATCGAGCTCCGGCAAGCAGCCGTGTTCATGAACGCCGGGTCGTAGCTCAACAAACCCGGATCGTCTTCGTCGTCCGTTTTTACTTTTTTCAGATCGGAAGCGCGAATCGCACCGTCAGCAATCGGAATGTTGTATGTCTTGTCAGTCCGCGCATCGCGGATCTCGATCGAATCGGTCGCCTTTTCCGCAGGCGGCTCCATGGTTCCAGCCTTTGCCATTCTCTCTCCTTTAGTACTTAAAATTTAGCCAAAGGAGGGGGCGTATAACATTGGTTCGCTACCGAAGCTTTGTGATTATCTCCCACTCGGCCTGCTTCACGGGCTGGATGGACAATCGACTTCCGCGCTTGAGCAGGACCATGTCTTCGAGACCGTTCACCTTCCGCAGCTCGTCGAGAGTAATGAATCGAGGTAATGGCTCCATCGCGCGAACATCGACGAGGTACCACGTCGGGTTCTTTGAATCGCTCTTCGGGTCGAAGTGCGAATCCTTCTTGTCGAACGCGCTCGGGTCCGGGTACCCCGCTCGAACCACCTCGGCGGTTCCCGCAATCCCGGTGGGATCGGCGCTCGAATGATAGATGAACACCAGGTCACCGATCGCGACTTGATCCCGCAGCATATTCCTCGCCTGGAAATTTCTGACACCGTCCCATGACGTCGTCCGGTTCGGCGCCTTCATTAGATCGTCAAACGAGAACGTGCTCGGCTCGGTTTTGAACAGCCAATAATTGCGCTCCATTTATTAATGGTGCTCCAGTTCAAGGTCGACAATTACGGGCCGGTGATCAGAGGCCAGCGTCACCGGTACACGTGCATCACGAGCAGTAAAGTGTCTCGACGTGAGCACGTAATCGATCCGTTTTTCAGGATTGGTCGCGGGATAGCTGAAGCCTGCGCCTGTCGCGGAGCGCCAGCTGTCTTTGAGTCTCGCGAACAGAGGCTGCAGCTCTGGTGCATCCGGAGCTGCGTTGAGATCACCAAATAAAATGGTGGGTGTGACTGCTTCTCCAATGATTCCCAGCATGTCGCGAACTTGCTGCTCTCTTACTCGCGGGTCCGCGCGATAATCCAGATGCGTGGTGAAGACTCGGATCTTTGTCCCATGAAAATCAACCGACGCCTCCAGAAATCCCGGCGCAGGCGCAGGAGCGGCATTGGCAGACTGAGTCGATAACCTGGTGATGGGATGATTAGTGAACGCGACGATTGGATATCTGCTTAAAACGGCAACGCCGAATTGTCTTCGTGAGTTCGACGAATCCGTTGGAGGCAGATCATAAATGTCGGCGAATCGCACGTTCATCTTCAGATATTTCGCGAGGCTATCCGCTTCATCGACGAATGAGCTACGGGAAGACCAGTGAACATCCACTTCCTGGAGCGCGGCGACGTCGGCACCCGATTCGCGGATTGCATCGCCAATCCGGTCGATGTTCCCGCCGCCCGCCTGAATGTTGTACGTCATAACGCGTAGCGTCCTGCTCGATTGCGACGGCGTTCCCGCGCTCGCACATCCTACAAGAACTAACGCGCACAGAATGAATCTCATGAAAAGGCAGCATCCGCTTCACGAAACCCGTCGATCAACCCGACGTCGAAAAAATCTCCGTCGACGAGCCGGCCGGTGATTTCATGCTTTCGCAGCAAGGATTGCATGACCGGAACATCGTCCAGTTCCTGACCGGGCACCAACGAACGCTCGACTTCGTCGATAACTGGAAATGTCGCCGGCTCGAAAACAAATCGACCGACAGCTGTGTACGCCGCTGCCGCGCCGTGTGTGTCGAACGTCGAAGTTTTTTCCCCCTTCGATGGAATTGCAGTAATTCTGTATTCATCGCCAACAAGCTCACCTGGATACACTGCCGTGGGCCCGCGTCGCGCAGCCTCCTCTGCAGTGATCTTCACAATTGCAACGACGTTTGTCTGACGCTTGTCGTATAGATCGATGACCTGATGGAGCGCGGGCTCATCGCTCCGGAAAAGATTGTCAGGCAGCGCAACGGCGAGCGGCTCGTCTCCCGCAAAGTCACGCCCGAGCCGAATCGCGTCGGCAAGCCCTTTTGGTGAGCGCTGAACGATGAATTGTATTCGTTCCGGAATCCCCGAGCCCGCAAGCGGTGCAATTGATTGCTCAATGGCTTGTTTTCCAGGAGCCGTAATAATCAACGCGTCCGTGATTCCGCTGGCTGCGCATTCTTCGAGAACGCGAACGAGAATCGGCTTTCCGGCAACCGGAAGAAGCTCTTTGGGGGCGCCGTGCGTCAGAGACAACATGCGCGTCCCGCGACCACCGGCGGGAATGAGCGCCCGACGTACGTTACGCGGCATTACGCCGTTTGGGCGGTCCAGTCCTCGAGCGGCTCACCTGTGTGTCGCAGCGGATCGTATGCAATCAAATCGCGATACGCTTCGCCGACAGGGCGAATCCGTCGGTTGAGGTCGTACAACCCGACGGGATGAACATCGTTGCGCTCGAAACGCAGCGCGTGCTGCCAGTCGATTTGATCGGTGAGCGAATACCACGTAAACCCGTAGATCGGAATGCCCGCGTCGCGTGCGGCCATAACTTCCGCCCACTGCCCATGCAGCCACCCCACCGCCTCGCGGCTCACTCGATTTGTTTCGCAATGAAAGAGGGGAATTCGATAACGCTCGTAGTATTGCGCGGCGAGTGACGCGAATCCCGTTCCGCGACGGGTGGCTGTGAACCGTCCAGTCGAGCTGATTCGATGCTCGCAGGTCGAATAGTAGTCGAGTCCGAGCCAGCGTTGTCCAACTCCCCGCCTCTCACGAAAGAAACTCAGGTCATTCGACGAAACACCGTTCTCATTCAGAAATCCCGCCATGCCGTGAGCCAGCTCGTGGCCGAGTGTAAGATCGAGTGAAATGTGCTTCATCATGTTCGCTCGATCGGCGTGCTCACGAGAGGCACGACCCGCGGGGTGAAAATGTTCAAGCGATTCACTTTGAACAATGATTGCATCCGGCCGCTCGGCGAGTATTGCCTCAACGGCGAGCTCGTGTGCCATGCAAAGATTTCGAAGCGCTATTGCAAATGCGCGCTCGCTCGCGAGGCACTCGTTCCAGTAGCCGCGCAACGCTGAAAAGCTTGCTGCGATGAAGATTTCGTTTACCGGCGTGTAGTAGCGCACCCACGGGTATCTCCGTGCGAACGCGCGCGCATAATCAGCGAACTGGACCGGAAAGCCTCTGTCCTGAAATCCGTTCAGCCAATCAGGAACGCCGAAATGACAGAGATCCGCAAATACCTCGATCCCGAGGTCGCGGAGTCGCTGCATCGGATCATCAGCGGTTGACCAATCGAACCGCCCGGGGCCGACGTGGACTTTGTAATACGCAGGTCCATATCGCAGGGCGCTGACCCCGAGATCCCGGACAAGTGCAAAATCCTCTTCCCAGCGCTCGTAGTGGCGACACTTTTCCATCTCATCGATGCGCTTCCCACCCGCCAACTTCGGGTAGCTATTCTCGATGCCTGTGGCGAAAAAAAATGGCTGCGTCATGAGGCGCGAAGAGCGTATGTTCATAGGACGATTTACGCAACAGTAAGTTCCGTTATTCGACACCACGGGCGGCACTTGTGATCCATGTCCGCGGAGTCAGCTTGAATTCGCGCTCATAGTCGTGGAACAATTTCGCGGCAGCGTTTTCCAAAGCATCCCGCGATCCCACCGCGATGGCACATCCGCCCCATCCGGCGCCGGTCAGCCGCGCGCCATCGATGCCTTGTTCCTGCGATGCATGCTCGACGAACCAGTCAAGCTCCGGGCTCGAGCATTCATACAGGTCGCGCAATGACGCATGCGATGCGTAGAGAAGCGTGCCGGGAAAATTTCCCGTTTGCTTCAACGCAGCGACTGCCTGTTCAACTCGTTGATTTTCAGTGGTTACGTGGATGGCGCGTCGTCTAATGGGTTCGGGAAGGTCCGCCGCGCGTACCTGCTCTTCCGTTGCGGCCGCTAGAGTTTTCAGAGACGGAAAATCTTTCTTGAGAAGCTCCAGTGCGCGCTCGCATTCATCACGTCGCGTATTGAATGCTGAATTCCGAAGAGATCGCTTTACACCAGTATCGAAAACCAATACGTGATTCGTGAATGGGACGTATTCGCTAGCCTCTGTGTCACACCACAAGTGGAGTGCATTCGCATCGCGGCCGAGTGCAGACGCGAATTGGTCCATGATACCGCTATCGACGCCAACAAATTTGTTCTCCGCACGCCACCCGATTCTGGCGAGCTCCTCCGTTTCAGTTGGATGTCCTGAAATGCGCGACATCGCCATCGCGCATGCTACCTCGAGTGCGGCAGAAGAGCTCAGCCCCGCGCCCGACGGCACGTCGCTCGAAACCGCTATTTCCACCTGCGGAAGATCGACTGGCATCTCGCGAGCAACGCCAGCGATATAATCCCACCAGCTGCCGGAGCGTGACGGGTTTCGAATGTCGAAAGCCCCCGCGGTGTTCTCTGTAGTAGAAACGCTTCGGCTCAACGGCTGATCAGTGCGGGCCAGCGCGACCGTTGTTCTCATCTCGATCGCCATCGGCAGGACCTGTCCGCCGTTGTAATCGAGGTGTTCTCCGATGAGATTCACTCTGCCGGGGGCCGAAGCAACAACTTCCGGATCCCTCCCGAACGTCTTCTTGAACAGGTCGATGGCACCTGCTGGAACCATTCGCTTCATTAGTCGTAGATTCACCTACTCAAACCAAAGCTGCCAGTGCTAATGACTCGTCCGATTCAAAAAGCTGCGCTCCTCGCGCTCATCATTCCGTTTGCGGCGCGCGCGCAATCGCCGTCCCCTACTCTCAAGTATCCCGTCGCCGCGAAAGGAACACAGGTCGACGACTATCATGGCGTGAAGATCGCCGATCCGTATCGATGGCTCGAGGATACGGATTCTCCCGAGACAAAAGCGTGGGTCGAAGCGGAGAATGCCGTCACCTTCTCGTACCTGAGCTCGATTCCCGAGCGCACGGCGATCCGCAATCGACTCACCCAGCTGTGGAACTACGCGCGATTCAATGCGCCGGAAAAAGCCGGTAGCCGCTACTTCCAGTTCCAGAACACGGGACTCCAAAATCAGTCGGTGCTATATGTCCGAGACCGCGATGGCCCATGGCATGTTCTTCTCGATCCGAACAAGCTCTCGAGTGACGGGACAGTTGCACTGAGCGCCAGCGAGCCCTCACCAGACGGTCACTTGCTCGCGTATGCGACATCAGCGAGTGGATCGGATTGGCAGGAAATTCATGTTCGGAGTGTCGACAACGGACGCGACCTGTCGGATGTTCTCAAGTGGGTGAAGTTCTCCGGAATATCCTGGACGAAGGACAACAAAGGATTTTTCTACGAGCGTTACGACGAGCCGAAATCCGGAAACAACCTGACGAACGTCAATCGCAATCAACACATCTACTACCATAGAGTAGGCAAGCCACAGACATCTGACGAGCTGATATACGATCGAAAGGATCAACCTGACTGGCTCTTCGATGCGACCGTATCTAATGATGGGAAGTTTGCAGTCATTACGGTTTTTCAGGGCACCGACGAGCGCACCCGGCTCTACTACCTTTTCCTCGGCGACAATCCAAAGAAGCCTCAGCTGAACAATCCGGTTGTCAAACTGATCGATCGCCTCGATGCCACATATGACTTTGTCGGCAACATCGGGGATGCGTTCATTGTTCGAACCGATCTCACCGCGCCGAAGGGACGGGTCGTCTCGATCGACATTAACAATGAGCAGCAGAACCGCTGGCGAACTGTTGTCCCGGAAGCAAAAGATGCATTGACGAGCGTGAAAATAATTGGGCATCGGCTCGTCGCGTCGTATCTACAGGACGCGCATGCGTCGGTTCGCTTTTTTGGGCTTCCGGAAGACCGTGGGGATCTGCGCCGAGTAATGGGGCAAGGTGCGCAGCGCGGGACAGCAGCTGATCGCACCCCGCCAGGTGCTCCTGCGGATACTCTCCGCTCCGACCGTCGCGGCGGGTTCGGATATCCGTATCTCGGAGAGCTCAAGCTTCCGGGAATTGGAAGTGTAAATACGATCACGGGCAAACCGGGTGACGACGAAATGTTCTATCAATTTTCGTCGTATCTCTCCCCGACTACCGTGTATCGCTACGACCTCAAGCGTGATGTCAATCAGGCGTACGCCACTCCAAGGCTCCCCGTCGATTTCTCGCAGTTCGAAACGACTCAGGTTTTCTATACAAGCAAAGACGGCACACGTATCCCGATGTTCATCACAGCAAAGAAGGGACTTCCGCGCAACGGGAGTAACCCGACAATTCTTTATGCGTACGGCGGATTCAACGTCTCGCAGACGCCGGGATTTTCGTCGGCAAATCTTGCGTGGCTCGAGATGGGTGGTATTTACGCGGTAGCAAACCTTCGCGGTGGTGGAGAATACGGAAAGGAGTGGCACGAAGCGGGAATGCTCGACAAGAAACAAAATGTCTTCGACGATTTCATCGCCGCCGCTGAATATTTGATTCGCGAGAAGTACACGTCTACGCCAAAGCTCGCGATTTCAGGCGGGTCGAATGGTGGTCTGCTTGTTGGTGCAGTGATGACTCAGCGACCCGACTTGTTTGGCGCGACACTTCCCGCCGTCGGAGTGATGGACATGCTCCGATTCAACAAATTCACCATCGGGTGGGCGTGGACTTCTGATTATGGATCGCCGGACGATTCAAAACAGTTCGCAGTTCTGCGCGCATATTCGCCATATCACAACATCAAGCCCGGCACTAAGTATCCGCCGACCTTGATTACAACCGCAGATCACGATGATCGTGTCGTGCCTGGTCATTCCTTCAAATTCGCAGCAGCGCTGCAGGCAGCTCAGGCAGGCCCGGCTCCAGTCTTGATTCGTATCGAGACGAAGGCAGGTCACGGCGCAGGAAAGCCTACAGCTAAACAGATCGAAGAAGCGGCCGACAAGTTCGCATTTCTTGTTAAGACTCTGAACTTCCGTCCGACACTCGCTCAGTGAATCCGGTTGTCGGAGCGCTCGATACGGCACTCGGGCTTATCCGTATTGTTGTTCTGCTACTCGCCGCCGTGCTCGCACTGTTCTGTCTACTCGACTGGGCAGTGCGCACGCGGCGCGTCAATGTCTTTGGAGGTGCCGCGCGCTTTGCGCGGTCGAAAATCGATCCGATGATCGCTCCGATCGAGCGCCGCGTGGTCAATGCCGGTGGAAATCCAGCGAGTGCGCCGTTGTGGGCATTCGCTGCCGTCGTCATCGGCGGAATTCTGGTAATCAGCCTGCTCGATTTTCTTCGCGCAGAGATTTACGGGCTGATGTTTGCCGTTCAAGGCGGCCCGCGTGGAATTCTCAGACTGATCGTCTCATGGCTGTTTGATTTCCTGAGAATCGCATTACTTGTTCGCGTCGTTAGCTCATGGCTGCCGATATCACCGTATTCAAAATGGATTCGCTGGTCGTACGCTGTTAGCGAACCGATTCTGAAACCGTTGCGACAAGTAATTCCAAATCTCGGAATGATCGACGTCACTCCGATCCTCGCATATTTCCTGATCGGTTTTATTCAAGGTGCGGTGCTTAGACTGCTGTAACGAAGGAGAAGCAGATTGTCGCGTCCCAAATCGTATGCCACGGAAAACAATTGCGTTTTTCGGCGCAATTTTCGCAGGTTCGTTTTTCCACTATGACGTCAGTACTAATTGTCGGGACTGACAGCGCGCTGATCGAAGGCGTATCGCAAAGTCTCAACGCGAGAGGCCATCAGGTTTTCTTTTCGGGGAACCTCGCCGATTCGCTCGAAGCAGTGGGTGATGTCCGACCAATGGTGGTTCTGGTCGAGCGGGGATCAATCGACGAAACTCGAATGACGTTGAGAATCCCGCTCGCTCAACGCGGCGCATTCGTCGTCTTTCATGGTGAGGATGCAGTCTCACAGCCGCTGCCGCATCGTGTGCAACGTGTGACTCTGGCCGAGCTCGAGCTGCCCCTCGAGACGCAGCGTCTTATGACGTTGATCCGTTACGTCGAGAGTCGCGCGCAAACGCTGGGCTGGGACTCCCTCGACGATGGCGTAGAGGTTCAGCCCACTTAAGCAGGCGTTGTTGTCGGCGCGGTCGCTGTTCTTCCGACGATGATCGTGATGTTGTCGAGGCCGCCCGCGTCGAGCGCATCTTGCAGCAAAACTTCACAAGCTTCTTTTGAAGTTTTTGTAGTGAGTAAGCGATCGCGGATCTGGTCATCGGAAACATGGCGAGTCAGACCGTCGCTGCACATCACTCCAATTTGTCCCCACTCCTGCTGGAATTTTCGAACGACAGGCGCGGCCTGCGGTCCACCGATCGCGCTCGATAGTATGTTCGCCCATTTCGTGTTCTTTGCATCAGCGCGCGAGAACACACCTTGATCGACGAGCTCTTCAGCCATCGTCTGATCGCGCGAAAGTTGGATCAACTCTCCGTCCTTCAATGTGTAGCAGCGGCTGTCACCCACCTGAAGCAGGTACGCGTTCGGCCATACTCCAAGCCAAAGCGTCAGAGTAGTTGCCATCCCGCGAAGCTCGGTGTGCTCCTGCGTCATTTCAGCGAGCTCGTTGTGCACTTTCAATGCAGCGTCTTCCAACGTGTGAATGAATTCGAAATCGTCTGACGGATCCGCCGAGTAGTAACAGCGCAACGCTTGCGACACGTATCGGGTGACACCCTCGAGGGCGAGCCGGCTCGCCTCTTCGCCGGCAACTGCGCCGCCAACTCCGTCGGCGACCATACCGAGCACCGCTATGCGACCGTTTCCACCAAGGCTCGCAGGATTTGGTAAGCTCGTGCAGTACACTTCCGTGCGACGTTGGAGCGCGCAAACGAGAAAATGATCCTCGTTGTTCGGTCTCACCTTTCCGGGATGAGTGAGTCCGTATATGTCGACTTCACTATCCGAAGGACGAGGCGGCTTCTTTGTGGCCGCCGCAGTTTCCGTTGATACGCCTGTCATTTGACGGACCTCATTGTTGCGCCAGCTTGAAATCGAATGATTGGCGCACCTGTTGATTAATGGGACACCCGCCAATTGTCGCTGGTTTGTATTTGCCTGACGGAACGCCGCGGATGGTCGACGCGAGAAATCGCTGGTAATACGCCCCGTCTTCTCCGATTGGCTTCTTCGACGGTGCAACTTCCTTCACACTCGCCGGATCGATATGGCCGAGCGAGTCAACGACGAAATCGAGAACGACCTTTCCTTCGGCCGAGCCTGACTGCGGCCTGATCGGATAATCGATCCGTGGTTTTTCCGACATTTCAGCTGCCTTGAACCACGGGATCATCAACGTGAACACAGGGTTCGCTACCCGGACCTTGAGAGGATCGAGTTTCCCATTGTCACGCACACCAGGTGTTACGAAAGAAAGCGCAAACGACAGCGAATCCTGCTTCGCGCTCTCCGGCCAGAATACGCGATCGCCTCCCGCGGATGCTTCCGTCAACGCGCGAGTCAGGACATCCAGACCCTTCGTCCCCATGAAGTCAGCAGAGACTGTCGTATCGTTCTTCCAGGTGAACGTTCCGTCCCGCTTTGTGGTAACAATTACAGATCCGCCGAGCTGGTGCCACGAAACCAGAGAATCGCCCGCGGCAAGAGGACCTGTTTCCGCACCCGCTCGTTTCCGTATTCGCTCGGTGAGTATTTGAGTGAGAATGTCGGCCGCGGGTAGAATTGCTGCCGCGGACTCATCTGCGTTTGTATCGATGAGAACGGGCACTCGCGTGAAGACATTCGGTTGCAGTTTTGCGAGGCAAGCGTTCGACTGCGCCCCAAGCGATGTGGCAATCGTGATAAAAGTTGCGACGAGCGGATAGGTTTGACGGCAGTTCAGCATTCGACATCTCGATTCAGGGTTTCAATGCAGATAATAAAGTATGCGTTGGTGGCTGCAACCACATTGGCTTTCGTTAACCCCCTTGCGCCGTCCGCAGGGGTTTCCCCGGGAATTTCGGTTCTACTGACTGATTCCGTACATCTCGTGCTGGGGAAACGCGTTGGCCTGATTACGAATCACACCGGACGCGATGAGCGCGGCAGAAGTAGCATCGACCTGCTACATGATGCACCCGGTGTTCGACTCGTTGCGTTGTTCTCACCTGAGCATGGCATTCGTGGAACGGCAGAGGGTGGCGCCAGAATCGCGTCGAGTGTCGACAAAAAGACCGGCGTTCCGATCTACTCGCTGTATGGTAAGACTCTCGCGCCAACCCGCGACATGCTGGAGAAAATCGACGTCCTTCTTTACGACATTCAGGATGTCGGCGCGCGCGGTTACACCTACGTGTGGACAATGACGCTCGCGGCCGAAGCTGCGCACCGCGCCGGTGTCCCATTCATCGTGCTCGACCGGCCAAATCCGATCCGGGCAGATATCATCGAAGGCAGCGGGATCGAAAAACGTTACCGCTC
>DATLDN010000111.1:0-4026 GCA_035525855.1 Gemmatimonadaceae bacterium
ATCAGAATAAACTTCGTGAATCAATACGTCACACGCGTGACACTCGCTTGCAATTGCGGGACTGGGCCGGGTATCGCCGCTCATTACGATGACGCCATCTGGTGTCTCGATGCGATATCCAAATGCGTACTTCCAGTCGGCATGCGGAACCATGAAGGCGGTCACGGTGATTCTCGAATCGCGGAAAACTTCTCCCGTATTTATTTCGTGAACGACCGCATGCCATCCATTCGCCGGCGGACCTCCGGACGAGTGAAGCCTCTCGGCAATGTCTTCACTGTTGCCATCGAGAATTCCGTTCACCAGACGTTGCGTTCCCGGCGGACCGTAGATGTCGAGCGGTGTTTCCCTTCCCTGAATCCATGGAGTGAAGATGGCATCGGCGAGGCCGAGCGTGTGATCTGAGTGAAGGTGGGTGAGGAACACGCGATCGAATCGCGGCGCGGGTTGCCCGTTTGGTGTGCGTGACGCGAATGCTTTGACACCATGCTGCCCCGCTGCTGCTGCCCGGCGACCCACCCCAGCACCTGCGTCGAAGAGATACGCGACGGAATCGACCACGATCACCACCGCCTGCCCCGCACGTTCAGGATCAGGAATTGGAGTTCCCGTCCCGAGCATGACAATTTGTGTTCGCGGCGTTTGCGATGCGGTGACAACCGGCATCGCCGCGAAAAAGCCGAATGCGTACAGTACTAATGAAGTACGCGATACCAGGCGATTCAACAATGGTCCTCGGTCAGCTCGTAAATCAGCTCGTCGACCATGCAGGCGCGGAAAGGAGAGTAGCCGCTCGCCTCACCGATCATTCGAAAACCCGCTTTCTCGAGGACTCGTCGCGAAGCAATGTTGTCTTTAGCTACGCCAGCGCGAATCGGGCGCATTGGAATGGTAGCAAGAAATTTCGTGAGCGCCTCCGTCCCGATGCCGCGGCCCCAGTACGATTTGCCGAGCCAATAGCCCACCTCCCAACTGCCCTCATGCAGAAAGCAGCCGATATTTCCCGCAACCTCGCCGTCCACTTCGATTGTTTGCTTCACACACTGGTCATTCTTGAGAAGCGCTTCCCAGTGTGTGTCGAATGCAGCACGATCGTCTGGCGGTCGTGGCGAAAACGCAACTTGGCGTTGCGCTTCCGCATCCTGTTGCTGAACGAAGAACACAGGCAGGTCCGCTTCGCGGACGTCACGCAGGATTAGCAAACGTCGGCGTCGAGTTTGAAATTTTTTGCTCTTCCTCGTTCATTTCCGGAGTAATATCCGCGAACAGTGGCGTGCTCAGATAACGCTCGCCGGTATCGGGAAGCATGCAAAGAATTACCGATCCTTTTTCCGCGTCCCTGGAAACCTCGAGTGCGGCAGCAAACGATGCTCCCGCTGAAGTGCCAACAAGAATTCCTTCTTTCTGCGCGAGCTCGCGGCTCCACTTCATAGCATCCGGTCCGGACACCGTGATGACGCGATCGACAAGTCCTGCATCCACCGCATCACCCGTGAGCTTCGGAATGAAATCCGGGCTCCATCCCTGAATTGGATGCGGTTTCCACGAGGGATGTCGCGACGCTGGCGCACCGTCCGCATTTCGTTCCTGTTTTGTGCCGCTCGTCACCATCGGAGCATCGGCCGGCTCGGACAAAATGATCTTTGTCTCAGGCCGCTCTTTCCTGAGAACACGCCCAACTCCCTTCACCGTTCCGCCGGTTCCGAATCCGGTTACGAAATAATCCAGACGCTCACCTTTGAAATCGTTGAGAATTTCTGTTGCCGTTGTGCGTGAGTGCATGTCGGCATTCGCTTCATTCTCGAACTGACGCGTCATGAACCACCCATGCTTCTCGGCCAGCTCGACAGCTTTCTGCACCATCCCGGTTCCGCCCGCGGGGGGCGGAGTGAGAATTACTTTCGCGCCGAGGAATCGCATGAGACGCCGTCGCTCGATGCTGAATGATTCTGCCATCGTAACAACGAGTGGGTATCCCTTTGCCGCGCAGACCATCGCCAATCCGATTCCCGTATTCCCGCTCGATGCCTCGACGATTGTCTGGCCTGGCTTCAGCTCGCCATTTTTTTCAGCTGCCTCGATGACGCCCAGTGCGAGACGATCCTTTACCGATCCACCGGGATTGAATGCTTCGATCTTCACGTAAAGGTCGATGCCGGAGGGCGCGAGCTTGTTGATTTTTACAGTCGGAGTGTTTCCGATAGTTTCGAGGATGTTGGCGTGTCGAGTCATCTCTTGATAGCTGATTGTTTTAGGTGTGAACGACAATTTACTAGGCGGGTTGAATAGTGTCAGCCGCCACTCGCCTCGCTACTTTAAGCAGCATGAAGCAATCTGGCGTCGCACGAACCCTTACTGTTTCTGCAAACGCCGTTCGAGTTCTGATGGAGTTCGCCGTATCGCGTGGGGCTTCCACGTGGGCATTGGCTGAAAGATCGGGAATCGATCTGGTCACGCTTCAAAACAATGACAATCGAGTTCCGTTTGCGAGTTATGTAGCGCTCATGCGCGCGGGCCAGGACCTGTGCAAGGATCCCGCGCTCGCGCTTCATTTTGGGGAGCACGTCGATCCCTCCGAGCTGACGTTTACGTCTCAGCTTGGCGGACCCGAGCTCACGATGGATCAATGCATTGCGCTGATGAATCACTATTCGGCGCTGACTGTTGAAGTGGATTCGGACGGCGACCGGCTTGGTTTGGAGCGTCGCGGTGGTCAGATGTGGATCATCGATCGTCGTAAGAATCCGAACGATTTTCCGGAGCTGACTGAATCGATGTTTGCTCGCGTGGCGAGCACAGGGCGACGGATGTTCGCTGCAAAGTCCTTCGTGCGGGAAATTCACGTAACGCATTCAGCTCCGTCTTACAGTGCGGAGTACGATCGGATCTTCAAGGCACCCGTTTTTTTCGATAGCAACAAAAATGCGATAGTGATGCCCGACGACGGATTCATGATTCGCCGGCCGCCGCCAGCGTCGCGGGAAGCTCTCGAGAGATTGAGTGTGCATGCAGAGTCGATGCTCCAGGATCTCGAGGATTCGAAATCCACTCGCGCTCGCGTCGAGAGTTTGTTGACGCCGGTGCTGAAGAGCGGCGAAGTCAACATGGAAACGATCGCAAGGAAACTCAGCGTCAGCAGGCAGACCCTGTTTCGAAAGTTGAAAGCGGAAGGCGTGACATTCGAAGAAGTTCTCGATGAGCTGCGCCACAAGCTCGCTCTGGATTACATCAAGGATAAGCGACGTCCGCTGAAAGAGATTTCTTATCTCCTTGGCTTCTCCGACCCTGCGGCTTTTTCGCGCGCCTTCAAGCGGTGGACGGGAACGAGCCCGCGTTCGCGTAGATAAACCTTGCTCAGTGACAGCTGCCGCTCCCTGAATCTGTCGCGGGGCCACCACCCGCAGGTATCAAGGTCCACTGATAATCAGTCGGGCCTAGCGAAAGCTTGAGAATGCCGAAGATCGTCGTCAATCGTTTTTCGCTGTTCGGCCGAACAAAAATTATCGGATAAAGCGAGCGCCCTCCGATGCCCACAACAAATTCGCGAATGCCGCGATCAGAGTCTGCTACTCCATTTGCGGTTTGTGGAGCGAAGCGCTCGTAATCGTGATCGTGGCCTGAGATCACGACATCAGCTCCCGCATCGTAGAGAGCATTCCAGATATCGCGCATTGTTGGATCACTGCCATGAAGCCCCGAGCTGAATAGCGCATGATGCCAGAACGCTAAAGTGCACTTTGCTGTATTTGCTGCGAGATCCGCTCGCAGCCACTGCTCCTGCGCCGAACCTGCGTTAGCGGACACGTTGCTGTTGAGCGAAATGATGTGCCACGCTCCAACATTGAACGAATAGTATCCCCTGGCTGCAGGACCAGCTGCGTCACCGAAGTAAGCGAAGTAAGGCGCCGCGGTTGTCGACGATTCGTACTCGTGATTCCCCGGCGCTGGATGAATGCGCGCGCGATGTCTTCCCCACGCGGGTGCAAAGCAGTTGTTGAATTCCGCAGTCGTTCCCGATTCGTACGC
>DATLDN010000114.1:0-8979 GCA_035525855.1 Gemmatimonadaceae bacterium
CAGCGGGCTCAAAGGAATTTCAGCAGTTGGTCTTTACGCCGCACCGTTCGCTGCAGTGATGCGCCTGCTGATGATTCCCGGGAGTCTGGCGCGCGCGATGTTCCCACAAATCAGCGCGCTTCACGGCACTGCCCGGCACGAGGCGCTGCGTCCATTGTTCCGTCGCGCCGTTGGAATCACGATCGCGCTTGTGGGCGGCCCAATCATTCTTCTTGTACTGTTTGCGCCTGGGTTGCTCGACCTCTGGCTTGGTGCTCAAGTCGCAGCGGCTGCGGGTAATGCGACGCGGATTCTTGCAATCGGTTTGTTGTTCAATGCGGCTGCGTTCGTGCCGTCTACTTATCTGTCAGCGATCGGGCGGCCGGACATCAGTGCGAAATTTCACGTGCTCGAGCTGTGCATTCATTTGCCGCTCGCGTGGTGGCTGGTGAGCCGGTATGGGATTGTCGGAGCGGCAACGGCGTGGAGCATTCGCGTTGCGTTTGATGCGCTGCTTTTATTTTGGGCAACGCACCGGTTGCTTCGATCGCCATCGGGGGAGCGAATCGATGCCGGCGAGGTGGCGATTCAGATCGCTTGATTGAAACCCGTTGGGTTATGTGTCAATAGTTCTCGGCGATCGGCTAGCGCGTTTTGAGTGTTGGGTTCTACTGAACACTCCTAACTCGAAAGCCGAACGCCGAGAACTATTGACACATAACCCAACGGGTTTCTCTATCGCCGGAGGGCGACCTTCTTCACCCACGGGTACCCCGCCGACAACAGTGTCATCACCACCTTTGACGTCAATCGCTGCGGCCGCGCTTCAGAGCTCGCGAGCGAGCGCAGCCTCTCGATCGGCGATGCGTCTTCGTCGAAGGCTTCACAATACTCTTCAACACGTTCGAGCACACGCGGATCAGCAACGCCACGCTCTCGTATGCGGGACGCAAGGTACTGAGCCTGTTGCACGCCCCCTCTGAAGCTCCGAATGCTCGAGGACGTGAACGAGAAAGGATGCAGAAGCAATCGCTTGAAGAACGCGCGCCGCGGCTCAGTGACTCCAACGACATTCGCGGAATGCTGTCGATACAGCACAGTACGCTGTGTCGTCCGGACGATGTATCCGCTTGCCGCGGAACAGAGCGCGAGCCACCAGTCATGTGGTGACGACTCGGGCAAGGGAAGCGAAAACTCGAGCAGTGGGCGATTCATCGCAATTGTGCACCCCACCACGGCATTGTGAATCAGCAAAGTGCTGAGTGGATCGTTCGCATTGTACGACGAGCGCTGAAACGCGCTGAACGACTCATGGAGTTTTCTTAATTTCTCGTCTACAACCACGAGATCGCTATGCACCAGCACTCTCCGCGTTCCGCCGCGCTCGACTGTCGACAGAAGCGTTAGCTGCTGCTCCATCTTTTCGGGCAGCCATACGTCATCCTGGTCGGAGAGGAAGACGTACTGCACGCCCGTCCCGTACGCATGCGAGAGAAGTTTTGCAAAGCTGGCGGCCGGTCCTACGTTTGGCTCGCTGTGCGACAGCTGCGTGATTCGTTTGTCGCGACCACAGAATTGGTCGATTATTCCGGGAGTGTCATCTGTCGACCCGTCGTCGCGAATAACGAGCTGCCAGTTCCTGTAGCTCTGCGATCGAATACTTTCGATTTGCTCCGCGATGTAGCGCGCGCCGTTGTACGCGCTGAGGAGCACGAGTGCTCCGGCCATGAGATTACCGGCGCGCGTCCGGGCTTACAAACCCGGAGAAAGTCCCGCTGAGAATTGCCCACCCCTGCTTCGGATGGCCCTTCAGAGTCTCGAGCAAAGCGCGACCCGGCTTCGTAACCGCGAGGTAGCCGAGTGCGGCTCCTTTCTTGAGCCCGCGATAATTTCGGCGGACAAAAAACACGCGAAGACGATTCTTAGTGTGATCGAGATCGAGCGGCTGGGCCGTTCCGTTTACAGTTGCGCCAACCTTGTGATATGCGATCGCTTTCGGCGCGTAAAGAACTG
Source organism: Gemmatimonadaceae bacterium (assembly GCA_035525855.1). Taxonomy (GTDB): domain Bacteria; phylum Gemmatimonadota; class Gemmatimonadetes; order Gemmatimonadales; family Gemmatimonadaceae; genus UBA4720. The sequence continues at coordinate 1,993 of DATLDN010000114.1, forward strand.
GAAATCCCGCTTTGCGCGCGCGGTAAGAATATTCTCCATCCTCCCAATATGCCGGGAAATAGCATTCTGCGAGCAGCCCGATTTTCTCTACAACTTCGCGCGAGACGACCATCGCACATCCGCTGATGAATTCTGTCGGCACTGGAACATCAGAGTGAGGAATCTCGTGCTTGTGCTGCATCAAAGCCCGCAGTGAGTTCTCGACGCCGCCTGCATACCAGACACGAGCGCGGTCGGGGTCCTCGAAAATTGTCCCGGTAATTAACCCGGCGTTCGGCTGTCGCTCGGTCACGCGTGAAATCTCCTTGAAGAAATCAGCGGCAAGCGAAGCGTCGTTGTTCAACAGAAGGAAGTGCGACACCGACGTGCGTTGAACTAGATAGCGAAGTCCGACGTTAGTGCCCCCTGCAAATCCGCGATTAGTTCCTGCGCGCGCGATTACCAGCCAGGGAACTGCGTTCGGATCGCTCTGGCCTACTCGCCAAAGCCAATGTTCATCCGCCCATGCCTCGAGGCGGTCGATCGAATCATCCTCCGAGCCATTGTCGACGATGATGACGTGATCGGGAGATGGATCAGTGCTGTCGAGATTCTCGACGCATCGCATCGTTTCGTCGGCGTTGTTCCAGTTGATAACTACAACGCCGAAGGTTGGAACTTCAGGCAACTGGCCGCTGTGCGCGCGCTATGCGTTCTTCAGGAGGAGACGACACCGATGCGGGCGTCGGAGTAACAAGGTTCTTTCTTTTAAAGCCGAGCATCGCAGCGAACTCACGGCGCATTGTCGCACGAGCGGAGCGGAAATCATTCCACGAATCGGGATTGCGCTCTCGCCAATCTGCCATCACTGCTGCGCTGCCCGCGAGAGTTAGGCCAGCGAGCGTTCCAAGGATGAGGGCAGTGAACACCATCACACCGTAGCGAGGCCACCGCGCTTTGCGCGGCACTACGGCAGAATCGATCACGGTAATCAGTGCGGCGTCATTGATCTCATCGATACGCGCTACTTCGAGCTGCTTGTCGAGGTTGATGTAAAGATCATTCGCAAGATCCACATCGCGCGTAAGACGCTGCTCCTCGAACTTGAGGCTGGGGGCCATGATCAGCCCGCGGTTCTGCTCGAGGAACAAGCGCTGTCTTTCTTCCGCGTCACGTAATGCCGTGCGTGCACTGTCGTGGCGCATCTGGAGAAACTCGCGCTTCGCCTTCGCGCTCGACATTCGCTTTTCTCGATTGAAGCTGCTTACGAGATCGATCAATCGGTTTGCTACCTGCGCACTGAGCTCAGGCCACTGCTCATCAACGGAAAACCACACGAGATTTGTTTTCGCATCGATACCGGGGGCAATTGCTTTGCTAAGACTCTTAACCGCAGTCTCGAGCTGCGCTGCGCGATCGGGTTTCTTGATCTTGAGAATATCGAGTAGAGTTGCGCTATCTCGCAGATTGGCCGTGCGCGGATTCGGAAATTTCGAATCGAGCAGGCGAGTCAGCAGCTCGCGGCTTGTCAGCAGCTCGACATAGAAGTTTGGCGACTCCGAAGGATCGCCTCCCATGCTTCCTCCGAATTGCTGGAGGAGCCCTCCAAGGGCGCCACCGCCACTTCCTCCCTGAAGCTTCGCGCCGCTCGAGCTGTTGGCGACAAATGACGCTTCAGCGCGATAAACGGGCGGGACGATCAGCGTCGCTACGAGCCCAAGCAGTACCGCGCCGATTGCAGCAGCAACGACCATTCTCCACCGAAGCAAAATGCCAGCGACCCACCTCGTGAACGTGAGATGGTCGCTGGCAGGTTCCTGCTCGGCGATGTGCACGCTACCGCTTTAGGGCGATGGCCAAAGTAAGTACTGCGGCCGCAGCCTGAGCGAGCGTTCCAACGGTTTGAATGAACGGAGTGGGCCGCTCGTTCGGATCTTTCTCCGGCACGTACACGGTGCTTCCCGGTCGCGGGTGCGGATCACTCTTAAAAATAAACTTTCCGGACGTGGCCTCGACCTTTCCATTCGGCTGCGTCACGTACGCGTACCGAAGATCACCCTTTCGTGTGATGCCGCCGGCGGCGCGCACGTAGTACTCCAGTGAACGCCCCGGCACGTAGGTCACCGCGACTGGAGAGTTCACTGCGCCCTTCACGTTTACGACAGCATTGAAGCGCGGAATGAAAATCGAATCGCCATCCTGTAGCTGAAGATTGTCGCGCGAATTCGGATGACGAAGAATTTCCGGCAGTGCAATGCCAATTCTTCCGACCTGATCTTTTGCGCGGTAGAAGGTCACGCCGTCAGCATATGCTTCAGGTGTAAGACCACCAGCGCGCCTGATGAGATCGGAAAGTTTTTCAGTTTTCGTGGTCAATGAATAAGTCCCGGGTCTGACAACTTCACCGGACACTACTGCGGTTCGCTGGAGCTCCCAGTTGGGCTGACGGAAAATCAGGACGTTGTCGTAGGGCCGGAGCGCAACTTCGGGCATTGACCCTCTCGCCGCCGGAAGTCCCGGTGGTCCGAAATATTTCCCGTCGGGTCCGCGCTCGAATATGTAGCTCGAGTCGAGGGGCACTCTTGATGTGACTGCAGTTGCTCCGTTGACGCGATTGGCGGGCAACCGTGCGATTTCCGCTTCACGCAAATCCGCGCTCTGCTGCAGTCCGCCGGCTTGAAGAATAAGATCGCGAACGGTCATCCCTTCGCGATAAGGAACCTGTCCGCTGTTCTGAACTGCACCGGTGATTGCGACGAAGCGTGTCGGTCTGAACTCGGACACTGAGTAAACGCGGATCTGATCGTCTTCGCGAAGTGGGAGATCTCCAATTACTCTTCCCAACGTATCAGCGAGCGAAGCGTGCAGCTGCACACGGGTGGAATCGGAATTCAGCCGTGAAATGAGCAGCTGGCCAAGGTATGTGTCCGGCTTCACACCGCCTGCGGCGTGGAGCGCCTGTGCGATCGTCATTCCCGGTGTGAGTCCAATCGTACCTGGTTGCCAGACGTTGCCGGCAATCGTGACGCGATTGCGAATTCTGTCAGTGATCTTGAAGACACGAACGACGTCACCAGGAAGCAGTGGCACGTTCGGTCCGCCCGCTTCACTTGCGAGAGAAGCAGACGAAACGTCGATCGTGATTCGATCACGACCGCCCTCAGCGCGCTGATTCGGGGACTGAATTCTTTCGATCTGTACACGCTGCCGCGCCGCAGATGGCGTAAACCCGCCAGCAAATCGAATTGCGTCGGCAAGCGTCTCGTCCTTTCTCAGCTCGTACGTTGCGGGGCGGGTTACTTCGCCGACAATGCGCACATGGTTGAGGTGAACCGGTACGAACACAATATCCCCGTTCAACAAGCGAACATCGTGCGAAGCGTCGCCGCCGATCAGATAATCGTAGACGTCGAGCACATCGACAGTTTTTCCCGCGCGCTTGATTTGAATGTTGCGTAGCGAGCCGTTGTCCGAGGGACCGCGCGCTGCATACAACGCAGTGAGTGCAGTACCGGCGCTAGAAATTCTGTAGCTCCCCGGGCTCACAACATCACCAACAACCATTACCTGATTGCTGCGAAGTCGCGCCGGACTGACTGAAAAGCGAGTGGTCGCGCCGGGCCCGCGGCGGACGCCGGAGTAGACGCGGCCGAGCCTCGTGTAGAGAACGTCTTCGAGTTGCGCGAGCGTGAGATTGTTTACGTATATCTGACCGGCCTGCGGAACGACGATGAATCCTTCGCGCGTAACATCGAGTGTGTACGATTGCGAAACGTCACCGGTGAGGATGAGAACCAGTCTGTCGCCCGGGCCAAGGCGATAATTCGCGTCGACAGGACCGTTGAGATTCGGATCGAACAGCGACGACGGCTGACGAAACATCGCCAAGCCGAAGATCGTGAATCCGCTGTCGGCAATTGCTTTCAAGCGCGCACTATCTGCCGGCGAAACTACGCGGTTGAGCGAATCGAGCCGAGCCCGGCACTGCGCGGCTATTTTTGCTCGCATCGCGCGCGCATTATTCGCGGCCTGACTTGTATCGTTTGTGACGATCGTTGAATCGAACCGCGGCTGATTTGCGCAGCGCAGGGCGGCTGCCTCTACGGTGTCCACGATGCCGAGCTGGCTGATGGCATTGAACACGTCATCCTGTGTGCCCGGCGTCACAACATCCGCCCCGGTATTTCCACCGGGCAGATAAGCATCGAGCAAGGACTCGGGGTATCCCTCGGCGCGCAGGCGCGCACGAACCTGTTCGGGGGTCAACCCGCTGGAAAGAATACGCTGTCGGAGCTGTTGAAGGAGTGCCGGATTGTTATCCAGCATTCGCTGAGCATCGGTTGGAGTCTGCGCCGCAACCAGCGCAGGCGCGAGGAAAACAATTGCGGAGCAAACGAGCAACCGCAGTCGATTAGATGTCATCAGATAGAAATGATTTGAAGAAGAGATTTCTGAGCCGGGTGCATCCATGCATGGTCGCGCAGGGACTCGAACCCCGGACCTCTGGTATGTGAGACCAGCGCTCTAACCAGCTGAGCTACGCGACCGATATGGCTAAACCGTGTTGCATGGCGGAACCTTCTCGGTGCCAGCCCCAAACGAAGCCAATCCGAAAGGTAACCGGAGGCGGAGGAGCCAGAAAGGGCGCAACCTCTGACTACACCCGCGTTTGCGCAATGTGCCCTGAAGTGGAGTGGATGGGCCCTGCAGGGTTCGAACCTGCGACCGTCGGATTATGAGTCCGCTGCTCTGACCGGCTGAGCTAAGGGCCCGTTCTGACTCATTCGAATGTAATCAACCAGCGAGGTACCCAGATAATCTTTACCCGTCCCTCGAAAGCCGTGATGTTCTTCCCGACAATGTTGTTTCGGTTCTTGACGTTGTTGATTCCCGCGTCCCCGACGATCTGAAGGTCGCGAGTCACGATCGATGCGCCGCTCAACCCGATTCTATTTACTGTCCAAACAGTTCCAGTCAGAAAAATCGGAGTGGTGTCATAGCTTGAGACAGGCGGAAAGGGCGCGCGATAATCGCCTTCACCCTGACGACGGTGCGCTACATAAAGTTTTAACGGAGTACGCGCGAGAATCGCGAGATCGGCACCGAGGCGTACCTCGTCATAATCACTGTACGGACGGCCCAATCCAATTTCTCGAATCGAGTAGCGCTCCGCCGGATTCGGCGTGTGATACGCGAGATTGGATACTCGTGTGTAGCTCGCAAACCATCGCTGCTCCCCCGTGAGCGGCAAACCGTCAGCCGTAAAGGTCAGCCCGTAAGATCCGGGCTCCTTGCAGGTCGTGTCGCATTTATCGATTTGAAGATCATCAAGAAAAATGTGGGCACCCCACGTTCCGAACTTTCCTGCGCGCCACGAATTCTCGAATCCCATGCTCAGATTTCCGTCCAGCTGCTCATCCCGCCAGCTCAATGCGTAAACGTTGAACGGATTAATGAGACTCATCTCGTAGTTTCGTCCAACCCCACTGTAAATCACTCCCTCACTGAGCGCGCCTTCGTAACGGCCGTGCTTGTACGAGAGACGATGCACGGAAAAAAATCGTGCAGCCTGATCACCATCATCGTTGACGACCAGGTTCTCGAGCTTCGCAATGACGGTCGAGACATTAAGACGATCGGTCCCGAAACGCGCGTACAAATGATCGTAGGTGTAGGGTGCCGGACTGAGCTGCAAACCTTCCAGCGACATCGGACCCCAGTTGCGAGCCACTCTACCGAAAGACACGTGCGCGTACTTCCACTGACCGCTGACGTAACCGTCCTGTGTTCGGCCAGCGATCGATCGATCCTGCTTACCATGAAAATCAGGATCGGTATTCAATCGATTATCGAGAATCGCGCGAACTCCGCCCGCTAAACTTCGCGCCCCAAAAACGAAATACCCGGCGGAGCCGGGCTTGATTGCATCGTTGACGTCCGCGAGCATCAGCTCGCGTCTCGCCGAAGTCTGTGCAGTTCCGTAGATGTCGAACGTTGCTTTTGCGCGAAACGGAAGCGTGTCTGTCGCCGATTCTCCGCGCTTCCGAAGCTCGTAGCGTTCGAGGCTCGACCTTAGTGCGTTTAGATAATCCGCACTTCTGCGCGACGGCTGGCGCGCGAGTCCACTGTCTGTGGCCGCGCGCAATGCACCTGCTGTGAACGGACGCTCCAGCGCCGACAGCTCCTGTAAGTATCCGCGCGCCATGAGAGCGTCGACATAGTTGTAGGCAATGTCGTCAACCGGAACGTACGGTGTGGCCTGTGCACGAATGATTGCCGGGAATAGCAGCGCTGAAAGAACGAGCGTCTTCAGCGATACCAAGCAATACCCTCGAACTTTGGAGTAAGCTGCAGCGCGGGCGACGGCAGGTGCACGTAGCTGAGATTTCTTTTCAATGTTTTCCACACATGATTCTCGCCCGGCAGCTGCTCTACGTCGAGATCGAGTGTAAGAAGAATTTTTCTTTGCGCGCGAATGCTGGCGCCGGTATTCGGGTCGAGCCAATCGGTAATCGAATGGCCGGCCGAGACGCGAATGAAGCGAGGCCAATATGGTTTTGCATTGTCGGGAAGAAGCGCATGTACGTCAGTCGAGACCCAGTACGTCTGCCCTGAGTAATCGAGTGTCGGACGAATTTCCGTCGGAATATTGTGACGGTTTCGCATCGCGGCACTCGGTGCATATGACATCGTCAGCTTGAAGGGGCGAAGTCCCGGGTGCTTTTCGCGTTCGACGGCGAACAGCATCCCTGTCGTGTTCGCAATCAGATCTGCATACGAGAATCCGTACTTCTTGTAGAGCCCGTCATAGATCTCGATTTGAAGCTGAAACAAGGTCGCGTACGCCGCGCTCCATACAAGCGCGTGACTTGGCGACATACACGCATTTCTCAGCGTCGCATACCCGAGTCGTGCGAGCTCAAAGCCTCCAAACAGGTGACCGAATTTGTCCTGATCGCGAAAATTCTCATCCCAGTCAGCGTGAAAAAAGAAATGAGGAGCGCGTTC
>DATLDN010000123.1:0-9766 GCA_035525855.1 Gemmatimonadaceae bacterium
ATTCCGCGTTGCTTCACGAGCTCGCGCGGCCGATGATCCAGCTCCGCTCGACTACCTCTCGGCTCCTCGAAACGAAGAGCGCGGGGGAATCGATGCGCATCTTGTCGTATCGATTCGCTCCGACCGGATGCGAAATGAAAAAATGGAGCCGATGCAGCTAACCAATGCTCCATTCAGATCGATGTACTGGACAATGCCGCAGCTCGTGACACATCACGCGAGCAATGGCTGCAACCTGAAGACTGGAGATTTGATTGCGAGCGGAACTGTTTCCGGACCGTCCGCGGAGGAGATGGGTTGCCTCCTCGAGCTCACGCGTCGCGGCGCGGATCCTGTAACACTGCCGACGGGTGAGAAGCGAGCATTTCTCGAGGACGGCGACGAAGTGATAATGCGCGGATTTTTAGGAACGGAGGGAAGGGTCGGGTTCGGCGAATGCCGAGGAGTGATTCTTCCGGCCACTGGCACCTAAAGACAAACATGGCAGGCAAAAACGGAACAAGTCCGAATCCCCTGTATGAGGTTCGGAGATCGAAAATTCAGGGACGCGGGGTTTTTGCGAAGCGAAGAATTCGTGCGGGGCAGAGGATTATTGAGTACGCGGGGGAGAGAATCTCGAATGAAGAGGCCGATCGCAGGTACGACGAGGAGAACATGGGGCGGCATCACACCTTTCTTTTCACACTCGACAAGAAAACGGTTGTCGACGGCGCTCGCGGCGGAAACGATGCGAGGCTGATAAACCATTCATGCGATCCGAACTGTGAAGCTGTGATCGAGCGTGGAAAGATCTGGATCTACGCGAAGAAAAACATTCAGCCTGGTGTCGAGCTAGCGTACGACTACAAATACGAAAGGACCAACGACCCTAAGGATGAAGAGTTCTACAAGTGCGAGTGCGGGTCTCCGAAGTGTCGCGGGACGATCATGAAGCCGAAACGGAAACGAAAACGAACGGCCAAACGCTAAAACCAAGACGACACCGAACCACCGAAAGACCGAGTGTCACCGAAAAAACCCTTAATTGGAACTGCGAACAGCGCACGTGACAAAGGCATCGGGTGGTGTTCCAATCAGGAATCTCGGTGTTTCGGTGTTTCGGTGTCGTCTTGGTTTCTGGAACCCTTTCCCTCCTGAATTTGTATTTATTTGTTGTGCCCCTACCTTTCAACTCCACCTAACAACTCAAGGTTGCCAATGCGTTCTATTGTAAGGTCATTAACCGTGGCCTCCATCGTTCTTGCCAGCGCACTGCCGGCGAGCGCGCAAAATGCCCGCCCGCAAACCCAACCGCTGGATCCCGCCAACCTCGACCGCACCGCGAACGCCTGCGTCGACTTCTATCAGTTCGCGAATGGCGGATGGATAAAGAACAATCCCATCCCCGCGGCGTTTTCGCGCTGGGGTAGCTTTGACGAGCTGTCCGAGAACAATCAGTCGGCGCTCACAAAGATCCTGAACAAGGCCGCGGCGGACGCGAGCGCAAAGCAATCCGCCGCGACAACGATGCTCGGCACTTTCTACGCATCGTGCATGGATTCCACTGCCGCCGAGAAAGCAGGAGCGGCTCCGCTGCGCCCCCGTTTCGCTCGTATCGACGCAGTATCAGATCGCGGTGGTCTACAGCGTGAAATCGCGCGACTTCACCGTGAAGGTGTCGGCGCGGTGTTCAATTTCGGCTCGACTCAGGACTCGAAGAGCAGCACGTCCGTAATCGGCGGCGCATATCAGGGCGGACTTGGTCTCCCTGATCGCGATTACTACACGAAGACTGACTCAGGCTCCGCAGTCATTCGCGTGAACTACGTGGCGCACATGCGCAAGATGCTTCAGCTCGCAGGCGAGAGTGAGGATCAGGCGGAGGCAGACTCGAAGCGCATCATGGATCTCGAGACTGCGCTTGCCAGGGCATCGCTGACTCGCGTCGAACAGCGCGATCCGGTCGCGACCTACAACTATCGCACGCCCGCGCAGCTTGCGTCGATGACGCCGCATTTCAATTGGACCCAGTACTTCGGCGATGTTGGAAACGCGAACATCCCCGCCGTCGATGTTCAGAGCCCGAAGTTTTTCACTGCGGTAGACAGTCTCCTTGGGAGCGTTCCGCTCACGGATTGGAAAGCCTACCTCCGGTGGAGAGTAATTCGGCAATCGGCACCGTATTTGAACTCGGCGTTTGTAAACGAGAATTTCAATTTCTCGAAGACTCTGAGTGGAGCGAAGGAGCTTCTGCCGAGGGAGAAGCGCTGCACGCGTCTCACTGACACCGGGCTTCGAGATGCATTGGGCCAGGCGTATGTGACTGAGCGGTTCACACCCGAGGCAAAAGCTCGTGCGCTGGAGATGGTTCACAATCTCGAGGCGGTTTTCCGTGAGCGGCTCGCGAAGCTGCCCTGGATGAGCGAGACCACTCGCCAGCAGGCTCTCGTCAAGCTTCAGGCATTTGCTGAAAAGATCGGATATCCCGACAAGTGGCGTGACTACTCCACGCTTACGATCAAGAAGGGTTCGCTTCTCGACAACGTGATCGCGGTGAATGAGTACGAGAACAAGCGTGATCTGGCGATGGTCGGAAGGCCGCTCGATCGCACTCAGTGGGGGATGACTCCACCCACCGTGAACGCCTACTACAACCCGCAGATGAACGAGATCGTTTTCCCCGCGGGAATTCTTCAGCCCCCGTTCTTCTCGGCAACCGCCGACGATGCTGTCAACTACGGCGGAATGGGTAGCGTGATCGGACACGAGATGGGTCACGGGTTCGACGATCAGGGCTCGCAATACGATCCTCAGGGCAACCTGAAGAATTGGTGGAGCACTGAAGATCTCGAGAAGTTCAAGGCTCGCACGGGAATGATCGCATCGCAGTACGACGCGTACACCGTACTCGATAGTGTTCACGTGAATGGCAAGCTGACTCTCGGTGAAAACGCAGCGGATATCGGCGGCCTCGCAGTCGCTTATACTGCACTCGAGAAAGCAATCGCTGGAAAGCCCAAGCAGGTTATTGACGGGTTCACGCCCGAGCAGAGATTCTTCCTTGCTTGGGCGCAGATCTGGAGACAGAACGTGACCCCGCAGCAGGCGCGCGTGTTGATCAACATCGATCCGCACTCGCCCGGCAGGTGGCGCGTGAACGGCCCGTTGTCGAACATGGTCGAATTTGCGGAAGCCTTCGGTTGCAAGCCGGGCGATCCCATGGTCAGACCGGAAGCGCAGCGAGCAACACTCTGGTAGGCAGCTATCAGCCTTCAGCCGTCAGCCTTCAGCAACTGCTTTTAGCTGAAGGCTGACGGCTGATAGCTGACGGCTGATTCATATGCCGGCAATTCCTTTTTTTCATCGCGAGACCGCGGGCATTCGCGTCACAGTGAGGCCCGTGTATTTACGTGACCAATCGGAACCGTCCCAGCAGCATTACGTTTTCGCCTACTTCGTACGCATTGAAAACGTTTCCGACCGGATCGCGCAGCTCATGTCGCGTCGTTGGCTGATCCACGATTCCTCTGGAGAGGATGTCGAGGTGAAAGGCGAAGGCGTGGTGGGTGAGCAGCCGATTCTTACGCCGGGTGCAGTACACGAGTATCAAAGCTTTTGCATTCTCAAATCCGGGGAAGGGTTTATGGAAGGTCATTACAATTTTCTTTCCCCCGATGGAACCACGTTTCGTGCGGAGATTCCGCGCTTCATTCTGAGCGCGAGCGAATCCAGCCTCCCATCGTAGCTCGCGGGCGAGCACGACAGTTGCCCCTGTCTCTCGCGATATGAGTCGCATCTACGATGTGTCGTGTCCGGTCGTTACGGGGGGTCTCGTCTATCCCGGGAATCCGGAAATAAAAATCGAGCTTCAACAGGCAGTCGCTCGGGGTGCGGGTGCGAACGTTTCATCGATCCAGTTCGGATCGCACACGGGCACTCACGTCGACGCCGCCAAACATTTCTTCGACGGCGGCCGCACTGTAGACGCAATTCCAATCGAGAAGCTCATTGGCCCTGCGGTATTGTTTCGATTTCCCGATGAGGTGATGGCGATCGGAGCAGAACATCTATCAAAGCTCGATCTCGGATCTTACACGCGAGTTCTTCTGGCCACGCGCAATTCCGTGCTTTTGCACCAGAACGAATTCGTGAAGGATTACACGTATCTCGCTCCCGACGGTGCGCAGTATCTGGTCGATCACGGAGTCGAGGTTGTCGGCATCGATTATCTATCGATCGAGCAATTCCATTCGGGCCATCACCGGACGCATCTCACATTGCTTCAGAAGGATGTGGTCATCATCGAAGGTCTCGATCTGAGTGAGCCGCCACCTGGTGTGTACCAGATGATTTGTTTGCCGCTCAAGCTGGCGGGCCTCGATGGCGCGCCCGCCCGCGCCGTTCTCATCGCCTGATCGATGGCAATTCGCCACGCATTCTTCGACATCGGCGGTGTGCTCGGCACTAACGGCTGGGATCGCCATCAACGGCGCGACGCTGCTGAACAATTTGGAATCGATCTGGAAGATTACAGTGCGCGGCATGCTGAAGTAGTCGCGGAGTTCGAAGAAGGATTGATGTCGATCGATCAGTATCTCGAGCGCACAATCTTCACGAGGCCGAGGAGTTTTACGCCCGAAGATTTTCGGCAATTCATGTACGCCTGCAGCCGACCATTTCCCGAAAGCATTGCCGTCGCGCGCGATCTTGCAGAATCTCATCTGGTGCGCATGTGCACAACGAGCAACGAAGCGGACGAGCTCAGCCGCTATCGCATTCGGCTATTCGGACTGACATCCATCTTTGACACGTTCCTTGCTTCATCGTGGATCGGTATCAGGAAACCGGCGGCAATGTTCTACGAACGTGTACTTGCAATTACGGGCGCGCGTGCAGAGGAGACCGTGTTCATCGACGATCGGCCTGAGAATCTCGTCGCACCGACGGCGCTGGGGTTTCACGTTATTCAATATCAGTCGGCAGACCAGCTGCGCCGCGAGCTTCACGATGCAGGGTTGGAGTTCACTTCAAAAAGGGGATAGCGCATGCAGCTGGCGATGATCGGCCTCGGCCGAATGGGCGGCAACATGAGCGAGCGGCTGATGCGCGATGGACACAAAGTCGTTGTGTTCGATCGAAGCCCTGAAGCCATTCAGAAATACGTTGGACTCGGTGCGGTTGGTGCGTCTTCGCCTCCGGACATCGTTTCGAAGTTGAGCGCGCCGCGAATTGTCTGGATCATGGTTCCCGCCGGCAAACCTGTCGACGACACGATCGCCGCTCTCTTGCCTGGTCTGCAAAACGGTGACGTGATAATCGACGGCGGTAATTCGAATTTTCATGACTCCATGCGTCGCGCTGCCGAGCTGCAGCCAAAAGGAATTCATTTTGTCGATTCTGGAACGAGTGGCGGAATCTGGGGTCTCGAAAATGGATATTGTTTGATGATTGGCGCTTCGCCCGAAGCGTTCAAACTTTGTGAGCCCATTTTCAAATCACTTGCACCCGCTGACGGTTATGGGCACATGGGCCCACCCGGTTCGGGGCATTATGTGAAGATGATTCACAACGGAGTGGAGTATGGAATGCTGCAGGCGTACGCCGAAGGCTACGAGATTCTTCACGCGTCAAAAGATTTCAAGCTAGACCTACATCAGATTGCCGGCGTGTGGAATCACGGCAGCGTTGTAAGATCGTGGATAAACGAGCTCGCAGAAATTGCATTTGAACGGGATGCGAATCTCGATGAGCTGAAAGGTTACGTGGAAGATTCAGGGGAAGGGCGCTGGACAGTGCAGGAGGCAATCGATCTCGACGTTCCTGCTCCGGTGATCACGCTCTCGTTGTTGACACGCCTGCGCTCGAGGCAGTCTGATTCATTCGGCGGCAAAGTAATTGCCGCATTGCGCAACGAATTCGGCGGTCACGCAGTAAAGAAAGCATGACCACTACAACGCGCGCGTTTCCGGTAGCTAAACCCCCGACCAAGCCGCGGCCCAAGCGCGAGAAAACCGATCCATGCACAGCGGTGATTATGGGAGCGGGCGGCGATCTGATGCGTCGCAAGCTGATGCCGGCAATTTATTACCTCGCTGTTCAGCATTTATTGCCCGAAGATTTTGCCCTCCTCGGCGTCGGCCGCGATCCAATGGAGACGGGTGCATTTGCAAGTCAGATGCGCGAAGCACTGGAGAATTCGGATGAAGTAAATGCGGTCGACGCAGAAGCGTGGGCCTGGCTGTCGAAGCGGATGTGGTACACGAACGGTGACCTGTCAGATGGGGCTGTGTATGACGGAATTCGCCGTTGCCTGGAAGAAATTGAAGCCCCCCGACCGGAGAAATCCCGGAACCGTTTGTTCTACCTCGCGATTCCGCCCAGTGTGTTCGAGACAACAGTTGAGCATTTGTCTTCCAGCGGAATCGCCCCAAGAATGACGAGCGCCACGCCGCCGTGGACGCGAGTAGTCATCGAGAAACCATTCGGCCGCGACCTCGACACAGCGCATGAGCTGAACCGAGTTGTGCTCGACCGTTACGACGAGCACCAGATCTATCGCATAGATCACTATCTGGGAAAAGAAAGCGTTCAGAACATTCTCGTTTTCCGTTTTGCGAATCCGATCTTTGAGCCGCTGTGGAGCCGCCAGTACATCAAGAGCGTGCAGATCACCGTCGCGGAGACAGTCGGTGTCGAAACGCGCGGCAAATATTACGAGGAAGCTGGAATCATTCGCGACATGTTTCAGAATCATCTGCTTCAGCTGATGGCTCTTGCCGCGATGGAGCCCCCGAACTCATTCAACGGAAATGAAGTTCGGAACGAAAAGGTGAAAGTGCTGCACGCTGTGAGGCCGCTTGTTGGACAAGGCGAGGTACCGGTTGTACTCGGTCAGTACACCGCCGGAAATGTCGACGGCCAACAGGTCCCCGGTTATCACGAAGAAAAAGACGTCGATCCGAATTCGACGACTGCGAGCTACGCAGCGATTCGATTCATGATCGACAACTGGCGGTGGATGCACGTTCCGTTTTACCTGCGGTCGGGCAAGCGTCTCGGAAAGCGAAAGTCAGAGATTGCGATTCAGTTTCGATCGCCGCCGGTGTTGATGTTCGGCCAGGGAGAGCTCGAGGATCGGTGCCCGAGCACTCTCGTAATGCGTGTCCAGCCCGACGAGGGCATCTCGCTTCGCTTCAACGTGAAGACTCCCGGTGCGGAAAAGGAGCTGACGCAGAATCTCGAGATCTCGCCGGTAGACATGGAGTTCTCGTATGAGGAAGCTTTTGGCGCGGATACACCGCCCGCCTATCAGACGCTCCTGCTCGACATCATGATCGGCGACCAGACCCTGTTCACGCGCAGCGACGAAGTTGAAGCTGCGTGGAACATCATCGATCCGTTGTTGAAGCAGCTCGAGCGCCGCCGCGACAAGGTGCCGGCACCTTACGCCGCAGGGTCGTGGGGGCCGCGTGAAGCAGAGGAGCTAATGCACGGAGCGCACAGCCGTTGGCGGTAGCAGCGCTTCTCTGTGTCGCAGCGGTAATTATTTCATCGGCGGGTTGCAGTGACGGCGATACGCAAGCTCACCCCGCGGTCGCATACGTCGGCACCGATAGCATTCCGCACGTAGTGGACTCGGTCGATCGCGATCGAGTGTTGCGCGCTCGCGCATTCGATCGCGCGGATAAGCTCGACAGCGCGAGAATACTATATGAAGAGGCCGCAAAGAATCTTCGGCCAATACAAGACTGGCTGTACCTCCGCGCGGCAGGTGTAACCACCGATGCGTCCGACCGCCAGAAATACTTTCGCGATCTAAAAACCGAAGTCGCAAAGAACCGGCGAGAGCCGACCGAGGCAATCGCGCTCGAGCGTTCCGGGAAAATCCCTGACGCAATCCGCGCATATAGAGCCGCGGGATTGAACCTCGACGCGTTACGGCTCGAGGCGTCTCCTCCATCCGACTCTGCAACGCGAGCTGGAGCGCGCGGGAAGCTCATCAGTTACCTGGCACAAGGGGCCGGACGCGAATCCGCGCGCGACGGGGTAGCGCTCTTTGATAAGCTCTTTCCAGTCGCGACACCTTCCGAGCAGCTCACACTTGCTCGAGCAGCGTACGGTGTCGGTCTCGCTGCGAGATCCGTTGCCGGGTACACCACTGCATTCCGCGCACGCCTCGGAACTGCTCGCGATCACTTCAACGATGGTCTAATGCTCGCGAGGCTCAATCGCGACAAGGAAGCAGCCGCGCAATTCGCCCTGGTTTCCGAGCCGTCGTCGCTGGTTGCTGCAGCTCGTTACCAGAGAGCGCGCGCGTTACTGGCATCGGGAAGTGGAACCGACGCGAGAAATTCTTTGAGGGCGATCACGACTGTATTTCCCTCTGACACGAGCGCTGCCTCGGCGCTGGTTCTTCTGTCCGATCTTGCCACCGACGAAGGACGTGATGCCGATGCGCGGTCAACGCTGCTCACGGTTGTGAAGCGATATCCGAAATTCCGCCACGCATCGACTGCATTATTTCGATCCGGGATTATCGCGTATGTGCAGGGGAACTATGGCGCAGCAGCATCCGAGCTCGATTCACTCGCCGAGCTTTATCCGTCGAGCGATGACGGGCTGGCCGCGATGTACTGGGGCGGACGCGCATGGCAGCAGCGCGGCGATACTGCGAAGGCGCGCGCACATTGGCGCGCCGTCATGGCGAAAGATCCGTCCTCCTACTACTCGGTCGTCAGCTCTCGGCGACTCGGTGTTCCGTTGCTCAAGGACAGCAGTCGAACCGACAATTATCCGACCGTGCGGGATGTCTCCGACGCCGCGCAGCGAATCGACATGCTCGAAGATCTGGGCATGGATGCAGAAGCGAAGTTCGAGTATGACCGACTATTCGAGGATGCCAACAAATCGCCGGAGCGATTGGTTGCAACTACCCACGCGCTCGCCGGTGGCGAGCAATCGAACCGCGCGATCACACTTGGCCGAAAGGTTGTCACCGACCTCGGTCCGACACCGCAAAACTTCAGATTGTTGTATCCCGTGTCACAGCGTGAGCAGCTTGCGGCGAGTGCGAAGGCGAATGGACTCGATCCTGCGCTTGTAGCGGGATTGATCAAGCAGGAATCGAGCTTCAACCCGCGGGCAGTTTCTTTGGCGGGCGCACGCGGTTTGATGCAGGTGATGCCGAGCGTTGGAGCTGAAATCGCGCGGTCGCGCGGGATAACGAATTTTTCAGCCGAGCGATTGTTCGATCCATCGATCAACATTCAGCTGGGAACGGTTCATCTCCGCGGATTATTTCGAAGCGGGCGCGATGTTGCCTACATCCTCGCGGCGTACAACGCTGGTGAAACGCGATTAACGAGATGGCTTCGTAAGCCGGGTGCCTCTGATCCCGAATTATTTGCTGAGCGGATTCCGTATGTAGAGACGCGCGATTATGTCCGGGCGGTGATCAGAAATCGGGCGTTCTATCGAGTTCTATACAATTGGTGAGGTAAGGAACACCGGGGGGTACGCGGATCACACGGATTTCGCGGATTCACGCGGATAAAAACGAAAACCAACGCGCAAAGAGCCGTTGGTTTTTGTTTTTATCCGCGTGATCCGCTAAATCCGTGTGATCCGCGTACCCCCGCTGTTCCTTACCCTACATCAAAGCCTGGATTACCAATCGTATAGAACTCGATAGAACGCCCGGTTTCTGATCACCGCCCGGACATAATCGCGGGTCTCTACATACGGAATCCGCTCAGCAAATAATTCGGGATCAGAGGCACCCGGCTTA
>DATLDN010000150.1:0-4930 GCA_035525855.1 Gemmatimonadaceae bacterium
TGCGCCTGCGTCACCGTTACCTCGATCTGCGACGCCCCGAGCTTCAGGACAATCTCGTCTTACGACATCGTCTCGCGCAGACCACGCGACGATATCTCGATGAACACGGATTTCTCGAAATAGAAACGCCGATTCTCACGAAGCCGACTCCCGAGGGCGCACGAGATTATCTCGTGCCGAGCAGGGTGCATCCGGGCGAGTTCTACGCGCTGCCGCAGTCGCCGCAGCTCTACAAGCAGCTGCTGATGGTCTCCGGGTTCGATCGCTATTTCCAGATTGCGCGCTGTTTCCGCGATGAGGATCTCCGCGCCGATCGTCAGCCGGAATTCACGCAGATCGACATCGAAGCGTCTTTTGTCGGTCAGGAAGACATCATCAGACTGACCGAAGGAATGCTCGTCGCGCTTTGTCGCGATGCAAATATCACCGTTCCGGATCGCTTTGCGCGTATGACATACGCCGATGCAATGGAGCGCTACGGTAGTGATCGTCCCGATATGCGCTACGATCTGTCGCTATTCGATGCAAGCAATGCATTCCGTGATTCCGATTTTGCGATCACTCGTGATGCGCTCGAGAAAGGTGGGCGCGTTCGTGGAATTCGAATTCCCGGCGGCGGTGTTTTTTCGCGGAAGCAGGTAGATGAGCTGGAAGCAATTGCAAAAAGTGCAGGCGCTTCCGGTCTCCTTCGCGTAAAGAACACAAGCGGAACGCTGGAAGGACCAGCGGCCAAATTCGTTTCGGAATCAGGTGCCGGCGTGCTCGGGTTGAGCGACGGCGACCTATGCCTCATGGTTGCCGGCGACGACAGCATAAGCTCTCCGGCTCTGGACCGCGTCCGTCAGGAGACTGCTCGGCGACAAAACCTGCCCGGTGATCGGCGCGTAGAGATGTTATGGGTGACAGATTTTCCACTGTTCGGAAAAGATTCGGCAACCGGCGCGATCACGTCGGTTCATCATCCATTTACAGCGCCAAACCCTGAGGATACGGATAAGATCGAGACTGACCCGCTCTCTGTGCGGGCTTTGGCCTACGACGTGATTATGAATGGCACTGAGCTTGGCGGAGGAAGTATTCGAATCGGGAACCCTGCATTGCAGCGACGAGTACTGAACGTTCTTGGAATCAGTGACGCTGAAGCCAATGCGCGTTTTGGATTTCTGCTCGAGGGATTGAACGCAGGCGCGCCGCCACATGGTGGAATTGCATTTGGGTTCGATCGTATTGCAATGCTTCTGGCAGGCGCGCCCTCGTTGCGCGACGTAATTGCTTTTCCAAAAACGACCGCTGCGCGCGCGCTGTTCGAAGGAGCACCGACGCCTGTAGACAAAAAGGATTTGGACGAGCTTCACCTGAGAAGTGAGCCGACATATTGACTGACGAACCCGTCGTACAGCGACTGAACACCGAAGGCGCCGACATGCTCACCCTGGCCGGCGTGAATGACGAGAACCTCGTCGAGCTTGCAAAGCAGTCGGGCGCGAAGATCGCGTTGCGTGGCGATACGCTCACACTCAACGGCACTCAGGAAGCGGTGAACCGCGCTGCGCCGATTGCGCAAAGAATGATCGATACCGCCAAACAACAAATGCCGCTGACAGCTGACGACGTGCTCCGCATGAGCATGGATGCTCCGCGCGACGGAAATGGATCGGAAGACAATCTCCGAATTGCTCTGCCCGGCGTTCGTCGAATCATTCAGCCGAAAACGAGTGGGCAAGCGGAATATTTGAAGTTGATCCTCGAGAACGACATCGTGGTAGGAATTGGCCCTGCTGGCACAGGCAAGACCTATCTCGCAGTCGCCGCAGCAGTCGATGCCCTTTCCAGAAAACGTGTTCGCCGAATTATTCTGGCGCGTCCCGCGGTAGAAGCTGGAGAAAGTCTTGGATTTCTTCCCGGCGATCTGCAGGCGAAGGTCGATCCATATCTACGCCCGCTGTATGACGCTCTCGACGAAATGATGCCGCAGGAGCGCGTTCAGAAAGCCCTTGAAACACGAGTGATCGAGATTGCGCCGCTCGCGTACATGCGAGGTCGGACACTCGCTGACGCATTCGTAATTCTCGACGAAGCGCAAAACGCCACGAACGCGCAGATGAAAATGTTTCTCACGCGTCTTGGAGTTAACTCGAAGACAGTAATCACCGGCGACAAAACGCAGATCGATCTTCCTCGGCGGGAAGAGTCTGGTCTTGTGCAGATAGAGAGAATCCTTCCAGGTATAGAGGGAATCGGATTCCATTATCTGAATGAGTCGGATGTCGTTCGACATCGTCTCGTTCGGGAAATCATCAGAGCGTACGCGGACGACGCCGGTAACTAGTCGCCGAGTGTCGAGCGTTCACGTTGACGTCTCGTTCACGGTAAAGCGGAAAGAAATATCGGAGCGCACAGTGCGCGATCTCGTCGCTCGGACGCTGAAAGCTGAACGTGTCCGTGATGGATTGATCTCCGTAGCATTTGTTGGCGAACCGACAATCTCGAAAATGAATCGCGAGTTTTTGTCGCATGCGGGCTCGACAGACGTCATCTCATTTGGATTTCGCCGCACCGACAATAAATCACCGGTGATTGGCGACATTTACATTTGCCCTCAGGTTGCGCGACGAAACGCACGAGAGGCTGGGGTCGCCATCAAAGAAGAACTGGCGCGCCTCGTTGTTCACGGTACGCTCCACGTTCTCGGCTACGATCATCCCGACGCCGATGACCGCGCGAAATCGAAGATGTGGAAACGACAGGAAAGGATTCTTGATTCCGCGCGTTGAACAGCTTCTTACTCGGTTCACCAGCGGGCAAACCGCGGCTCTGGCTCGTGCTGTCAGCATTGTCGAGAATCGCTCTCCTGAATCTGACGATCTACTTGCAGCCCTCCATTCCAAGGTTGGTCGCGCGCGCCGGATCGGAATAACCGGCCCGCCTGGCGCCGGCAAAAGCACAATCACAACGCTGGTTGCCCGTCGCTACAGGGAAGCAGACCTATCGGTTGGAATTGTCTGCGTCGATCCGACATCGCCATTTACCGGTGGAGCATTGCTCGGAGATCGTGTTCGCATGGAACAAGTCGCGCTCGACAAGGATGTCTTCATTCGCTCGATGGCGACGCGCGGATCGCTCGGTGGGCTCGCGGCGACAACGAGGGAAGTTGCGGACGTTTTCGACGCGTTCGGGTTCGATCGGATTATTATCGAGACAGTTGGTGTTGGACAGTCGGAGCTCGACATCGCGAGAACCGCGGATTCAACGGTTGTTGTTCTCGTTCCCGAATCCGGTGATTCGATTCAGACGCTGAAGGCCGGCGTGATGGAAGCGGCTGACATCTTTGTCGTAAACAAGTCGGATCGCCCCGGCGCGGACAGATTGCGCAACGACGTCGAGCTCATGCTTGGGTTAAGACGCGGCGTAAGCTATGGACCGTCTACTGGGCATCACGGTATCGATCTGAAAAGCGTGATGAATCCGGCGCGGCAGGCGCGTGAAGCCGCGCGCGACACGAGCGCGGCAACGTGGACTCCACCCGTGTTGCGCGCCGTTGCGGCCAAAGACGAGGGCATAACTGAGCTAGTGGAGTCTATTGACCGCCATTTCGACTATCTTGAAAAAAGCGGCACCCTCGTGGAACGTCGGCGCGAGCGGCTGGTAGAGCGAGTGGTGGATGCAGTCGATAGAAGAATGCGAAACCGCTTGTGGCACGATGGAGCAGCGACCGGATGGATCGAGTCTCGGATTCCGGATCTGGAAAGTGGAGTGACAACTCCATTTTCTGTTGCAGACGAGCTACTGGCGGCGCATGGGCACCTTGTAACGCGGGCGGATGATTGACTTCAATAGATAGTCGGCGCGGCGAGTCATACGCCGAGCTCGATACGGCGAACGAAGAGATCGAGCGCCTACGCGCTGAAATCGCCGACTGGAAGCGGAAGTACGACGCGTCGCCGAAGCGCGATATCGCGTTTACGAATTCGGCCGAAGAGGTCGCTCCGCTCTATACCGAGCTCGATGTCGAGCATCTCGATTCGATCAACCTCGCCACGCCCGGAACATATCCATACACGCGCGGAATCCATGCGACCGGATATCGCGGGAAGTTGTGGACGATGCGCCAGTTCGCGGGTTTCGGAAGCGCGCGTGATACGAACGAGCGATACAAGTTCCTTCTCGCGCACGGCCAGACAGGACTCTCAGTCGCGTTTGATTTTCCGACCTTGATGGGCTACGACTCCGATCATCCGCGATCGGAGGGAGAAGTAGGAAAGTGCGGCGTTGCAATCTCGAGTCTTGCAGACATGGAGATGTTGTTCGACGGAATTCCGCTCGACAAAGTCTCGACGTCGATGACGATCAACGGTCCCGCGGTAATTCTGTATTGCTTCTACATCGCTGCCGCCGAGAAGCAGGGTGTGTCTCCGGCGGCGCTTCGCGGAACGATTCAAAACGACATTCTGAAGGAATACATGGCGCAGCATGCGTGGGTTTATCCCATCGAGCCTGCTCTCCGTCTAATCGTCGATTGCTTCGAATGGTCGGCGAAGAATGTCCCGCAGTGGAATACAATTTCCATTTCCGGTTACCACATTCGCGAAGCTGGAGCGACTGCCGCGCAGGAGCTCGCCTTCACACTGGCTGACGGGTTCACATATGTCGAGCGCGGAATTGCGCGCGGCCTGGATGTCGACAGCTTCGCACCACGACTTTCTTTCTTCTGGGATATTCACAACGATTTCTTCGAGGAGATTGCAAAGCTTCGTGCGGCGCGGCGCATCTGGGCGCGACATCTGAAGGAGCGGTACGGTGCGAAGGATCCGCGGTCTCTTATAATGCGTTTCCATTCGCAAACCGCCGGAGTGACACTTACTGCGCAGCAGCCGATGAACAACATCGTGCGCGTTGCCTATCAGGCGATGGCCGCAGTGCTCGGCGGAAC
>DATLDN010000154.1:0-10224 GCA_035525855.1 Gemmatimonadaceae bacterium
AACAGTTACCGATGCGCGCAGAAGCAAGACAAGCGGTTCTCTGAATTACCACGTGCGGCCACTGGGCATGGGTCTCGAGTATGATTGGTCCGGTCTACTGTCACGCGCGTTAAATGCGGGCGCATGCATTCGATCTGAGGAGTATTCCCAACTGCTCGCGTCTGACGCGGGAACGCTGACGCAGTTTTTTGTCGACGCGATGCGCACAGATCCACTCGCGCTGCTCGATACCGATACGCGCAGCTGGGTCGAGCCGAAACTCGATCAGCTCGGACGACGGTTCGAGCTCGAAGACTTCGAGACACCGTCCGCCTGATGCGAATAGCCGTTTTAGCGAACGACAAAAACAGCTTCGTGAAACCACTCGCCGAAGGTTTTGCGCGGATGGCGAAATCACTCGGGGCACGACCCGAGATTTTCTACGACGGCCTGGCTATGCTGTCACTTCCGCTCGGCATGAGCTGGTCGTCGCCACGGGCAGTTGCAGGCCAGGCGCTACGCATGCGGCGCCATAAAAAAACTTTCAACGAATTCGTAGAGCGGATTCGGAATTTCGATTTGATCGTCGTCGTAGCCCACGTCCCGTCCAGTCTTACGAAAGGCTCATATCAGAATATCGAAGCGCTGCGCGGCCTCCTGCCCGATTGTCCAATCGTGAATTACGATCTCGTTTATCTCCCGACTGTCGCTAAATGGAGTGGCGCGATGCTTCGCGGAGAGAACACCGGGCTGAGCGAAGCCGAGCAGCAGACAATGCGTCCCGGGACATTCGGGATGGACCGATATGACTGGTACCTGGTCGTGTCACCGCTCAGCGAAATACCGATGCCGGAATCCCCGCAGCCGTGCTCGGTAATTGGTGTCAATCTCGACGACGGTGTTTTGTATCCGGATCAGGGAGAGGAATTCAGAGTTCTGGTGGATTTCGAGCAGACGCGGAGCGACTACCTTTCCTTCCGAAAGATTCAGCTGGAAGCGGTCGAGAGGTCCGGTGTCGCGTATGAAATTCTGAACAAGCCAATGACGAGAGATGAGATTCGGGGGATATATCGAAAAACGGGTGTGTTTCTGATGGCGCACCGTGAAAGCTTTGGCTTGCCTATCTGTGAGCTGCAGGCCTGCGGAAGCTTGATTCTCACGCCGCGCGCGGAGTGGGCAGGTGCCCATTGGATGAAAAACGACCTGAGAGTCGCCGGTGCAGGCAGGCACTCGAGCAACTTCGTTGTCTACGAGAACGATGCTGAAGCTCTCGCGCGAAAACTCCAGGAAGCGCGTTCGAGATTCAATCCGCAGCGCGTACGCGAAGAATTTCTAAAGCAACAGCCACAGCTCTATTACGGTGACAATAAGGCGCTGGGCGAATTTTTTTCAATGATCGATGAGGGACGGATCGACAGCAGAGCGCATCAACTTCACACCGCGATCGGGAAGTGAATAAGCTCGGCGCAGAGATGCACGGTTGGGCGAAAGATCTATTTCCAATCAATCGCAGCATCACCGGTGATGGGGTTCGACAGACACTGGCGTATCTGTCGAACGTCATTCCGGATTTGTCCATTCATGAAGTGGCGAGCGGAACACCTGCGTTCGACTGGACTGTCCCGAATGAATGGAACGTTCGATCTGCATACATCGAAGATGAGGGCGGCCGTCGAATCATAGACTTCGCCCGAAACAATCTCCACCTCGTCGGTTACTCACAACCCGTCGATCTCTGGGTCACACTCGAAGAGCTCCAGCCTCACCTGCATTCATTGCCGGAGCAGCCGTACGCAATTCCGTACGTGACGTCGTATTACTCGGCGCGATGGGGGTTTTGTCTCACGCAGGAACAGCGTGATCACCTGCCTCAGGGCCGATATCACGTTGTTATCGATGCTACGCTGGCGCCCGGATCATTAACCTACGGAGAGCTAATTCTTCGCGGGCGGGAAGAGAAGGAGGTGTTGCTATCGACTTACGTGTGTCATCCGTCTCTAGCGAACAATGAGTTGTCCGGGCCGGTTGTAACGACTGCGATTGCGCGATGGCTCGCGTCAGAACCTAAGCGACGCTACACCTATCGAATTCTTTTCATTCCGGAAACGATTGGCTCGATCGTTTATCTCAGTACGCATCTCGACGAGATGAAGAAGAACACTGTCGCGGGCTTTGTGTTGACGTGCATTGGTGACGATCGGGCTTATTCGTTCCTGCATTCGCGCGACGGGAATACGCTCGCGGATCGCGTCGGGCAGGTGGTGATGAAGCATCACGCGCCCGATTACATCGAGTATTCGTACCTGGATCGCGGGAGCGATGAGCGGCAGTACTGCAGTCCCGGAGTCGATCTTCCCGTCGCATCGATCATGCGCACGAAATACAACAGCTACCCAGAATATCACACCTCGCTCGACGATCTCGCCCTCATAACTCCCAGCGGTCTCGAGGGAGGATTCGACGCGGTCAGGAAATGCATCGAGCTGCTGGAGCACAATTTTACCTATCGCGCAACGACCCTCTGTGAGCCGCAGCTCGGCAAGCGTGGACTATATCCAACGCTGAGCACACGTGGCGCCGGTTACGCAGTTCGCAACATGACGAACGTTCTCGCGTATGCGGATGGCACGCGTGACGTTGTGAAGCTCGCCCATGACATCGGTCTCAATCCGACTGAAGCGATAGCGATCTGCGACCAGCTCGCGGACAAAGGCCTGCTCGAGCGCGTCTAGTGATCAACGGAAAGCGAGTGATGGTTGTTCTGCCCGCGTACAACGCGGGACGTACGCTGGAGCGTACGATTGCGGAAATACCTGACGGACTCGTTGATGATCTGCTACTCGTAGACGATGCGTCAGGCGACGACACCATTGAAGTGGCGAGGCGACTGGGAATTCCGTACGTCGTTCACCCTGAAAACCGCGGCTATGGTGGAAATCAAAAGACGTGTTACACAGAAGCACTGGCGCGTGGTGCTGACATCGTGATCATGCTGCATCCTGATTATCAGTATTCACCGAAGCTCATCGGTGCGATGGCATGGCTCGCAGCGTCAAGCGAGTTCGACGTGATACTCGGCTCTCGCATTCTCGGCAGAGGCGCAATCAAGGGAGGGATGCCGCGCTACAAGTACTATTTTAACCGTCTGCTGACGGCATTCGAAAATATTATGCTGGGCATCAAGCTGTCGGAGTATCACACGGGGTACCGCACATTTACGCGGAGAGTGCTCGAAACTCTTCCGCTCAACGAGTGCTCGGATGATTTCGTCTTCGACAATCAGATGCTTGCGCAAGCTGCGGCATTCGGATTTCGCATTGGAGAGATCTCCTGCCCGACTCGATATTTCGCTGAAGCATCGTCAATCAACTTCCGAAGATCCGTTGTTTACGGCTTCGGTGTGCTTGCCACGTCTTTGAAGTTCCGGCTTCACCGTGCAGGTGTGCGGCGCGATCACCTATTCAATCCGAACGGGAAGAAGCTCGAGGTACAGTCTCGCTGAACGAACAATCGGAATCGAATCGAAAGATCGAATCGATTGCTTTCATCGGTTTTGTGGCGATGACGGGGTTTCTCGCCTCTCGCCACGTTGTATGGCGTGACGAAGTAGGAGCGCTGACTGTTGCAACGCATGCGCGGTCCTGGGGCGACCTCATGCAGGCGCTGCACACTGAAGCGCATCCGATCGTGTGGTATGCAATTCTTCGCATCGGCTATTCCCTGACGCATTCGCCGCTCGTTCTTCCAGCTGCCGCGTTTGTTATCGCAGCGTTAGCTGCGTTTCTCATTCTACGTTACGCGCCTTTTCCGATTTGGGCACGGCTTCTCATTGTTTTCGGGGCGTTTCTCGGACACGAGTACAGTGTCATCGCACGCAATTATGGAATTGGAGTGCTATTGATGATCTGCGCCTGCATTGCATTTCGCCGGCGCAATGATCGACCAGTGCTCCTCGGTTTCATACTCGTGTTGTTGGCCAATACGAGCGTTCATGCTGCGCTGTCGGCGTTGGTAATTCTGCTTGTATGGGGAATCCGTCTGGTTAGCGACAGACAATCGTTGTCGCGTGCAAATCTCATTGCGTCCGTTGGCGCGATTGCGCTCGTCGTTGCCGGTGTCGCTTTCGCTGTGTTGTCGTCGCGGCCGTCGCCGAATATGGCGTATGCACTTGGGGCGAGCCGATTCACTTCTTCAGCTTTAATTCGTGCGCTCGCGATCGACCCGGGCGGAGGGCTGCGAGGCGCGTCGCTCGCAAATATCGCCGCAGCGGGGGAGCTGCCGTGGGCTCGGATCCATATCGATCCGGCAATCATTACAAGATTGATCGTAGATATCTCGCTGATCGCAATCGCCATCGGACTTCGCCGAAATCGAGCGTGCCTTGTCGGACTGATTGCAGCGATCATCGGGTTCGAGATTTTGTTCAGCGTGGTGTATACGGGCTCGCTTCGCCATCAAGGTATACTCACGTTTCTCATTCTCTCCCTGTGCTGGATTGCTGCCGATGAAGCAACTGGATCCACGAAGCGCGATACCCGGCAGTACATCGGCCTGGGATTGCTTCCGCTCCTGGCGTTTCAAACACTCGCGCTTCCGGTAATCATTCGCCGCGAGCTGCTTCATCCGGGGTCGGCGAGCAAAGCCCTCGCGCAATTCATCAAGTCGAATCCCCGCTATCAAAACGCGATATTGATCGGCGAGCCGGATTTTGTGATGGAGCCTCTCCAGTATTACGTGCCGAATCCGATTTATTTTCCGCGCGAGCGCACGTTCGGATCGCGCGTCTATTTCGATAGTGCCAATTGGCGCGGCAGGCATGTCACACTCGGGTCTCTGGTGGATGTCGCGGACAGCCTCGCGTGTGTGTCCGGCAGGGTTGTTCTCGTGTCCATTCGAAATCCACAGGTTCTTACCGACACGAGTGGAGAGGCGAGTGTCGCTTATGGCGGGCGCTTTAAATGGAATTCGGAAGACAGGTTGAAACTGTTGCGTAGAGCAACGCGCGTAGATTCGCTTTTCATTTCAACAAGCGACGAGAACTACAACGTGTTCGAAGTTGCCCCGGACCAAGGTCCACATTGCGCTCCATCGAAGTAGCGTATGTCTAAGCGCGGATGGTCGGGGGAGCTGCAGTCATTCAACCGCCGCGCTGAATCCGCATGGCCGCTCGCGCTCGGAATCCACGCGTTGGTGCTTGGAAAAGTTCTCGTGCCAGTTGCCATCCATATGGTTGGGAGAGGCGGGCAGGTCGAAACTGTGGAGTGGGCCATATATATGGCGCTCTTTTTTCTTTATGCGCCCGCCATGATTTTCATCGCGTGGATGCTGCCGCGCGCCACGTCCGCTCAGTTCACATCTCTCGCCAGACGAGTAATTGTGTGGCTTCTGGGGCTCGAGTTCTCATGGTACGCGCTTCATGCGAACTGGCTTTTTTTGCTAAGTGCATTGATGGCGTCGATCATCACGATTGTCGCTCTGGGTTACGCCGGTCCCGCAGCACGAGAGCAATCTCCGCGTTTCTCTAAAATCTTTCCTGTCGTGGTTACCGCCGCCTTTGCCTGGATGTGCGCGGCGTCGCTCATCTCGTGGAGCAGCTCACTCGAATGGCTCGCATCTGCTCCCGCTCGATTTATCGGAATTCTCGCTGCTTTGATTTTCGTTTCATTCTCGCTTCGCCGAAGCCACGCCGAATCCGACGAAAGCTTCCGACTCGGTGCGCTCGATTACGCGAGCCTGTTCGTTCTTGTCGCCTTCGCGTTTCGAACGTTTCCAGTCGTCGAATTTTACCACTGGGGCTTCTACATCGGGCCAATCGATGAGCTGCGTCAGGGCGGACATTTGCTTTGGGACACTCCGTCGCAGTACGGATTTCTCAGCATTCTCATTCCGACTGCCCTGCCGGGAAATTCCTGGATCTCATTCTGGTTTTATCAGTCGATTGTTTTCGCAGTCGTTGCGGTGTACCTGTACCTTGCGCTGCGGCGACTGAATACGCGATGGAGCGGCGCCGTTGTTGGTTTCGCGCTCACCTTCGCGGCGCTCTATTTTCGCCCCCGCGACGCCTCGCTGATTCTAAGTGCGCAAATGACTCCCTCGGGGGGACCAGTTCGCTTCATATGGTCGTTCGTGATGCTGGCGTTTGTCGCCACATACGTATCGGGACCGGACGTTTCACGAACACCTCGCAGATTCACAGTTGGAATGACGATGATTTGGCTCGCGTCTCTTCTATGGTCCGCGGAGGGCGCCGTTTATTGCTCGGTAATCTGGTTCCTCGCGATGTTGGTTTTTCTCGCGCAAGAGGGCGCAGCCTGGAGAGAGTCCGGAGAATCGACCGGCGTAATAGTAAAGCGGGTCGTACAAGCGATCTCTCTTCCAATCATTGCCGTTGTGGCAGCGATTGTCTTGATCGTGGCCGTGTACGCAGCAGTGCTGCACGTCAGTCTGGATTGGAGAGGATACATCGAGTACGTAATTCTCTACAGCCGCGGAGGGTTCGGAGCTTTGCCTGTCGATCCAACCGGGTCGGTCTGGTTTATTGCTTTGTTGTTTTTCCTGATCTCGACTGTCGCCGCTCACCAGCTTTCGAGGAACCGGCGTGACCCGCGACTCATCGCATACGCTGCACTGTGGGGCGGCGTATGGTCAGTCGGAAGTTATTTTGTGGGGCGAAGCCACCCCGTGAATGTGCTGAGCCTCGCCCCAATACTCTTATTTGCGGCAGCGATCACTTTGCGTTTGCTCCGCGCACATGAGCCTCACGAATGGCATCGCTTGATCACGGTGTCTCTTGTTCCAGCCATTGTGATGCCGATAGTGATGACGTTTGGCCACTCGGAATTCCCTGCAGCAGTAACGGCGCTTCAGCTTCCTGTGTCACGATTCAAGGAACAACTCCCAATCATGCCGGGATCGCTGCTGTCCGTGCTCAAACAAGCCGGCGCACGTCCGGGCGATGCGTTCGTCTTCATCGGTGACGGGCGCCTGATGCTTCCCGCCTGGCCGATTGCAGGCGATGGCGGACGCGTTACGAGCTCGCGATCCTGGCTGCCGAAACCATACGAGATAATTGGTAGTCTTCCGGCTGATCGGCGATTGACATACATCAGTCGAAACGCGGAACGTTTCCCCGAGCGCGGTTGGTTGGTAAATAGCAAGCGCGATTCGATTGCGAAATATTCCGAGCATCTGGCCGAAATCGAGCGTGAGGGGCCCGCAGTGCACACTTTCGAGAATCGTGACTGGACGGTTTCTGCCATGGCGCGGGCCACGCACCGGTAGCGGCCTGCCGAGCTAAGTTTACGGATGCCTGAAACGCCGACGTTCAGCGTCGTGGTCCCGATTTTCAACGAAGAAGCGGTCATCGAGCCGCTTCATTCGCGTCTGCTCCAGGTTCTGGAGCCGATCGGTGAATCGTTCGAGGTCATCTTCGTAAACGACGGAAGTGCCGACCGATCTGCCGATATGCTCGACGCAATCTGCAACGGTGACAGGCGTTTCAAAGCGGTTCATTTTTCGCGCAACTTCGGACATCAGGCAGCCGTAACCGCAGGATTGCGGGCAACGACTGGCAAAGCAGCAATCGTCATCGACGCCGACTTGCAGGATCCTCCGGAGCTGATACCCGAAATGCTCAAGCGATGGCGCGAAGGATTCGATGTGGTGTACGCGCAGAAGAATCGCCGCGAAGATCCAAATCCATTTCGCCGCGCGTCGTACAAGATCTATTACCGCATCCTCGGCAAGATGACGAAGATCGATGTTCCGCCCGACACCGGGGACTTCTGTCTCATGGATCGGCGCGTTGTCGACTTGCTTAACGAGATGCCCGAGCGAAACAGATATGTGCGAGGCTTGAGAGCGTGGCTCGGATTTCGACAGACCGCGATTCTGTTTGACCGGCCTCTGCGTTTCGCAGGAAAAACGAAGTATTCGTTCACTCGTCTCGTTGGCCTTGCGACGGATGGAATTCTTTCGCTATCGAAGGCACCGCTTCGGCTGGCGATGTACATGGGCTTTTTTGTATCGATCGTCAGCTTTCTGCTCGGTGTTTTCTTCGCGATACAGCAGATAATGGGAACTTCACGCGCCGCTCGAGGGTGGGCATCGACAATTGTAGTCGTCCTTTTCCTCGGCGGCGTTCAGCTCATCTGCATCGGAGTGATTGGCGAATTCATCGGACGTATCTACGACGAGGTGAAACAGCGCCCGCTCTATGTTGTCGCGCGGACGACGGGTCTATAGTTGGTCGACTCCACTCAGACGCTCGATGATGTCGTTCTTATTCCGGTCTTCGACGACTGGGCTTCGCTGTCGCTTCTTCTGCCGCAAATCGACGACGCTCTCGCTCAGAACCGACGCTCAGCGTCGGTAATCATCGTCAACGACTGCTCGATACAGCCGCCGAGTAATCTGTCGATCGAGAAACGTTTTACTGCAATCAACTCCGTCGACATTCTGTCGCTCACGCGAAACGTTGGTCATCAGCGTGCACTTGCGATCGGAATCAGCTACATCGCGACGCAGCGGCCTTGTAGAGCGGTAATTATTCTGGACGGCGACGGGGAAGATCGTCCGTCGGATATTCCAAAATTGTTGACGGCGTTCGAGACGAATGGCGGCACCCGTGTTGTGTTTGCTCAGCGCACCAGACGATCAGAAGGGCTCGTGTTCACGATGTTCTACCGGTTGTATCGGCTCGCGCATCGCCTGATGACCGGAATCCGCGTCGAGGTTGGAAACTTCAGCGTTATTCCGTACGCGAGCGTGCAGAAGCTCGCAGTCGTGTCTGAGATCTGGAATCACTATGCTGCGGCAGTCGTGCACGCAAAGTTTCCGTCCGTGCTCGTGCCGACGGAGCGGGGAAACCGCCTTGCTGGACGCAGCAGCATGGACTTCGTGGCGCTCGTAGGTCACGGCTTGAGTGCGATGTCCGTGTTTTCCGATAAGATCGCCGTTCGCATGCTGGCTGTTACCGGTTTTGTCGTGTCGTTGCTCGTAATTGCGTTTGTCGCGGTGATGGGCGTCCGCATTTTCACTGACATAGTGGTTCCCGGTTGGACCACCACTGCGTTCATATTCATGGCGCTGCTTCTCGCACAGGCGGGCCTGCTCGCGGTCGTGTTTTCCTTCATGACTCAGGCGGACAGAGCGCGTTCGTCATTCATTCCCGCTAAAGAGTACGAGCCATTCGTCGAATCTTTCTATCGCGTCTGGCCGAGTGAGTGAGCTGGAGTACCAGGGCGGAGAGCTGGGGCTTTTCGCACACGCAAAGAACTGGAAGGCTTACTACTCGGGACTGCTGCGACCGTACATCAAGGGCAGCGTGCTCGAGGTTGGGGCGGGAATCGGAGGAACGATGCCCTCTCTGTGGAATGACGCGGTAAGCCAGTGGCTTTGTCTGGAGCCGGATCCTGCATTGGCGCGTGAGCTCGATGAGCGAATCTCGAATTTCAAAGGACACAATGTTCGCGCTCAGATAGGGACAATCGACGACCTTCACCCGAGCGATCGTTTCGATTGCATCCTCTACATCGATGTTCTGGAACACATCCGCGACGATCGTAGCGAGCTCAAAAGGGCCGCGCACTATTTGACTCTCGGCGGTCACCTCGTCGTTCTCTCACCGGCGTTTCAATTTCTTTTCAGCGCATTCGATACTGCGCTCGGCCACGAGCGACGATACACGGCGAAGTCACTTGCTGCAGCTTTTCCGGGTGAACTTCAGCAGGAGCGCGTTTTTTACGCCGACAGCGTCGGTGCGTTACTGTCGTTGTCGAACCGTCTTCTGTTGAGGAAGGAATTGCCCACCCTCAAACAGATTACGATCTGGGATCGGGGCGTTGTCCCCGTTTCACGCGTGATCGATCCGCTCTTCCGACGATTGTTCGGCCGATCAGTGATAGCGGTTTACAAGAACGCACATCATCGCTGATTCAGCTCGACCACGTAAAGCAAGGGAACATCCATACGCTTCACGACGTGTAACACGCGCCCCGGGTTTCGACGGTGAGCGTTGTACCTCGTGATGGAAAGAATCACATCGGGATTGTCGTGCTGCCCCACGGGGGTGAATCGCGCGCCATTCGTTTGATCCCGCTGCAGGTAATACGCAGTTTGGAAATCGCCGGCAGTGTTGGCGACGTGAATCGATCCGCCGGGCGCGCCAACCTTGTAATTCGCAAGCAGCCAATCAACGCCCTCCTTGTGTGACACCCCCCAGTAATCGGTTTCGAATCTTCCCAG
>DATLDN010000182.1:0-4975 GCA_035525855.1 Gemmatimonadaceae bacterium
GCGCCGAATCGAACGCTCAGGCTCGATGCGGATATAAGAGTCAAGTTTTTGTTATCGTCAGCGAGTTAGTCGAGCGACAGCTCCCACGTCTGCGCCACAAGGCGCTGCTTGCCGAAGCTATCGTGTGTCTCTTCGTCGACAAGCGTGAAGCCAGCGGCTTCGTAAATACGTCTAGCTGAATGAAGAACGGAATTCGTCCAGAGGACAAGTCTGCGATAGCCTTTCGCCCTCGCGAATTCGATGCACTCTTCGACCAGCTGAGTTCCGATTCCGAGACCCCGTGCAGACGGCTCGACGTAAAGTAATCGCAATTGAGCTACGGTTCGTGATTTCCTCACGCAGAATATCGACCCGACGACCTGTCCATTTCGTTCGGCGATCCATGAACGTTCACGCTTCGGGTCGAACTTCTCGATGAAGCGCGCAAGAATTTCAGCAACGATAGCCTCATACTGTTCGTTCCAGCCGTACTCATCGTGATACAGGACGGCCTGCCGATGTATGATCCACCCTATGTCACCGGGGCGCCGATCCCGGAGTGTGATATCGGTTGGTGGCTTCTCGTTGTCGTGCGTGAGAACTCGCTCGACTGAGCTCAGCGAGGTGAGAAGTGTCGACTCATCGGCAGGAGGCACGCTACTCAGGAGTTTTTCAATCTGTTGTTGCTGCCGGCGGTCGAGATCACGGAAGACAGTGCGCCCTTTTGCAGAAAGACTCAGATTCGTCGTACGTCCGTCGTTTGTAGAGCGCTTCCTTATGATGAGCCCTTTCGACGTAAACGATCGAGCGATCCGGCTTACGTATCCGGGGTCGACGCCCAGGTTTCTGCTTAGCTCAGTGAGAGTCGATGAGCTTTTTGAGCTCAGCTCATAGAGCAACCGGACTTCCGTGAGCGAAAACGGGCTATCGAGGAATCCGGCGTTGAGTATGCCGATCTGCCGGGTGTAGAATCGATTAAAACGGCGAATCGCCGCGACAGTGTCACGTGACGGTGCAGCCATATTTGAAGGTTCCGAAAATTAGTTGCTTTTGTCAAGTAATTCCACGATCACCTCGTCCCGCTACATTTAGCCTAATGCGTATTGGATTATTGACCGGCGGTGGTGACGCACCGGGGCTGAACGCTGTGATTCGAGCGGTGGTGCTCTCGGCGATAAACCGTGGTTGGGACGTGTTGGGAATCAGACACGGATTCAATGGGTTGCTCGACGGAGACGTCGAGCCGTTGACGCGAGAGTCAGTTCGCGGAATCGGGCACATGGGCGGGACGATTCTTCGTACGACAAGTCGTGGCAATCCATTCCATCTTCGGACACGCGCGGCGGACGGTACGGTAACCGAAGTGGATAAGTCTGACGTTCTATTGAAGAATGCTGAGCGATACGGAATCGATGCGATTATTGCAATCGGCGGGGACGGAACGCTGACCATTGCGCGAGATCTCGGCGAGAAGGGAATGAAAATCGTTGCGGTGCCGAAGACGATCGACAACGACGTGTGCTGCACGATTACGACGTTCGGGTTCGACACTGCGGTGGACACAGCAATCGAGGCCATCGACAAGCTGCACACAACGGCCGAGAGTCATGACCGTGTGTTGGTGATCGAGGTGATGGGGCGTGATGCGGGATTTATTGCTCTACACTCAGGCGTCGCCGCATCTGCTGACGTTGTGCTCATTCCGGAGATTCCGTACTCGACCGAGAAGGTGTGCGAGAAAATTCAGGATCGAGACCACTCGGGGAGATTTTTTTCTATTGTTGTAGTTGCGGAGGGGGCAGTGGAGCGCGGATCATCGCGCGACAACTCTGACCAGGGCGGGCGACATATCTCGGTGGCAGAAAGGTTGGCTACTGAGATCCACGCACGAACGGACAAAGAATGCCGGTCGCTGGTACTCGGCCACCTTCAACGAGGTGGAGTTCCAACGGGATACGACCGACTGCTGGCTACGAGATTTGGCGCGGCGGCTGTGCGCGCTGTCGAGAACGAGAAGTGGGGCGAGATGGTCGCGCTTCAGTCTCCGCACATTGTGACGGTCCCGATTACGGAAGTTCTGCGAGAGTTGAAGCGCGTCGATCCAATGCACGACATTGTGCAGACTGCGCGTGAGATGGGCATCAGCATGGGTAATTAATTGCGGAACGAGGACAGCGGACTAACAGCATTGACGATCGACGACTTAGTACGAACTGCGGACGACTGCGAACTGCGGTTAGCCCTTACCGACACGATCGCCGGATTCACGATCAAAGAAGTGCGATTTCGCGAGATCGAAGGCCAGCGTTATCGGTTCACCAATTTTGGGTAATGGCTGCGGCGCAATACGGGCGGTAATCGTGTTGGGACCGACGCTCGCGTAGATGAAAACTTCATTGCCAAGCGCTTCCACGAGATCGAGACGAGCCGGTGCAGTGATTGGTGGGTGCACAATCGTTGACTCGCCGGAGAATAGTGTCGGGCCCGACTCAGCTGATACCGATACATCTTCGGGACGAATACCGAGTGTAACCAGCTTGTTCTCCAGTCCGGCAACGCGTTCTGCGGGTGATGGCGGCACATCGAGTGTGAATGCGTCACCTTCAGCAACAAACTTCAGCGGATTCCCAGCGGCGAATTTCCCATCGATGAAATTCATTGCAGGGCTTCCGATAAACCCAGCCACGAAGCGATTCCGCGGATGATCGTAGAGATTCATCGGCGTATCGATCTGCATGACGTGTCCTTTACTCATCACAACGATTCGATCGCCCAGCGTCATCGCCTCGACCTGATCGTGTGTGACATAGATCATCGTAGCGGCTAGCTCCTGATGGAGCCGGGCAATCTCGCGTCGCATCTGAACGCGAAGCTGCGCGTCGAGGTTTGACAGCGGCTCGTCGAACAGAAAAACCTGGGGCTGCCGCACGATCGCTCGGCCCAGTGCCACGCGTTGACGTTGGCCACCTGATAACTGGCGCGGGGTGCGGTCGAGAAATTCATTGATGCCAAGTATTGTCGCGGCCTGGCTGACCCGTGATTCGATTTCCGGCTTCGGAGTTCCGCGAAGCTTCAAGGCGAAAGCGAGATTGTCGCGCACTGTCATGTGCGGATACAGCGCGTAGCTCTGAAACACCATTGCGATATCGCGATTCTTGGGTGGCACGTCGTTGACGAGCCGATCGCCGATGAAGAGCTTGCCGTCAGTGATCGATTCAAGTCCGGCAATCATTCGAAGCGTGGTACTTTTCCCGCACCCGGACGGCCCAACGAGCACCACGAATTCTCCGTCGGCAACATCGAGGTCTACTCCGTGCACCGCGACGACGGAGTCCTGATACATTTTCCGAATGCCTTCCAGTTTTACGCGCGCCATCTCGCCTCGACTACCGAATGAGTGATTCGTTCAAGTTTCCGGATTCGTTTCTGTGGGGCGCTGCTACTTCTGCATATCAGATAGAAGGGTCCACGCTCGCCGATGGAGCGGGGTCGAACATCTGGCATCGTTTCTCGCATACGCCGGGACTCACTGAGAACGGCGATACCGGTGACGTTGCGTGCGATCATTATCGGCGATTCAGGTCGGACGTCGAGCTGATGTCCGAGCTCAGTCTGAATGCCTATCGTTTCAGCATTGCGTGGGCTCGTGTTCTTCCCGATGGAACGGGCCGCGTCAATCAGAAAGGCCTGGATTTCTATTCGTCTCTTGTCGATGCGTTGCTCGAGAAGGGAATCACGCCGAATGTTACGCTCTATCATTGGGATCTTCCGTCCGCGCTCGACGATCGGGGTGGATGGCTGAATCGCGACATTGCGGACTGGTTCGCCGATTATGCGACGCTGATGTTCAACACCCTCGGCGACCGTGTCAAAATGTGGGGAACGATCAATGAGCCTTGGGTGATCAGTGACGGCGGTTATCTCTATGGGAAGCTTGCCCCGGGACACCGCAGTCTTTTCGAGGCGCCGATTGCATCGCACAACATTCTGCGAGCGCACGGTCGAGGTGTCGAAGTGTTCCGCACTTCGAGCGCAGCCAGAGACGGACGAATCGGGCTCGTTGTAAATCTCGAGCCGAAGTATCCCGCATCGGATTCGCCGGACGACATTGCTGCGACCGCGAGAGCTGACGCTTACATGAACCGACAGTATCTCGATCCGATATTTCTCCGGCGCTATCCGGACGAGATGAAAGATGTGTTCGGCGAGGCGTGGATCGACTGGTCGAGTGAAGACATGAATGCGATTGCTCAGCCGATCGATTTTCTCGGTGTCAATTACTACACGCGCGGCGTGATCAGCCACGACGCGGAGCGGTTGCCCGAGCGAACGGTGCGGACTCTTCAGGAGACGAGCCCGTATACGCACGTCGGATGGGAGGTCTATCCTGCAGCACTTACGAAAGTCTTGCTGTGGATCAAAGCGAGGTACGGCGAAATTCCCCTCTACATCACGGAGAACGGAGCCGCGTTTCCCGATCCGCCGACTGCAATCGGTGGTGAAGTCGACGATCCCTTGCGCGTAGACTATTTGCGGGGACACATCTGCGCCGTTCGTGATGCAATTCAGCAAGGTGCGAATGTGCACGGCTATTTCGCTTGGTCGCTTCTCGACAACTTCGAGTGGAGTCACGGCTATTCGATGCGATTTGGAATCGTTCACGTCGACTATTCGACTCAACAGCGAACGATTAAATCCAGCGGCCGATACTATTCCGGTATTGTTCGCAGTAACGGCGTCGCGCTCGGGGGGTGAGCAGAGGTTCGTCATCGTTCAGTACTTGAACACGACAGAAGCAGGCAGCGAACGAAGCGTTACTGATTTTGCAGTTGCGCGGTTTGGCTGACCGTTCACTCTCACAGAGCGGACCGGACGATCGATCGGCGATTCGATGATCAACCCTCCCGGTGGAATACGCGACCCGCTGATCTGTGTGACAACCGAATCGTTGACGGCACGCATCGAATAACTGAGTCGCCCGTAGTGAGTCGACAGA
>DATLDN010000189.1:0-6860 GCA_035525855.1 Gemmatimonadaceae bacterium
CCCCGTTCGTCGTAGACACATGAGGTGAGGAAAGACCTCTGGTCGGGAGGGGGCGGGCGTCCCGGATGGTGAGCGTCATGGCAGTTAGGGCATGAGTGTCCAGATGCTGACGTCGCAAGAGGAACCAGTGAATGCCCAAACTGTCATGTAGCTCACCATCAGGGATGCCCGCACTCGACCGATGCAAGATCGAGCAGTTGCGTCTTATTTCCTTGGCTTATCGGAAAAGGTTACGGGGTGATCAAAGTCCCAGTGACTGTTCTTTCGATCCTCCATTGGAACCTGGAGCATGGAAGCAAACATCGGAATCAACTCGCGCTGTGCGGGCGTGACGTACTCCGCAGCAATCTCCGGCTGTTCCCAGAAAATCGCCCAGTAAAGCTTCTCGGTCGCTTTCGCACTATCGAGCTGAGCCTTTCCGGCAAACCCGTTCGTTTCCGCGAGATACTGTCCGAGCGGCCTGTAAATGGCGCGCACTCTCTCGGAGAAAACTGAATCCGCCTTTCGTAATCCCGCGACCTGTTGGCGTGTTAGAAAGAGTGAATCCGTCTGCTCGAGAAGCAGCTTGTGAATGCTCGACGTGTTCTGGAGATAGAACGCCGTGAGCGAATCGGCAGAGCGCCGCTCCCAACCGTTGTCCGATTTCACCGGCTCGACTGCCCGGCGCAGCTGCTGCAAATCGAAATCAGTCGAAAGATTCAACGACACATCGAGCACGATGCGGAACGGATCGCGATTGAAATTTCTCAAAGCGCGCGTATCCGCAAAACGTGGATTCACGTCGTAACGGAACCGGTTCGCTGCCGCGTCGAATCCGCGTGGAACGAGCAGCACGGGATCAGGAGACGACTGCGATCCCCAACCATGCAGATTCTCATTCCCGTGCAGCGCCTGATCCAATCCGCCCAGCACATTCTGCAAATACAGGTTGGGCAAAACGCGGCCGTTCCACTTACGCGGCATCGGGGGCTTCCATTGAATGTTCAACGACTGAGTCCATGGACCACGACAGCCGTTTCTGCCGGCAACTTTGCCGAGGTTGTCTTCGATGCAGCTTCGTGCCGCTGATGCTCCGTTGTTGATGAGAGAAGTGAGCTGCGATGCGAGCGTTGCATCAGCAACGTTCGCTGGATTTGGAATGAACGCGCGATCGCCACCACGACCATCACCATTCACATCGCCCTGAATAATTGGTGTGAAGGGAAGTCCCGACTGCGCACGGGCAAACATCGTAAGCGTTCCGGTCTTTCGAGTAGAGAATCCGCTGGTGAGAACGAGAACGTGTCGCGCATCACCGCTGTTCGGTGCCCATTCGATTAGTCGCGGATCACCAAATGCCGCTCCGTCGAATCCGCGGAACTGCCGGCGACTCCATTGCAGCGTGTAGCCCGCCGATGCGAACAACGACGACTTGCTTCGGAACTTGAATACGTCGGGAGAAACTCCGAGAGTCAGCTGTCCGCCGTAACCGCGAAGATCGCTCACTCGCGTGTTCACCCGACCATACTGATCCGAACGTCGCGACTCGGCGGCGGATACTGATCCACTCGCCGGATCGATCGACGCTGTCGACACGAAAACCGGTCGCCCCGCTTCGCTCGCAAGTGTGAAACGCGAATTACCCGAGAAATTCGCGTCGACAATTCCAGGCTGATTCAGATCGTACGTCGCGAGGCCGCCAAGCCGAACAAGCAAGGTGCTGAGAACGTTGGTCGACCAGTCGAGCGATGCACGCCAGCTCCGAGGAACATCGTATCCTTTGTCGAGCAAACTGACCTGAGGCGCGCGTTCCGATAGAAATCCGCTGCCGCCTGCACACTGCGTCGGAATTGTCGACGGATCGCTTTCGAAGAGAGACCAATCGGCTGCAGGAACTGCGGATCCGACGCATGACAGATACGATGTTCCGCCTGGGAGTCCGGTCGCAGCACGCGCATCAGCGATAATGCCCGGGCGCAACAAGTCGCGGAATTCTCCAATGCCGCCGCGAATCACACCTACAGTCGTGCGATAAAATTTTCCGACAGGACTCTGGTTCGTTCCCGATCCGTTGTCCTTATCACGATTGTACGTATAGGAGAAACCAAGTCGCGGGCTCACGTGCAGACGATTCGGCGCGAGACCTGTTGTAATGCCAAGCGCCTGCTCCAACGCTGGATTTGCGCTTGGTGTTTCCAGGAATCCATCAGCCTCGACTCGTGCGCCATAAAGAACTCTGAAGAAAGCGGACGGCTGATATTGATGCGCGAGCGCGAGCGCGGAATTCCATACTTTCCCATCGCGAACGGGTTGCGCGAGTGTTCGCGAAAAGCTCGCAGGTCTTCCTGCGCCGAGATCTTCCAACGAATTGAACGTGAATGAGCCGAGTGCGTTGGTAATTCCGTCGTCGCGCGTTCCATCGGCGCGTGCCCAGAGCAACCCCTTGAATCGGTGTTTCCTTCCACCAGCCATCCAGACTGTTTCGTTTGCGCCTTCGATTGTCCATCGTGATTCATTACTCACGAATGACGTTCCCCCGCCCAGCGTTAGACTGCTGACGTCGTTCGCTGCATCAGGCGTAGTGGATCGGACGAGCACCGTTGCGCCCGGTTTGTCGAGATATGGATTGGTCTCGGTGTGGACTCCACTCGCTGCAAGTCGCGTCTCTGTAAGGATCCGCCTTCCAGGTCCGACGAACATTCCGTGAGTAAGCTGAGCGCCCAGAGTTTTCTCGGTGCGCTCGCCTGCAGATGATGGCGCTGCGAGAGGACCGAACCCGAGCGCCCCATCGCGTGTGTATCCGACATAACTCGTAAGTGCGCGCGTTTGGAGAGTGTCACGCGTGTCGTCCAATCGGCCGAGCCACGCGAGGGAAGTGTGCAAACGGTTTTGCGGAATACCGGTTCCTGAGAGGCCGAGCCCGAGTGGTGTTGCGAGAGCAATGAGACGGGCGACTGAATCCGGCGAGACGCCAGCGCGAAGCAGCGCTTCTGCGTCTGCATTGATAAGTGTTCGCGGGTCACTCGAGTTCCGTGAAAAGTCGACGGCGACGTTATACGTAAGCGCTCGGCGAATCAGCTCACCGTCGGCGCCGAAGCTTCCGCGAACTCCGCCGGCCGTCGAGCCTGCGGCGCGTGAGATCGCATCCGCGAATTGCCATTGCTGCGGCTCGAATGTGAGAAACGCATTTCGACGCTGGAAATTTCTGCTGCCGGGGCCGAGGCGCACTTCGATGTTCGCGCCTGCAAATCCACCGCGCGTTGGATCGAACGTTGCGCCCGTGACTCGCGTTTCAGTACGCGCGGCACGTGGAATCGATCCGGATGCCAGCCCCATTCCGTTCAGCGTTGTGAGATTCGATTCGCCGCCCGATCCCAGGATCGACACGCCGCCCGGAGTGAGCGTGACGTTCGGCATCGTGCCGGCGATCGCGTTCAGATCTCCCGCGGTTGTTGGAGGGATTAGTCCGCTGACGCCGTTGAGCCAGCTCTCGTTCGCGCCGGTTTCCGTTTGAGTGGGACTTATTGGATTCGACGCCCGAACGGGTCGTTGCGCTCGAACTTTTACTGTATCCAGGAGCGCGAGATCCTTTGCCAGAGTGAAGTTCGCTGTGAATTCTGTTTCAGCCGCCTCGCGCTGTATTCGTCGCCGTACCGATTTGAATCCTGGAGCAGTGATGTAGACGAGGTAATCGCCTGTGCCCTGCTCGAAGCGGACTCTAAAGGTGCCCGAAGCGTCTGTTGTGTCCGATTGGGTGAGACGGTCGGGGCCGCGCGTGATCAGAACTGTGGCGTTCTCAACCGCGCGTGACGAGTCGTCAACGACCTTGCCTTTGATCACGTCGGGCGCCTGTGCGCGCGCGGATGCGGCCGAGGCGGCAAGGGCGAAGACCGCGAGTGCGAGGCAGCGTTTAATCATGGTGATGTCCTTTTTGGTTCTGTGAGGCTTCGACAGTCCGTACGGGAAAAGCGTTCGGTCCGTTTTAGTATGCTAGAAAATTAGCACTCTGCTAAGAAACTAGCAGTCGGCGTGCCCGTCAAGGGGGCACCTCTATGTCGGGGGCAGATTGGAAAGCGTTTACTCAACAGCTGCGGTACCCGGTGCCCGATGGCGCGTGCCGAGGGCAGATGTCCGAAACAACCCCGTTAACTGCCCGGGGTTTTCTGACATCGCGTATCGGCACGCGCCATCGGGCACCGGGTACCACCGCTGTTTCGGTTGTTATCCGTTGTAGATCTTCCCGCTCTTTTTCCGGTACAGCTCGAGCAGGTGCGCTCCTGGAGTATCAGCTTCGCCAGACACTGCTTTAGCGCGGGAATCGGATCCTCGATCATCGTCGAAAAATGAAGCGTGTTCCGAGGATGCCAGCACCATTTCTCTGTGCGTGCGATCGATCAAACGCTCTGAAACCTGTGGGGGAATGTGAGAGGGGAGCTATTAGTGAGCGTTATGGCAGTTTGGCATGACCATCCCGATGCGGACGAAGCGAAATGAACGCGGTGAATGCCAAACTGTCATTTTGCTCACTAATAGCTCCCCTCTCACATTCACCGCGCGCGGCGAGCGGGTACGCTCAACCGTTTTAGTGAGATTTGAAGCCGAGCTCCCAGCATGTGTCGCACAGCATTCGCTTTCGACAATCGGCTTTCCAACACCCTACCTCACCAAGCTGCGCGAAGAAAATGCGCGTGGCGTGATCAGTGGTTCTTCCCTTCAACAGCACTACATCGCCGGACCTGAGCTCCGTACGAAGGAACTCGGCCGCCGGGCGTAAGGAGTCGAATGCGTGGACGGAATCAGCCGATAGACCCGCCTCGATTGCTCGCCGCTTGCCATAGTCGGCGATCTCACCGATGAACACCGCGAAATCCGAAACCTCCGCGCTGCGCGCAGCGAGATACTTGAGCCGCTGTTTTCGATTCCTTCCCATATCGGACATGTCGGTTACAACCAGAAAGCGACGCTCGGCGGTCGCGTTCGCGAGCACTTGCAGTGACGGCTCGACAGTATCGACCGACGCGGCATAGTCGTCGCGCAAAACTATCGCGCCATTCGACAGAATCCGCGGCTGCATCCGCCCGGGAAACGGCTCGGCTTTTTTCAGTGCGCGAGCCGCCGCATCGACATCCACTCCCAGAGTCACCGAGGCCGTCATCACCGCCGCTGCCGACATCAGCCATTGGCTGCCAACCAGCTGTGTATCTACTTGTTGTCTAGTTGCTCCATGCTCAAACGTGAAGCTCAAACGCGCCGGCCATCGCGCCGGCACCTCCGTCACACGGTACTCCGCATTCGGTTGCGTTCCAAAACGATAAACACGAGCCCGCGTGTGGCCGCCCATCTGTGAGACGAACGCGTCATCGGCATTCAGCACCGCTGAGCCATTCGGATTCAATGAATCGAGCAGCTTCGCCTTTTCAATCGCGTGCTGCTCGAGACCAGTGAACACTATTGTATGCGTTCGCAGAACGTTGAGCACGATCGCAACGTCGGGTCTCACAAGTGGCGCAGAACGGTCCATCATTCCAGGGCTTGCGCCGGCAATCTCGATCACCGCGTACCTGTGCCACGGCCGCACGCGCAGAATGTTGAGCGCAACCCCGGCGGGCGAATTCTGATTTTCGTAGGAGCGAAAAGTTCTTCCCTGCGACGAAAGCACTACTGCCAGGCATTCCTTCGTGGTGGTTTTGCCGAGGCTGCCGGTTATTCCGATGAACGTGGTGCGAACGAGGACGCGCCGCCACACGTAGGCGCACGCAAATAATAGCCACGTCGAGTTCGTGAGAATCGGTCCGAAGATTTCTTCGCGGATCCACGCGTTCAAGCGAGTCCGCGCCATTACTTCGATCCGTTACTCGTCACAAGGGACAGAATTGGTCGCACCTTGCCACCCTTACTCGGCGCGATTGAATCGACGAACGAAAAATTCACGCGGACATTGTCGCCGAATGCGGTCTGGAATCGTTTCATCAGCCGCTCACATACTGCGCTGTGATCATCGCCCCCTACAATGGCGACGTGGAACCGGTCCGATTCCTCCTGCACGACCTGATACTGCCAGATCGTTTGCTCCTCGGTGAAGAGGAGTCGCACCGTCTGCGGATGAATCACTTCACCGGATGAGAGCTTTATCCGATCGTCGACTCTCCCATCGATGAATGACATCAATGGAAGTGTGCGCCCACACGGACACCGGCCCGGCAACATGTGCGCGATGTCTCCAAGCCGGTAGTTGAGCAGAACCGTCGAGCGATTGACGAGATTCGACACAACGACATCTCCATTTTCGCCGTCACGAACGTCCGCACCGTCGGAGTCCACGATTCGAACCGGATAGACATCGACATTCAAGTGCAATCCCGTATGACGCTCGCACTCGAAGCCGATCTTGAACGCTTCGATTGCCTGATACGCACTCAGCACCTGAATGCCGTACTTCTCCGTAATGAGTTTTCGAATGCTCGCCGGCAGCTCGGCCGCATCGTAGAAGATGACTTTCGGACGGTGGAAGCTTGCTCCGGTCTCTTCGATATGTGAAAAGAGATACGCGATGGAGTTTCCGTAACCGCGAATGACGTCGGGTTTGAATTCATTCAGCTGCCGAAGATGTGTTTCGGGAGAATCGAGAATGAACAGATACTGATGCTGCAGCATCACGCGCGAGGGCAACAATGCGCGCTCTCGATACAAATGCTGGATCTTCGTATCCGACGCATACTTCGAAGCGATCACACTCTCTCGATAGTGAGTAAAGCGTCCCACGATGCTCGCAATGATCGACCGCTCACGCTCGGCGTGTGCTGCATTCTCGAAAATTGCGGCGGTGTTCCATCTCACCGTGCGCGGCGAGCCGACGCTCCCGCTGCTCATCGTCTCCAGAT
>DATLDN010000241.1:0-10625 GCA_035525855.1 Gemmatimonadaceae bacterium
CGGCGTACCTTGCCGCGCGCTCTTTGCCACCCAATAAACCGGTTGTATTCACGGGTGCAATGCGAACAGTTAGCGACCTCGGCTGGGACGGACCGGCAAATCTTCTCGAAGCAGTTCGCGTTGCAGCATGTCCGGAAACACGAGGGTACGGCGCAGTGGTTGTCATTAGTGGTCAGATCTTCACCGCACTCGACGTAACAAAAACCAACACGCACCTTCTCTACGCATTCGAGAGTCCCGGATACGGGCCGCTGGGCGTGCTTGACGAAGGTGAGCTGATAATGCATCGCGAGCTTCCGCCACTTCCGCCCATTATCCAACCAGCGACGCTCGCAACACCGGTGGACATCATCTTTCTCGCGGCAGGATCTGATGAGCGATTGCTCGATGCATCGCGCGAGGTAGCGCGCGGAGT
The DNA here is from genome assembly GCA_035525855.1 of Gemmatimonadaceae bacterium. Taxonomy (GTDB): domain Bacteria; phylum Gemmatimonadota; class Gemmatimonadetes; order Gemmatimonadales; family Gemmatimonadaceae; genus UBA4720. The sequence continues at coordinate 416 of DATLDN010000241.1, forward strand.
AGTCATCGCCGCCATGGGGCGCGGCAACGTTCCACCGGCCGTTGTGCCCGCCATCGAGCGGTGGATATCAGACGACAAGCCGGTAGTGTTGACTTCGCGAACGCAGGGGGGTCGCGTGGCACACACTTACGGATATGCCGGTGGCGGCCGACGACTCGAGGAGATCGGCGCAATATTCGGCGGATCGCGTAGAGCGCAACAGGCTCGAATCGATCTCATGCTCGCGCTTGGCGCAGGGATGAAGATGGATCAGCTGCGCGCGATGTTCAGCGACAGCTGATCGATATCGGCCCATGGCATTTCATGTCGCGAACAAGCTCGAGCCTCCGTCAGAAGTCGAAAAAATTGCGCGCACGCTCGAGAAGGCGGGATTCGAGACGTGGTGCGTCGGCGGCGCAGTACGAGATGCGCTCCTCGGCCATCCTCATCTCGATTGGGATCTCGCAACGGCCGCGCGACCCGACGACATTCGGCGTTTATTCCGCCGGACGATTCCAGTGGGAATCGAATTCGGAACAGTAGGTGTGCTCGATTCCGAAAATGTTATGCACGAAGTCACGACCTTTCGTCGCGACGTGAATACGGATGGCCGTCACGCAGTAGTGGAGTTCGGCGCAACACTCGAAGAAGATCTGGCGAGGCGCGACTACACGATCAACGCAATTGCGTTTTCTCCAACCTCCCGGGAGCGGCGGGATCCGTTCAACGGTCTTGCAGATTTGGAACATGGAATCGTGCGCGCAGTGGGCGAGCCTGGAGAAAGAATGCGGGAGGATCGTCTGCGCGCTTTGCGTGGAATTCGTTTCGCGTCGCGTTTCGATTTTCAGATCGAACCGAAAACGTGGGATGCAATCGTCGCTAGTGCCCCACACCTGACACGCCTATCCGCGGAAAGAGTGAAGCAGGAAATTGAAAAAACTGTAGAGCAGGTGGCAGAACCGAGTACCGCGTTCCGGATGTGGCGCGATAGTGGGGCCCTTCAGGTGTTGGTCCCGGTAATCGCCGGTGCAACAGACACTGACCTCTCAGCAGTCGATAACATCCGACGCCCCGGAGACACATCCAATTCAGCGCGGCAATCGAGCAGGAAACAGGCGCGAATTAGCGCGCTGTTTGCGCCTGCGGCAGATGCTCGGGTTGGTGACGCACTTAAGCAACTCCGCTTTTCCAATGCGGAAGTGAGATGGATTGCATCCGTAATATCAGCATGGCGGGACTTGGCATCCGAGATGAGATCGACGCTCGCGGGACACGAGGTCCCGGGGGACGCCGCCTTTCGCCGGTGGGCAGCGATTGCTGGTCGCACGCGTCTTGCCTCAGTGCTACGTCTGGCTGCGGCCCGGTGGGCGGCAGAACGTGAAGCGGGCGCAGCGGTGCCGACGGTCGAGCGCATCCTGTCATCGTATCGGCGGGCTCTGCGAATTGCTTATCGGGATCCCATTGAAGTAGCCGATCTCGTAATCGGAGGAGATGATCTGAAAGACATCGGGATCAAAGGGCCTGCTGTGGGTCGCGTGTTACGCAAGCTTCTGGAAAATGTTATTAATGACCCCGCGGTGAACACTCGCGAGCGCTTGCTGGCGTTGGCGGCAAACGAGACATAATCGATGCTTTTTCGCGGCAGAAACCCCGACGTCACCGTGTGGAAGAGATTTCGATCCGGCACGGATGGATTCACGTTCCTCAAGCACACGCGTCCGCAGGGCGGTGACTATTACGAGGCATTCGTATCCGCCAATGCAGAGCGCGTGGTGGATCTCTTCTATACACTGAGCGAGCAGCTTGCCCCGGCAATCGACATCGAGATCGCTGACCTGCGGACCGAAATAACATGGAGAGGCGAGCTCGTGGCGCTTCCCGATGTTCGTGACGCAATTGCGCGACTGAAGGTGCCGGTCGCGACATACGGCGGGGTCGAGATTTCGCTATTCACCCCGGACGATCAGCTGACGCTGACGCCCCAGCTGGAGCTTTACATTTACGCGCGCTCTGACAAGTGGCTGTATCTCCTGCAAGGGAAGGGACTCGAGGAGCGCGCTGCACTTGCTGACAGAACGTGGCGTTCCCAGTCATGGGATCGCGCGCTCGCACCCTCATTGTCGGCGGCGATCAGCAGCGCAGCTGAACGGCTTGGATTGACGCAAGCGTGATACGCCCCGCGGTCGCGTATACGCTGATCGCGGCCGCAGCAAACATCGTCGGCGCAGCAGCGGTTACATCCCGGTCGCGCTGGAGCGTGTCAGCGCTCGACAAAATGATCGCGCTGTCTGCAGGGTTCATGATCTCGGTTGCGTTTGCGGATCTGATCCCCGAAGCCGTTGCGCAGCACGGCACGAACGGTGGTCTCGTAATTCTCGCCGGCTACCTGCTGGTTCACCTGACCCAGCACACACTGACACCGCATTTCCATTTTGGTGAGGAACATCACGAGGTAACTCGAGCGGTAAGTGTGTCAGCTTTGATCGGACTGCTGTTGCACACGTTCGTAGACGGAGTCGCGATCGCCAGCGGATTCGAGGTTCGTGCTGAGCTTGGCTTGCTCGTGTTCGTTGCGATTCTGCTGCACAAACTTCCCGAAGGTCTCGCGATTTCCAGTTTGTTTCTTGCGGCCGGCGCTTCACGACGACGCGCGCTCGCTGCCGGCGCCGCACTGGGCGTTGCAACAGTGCTCGGCGGATTGTTCACGGAGTATTTCGCGCCGCTCCGCTCCTATGGATTGGCTCTCGCTGCAGGCGTCGCGATTTATGTTGGGGCGTCCAATCTGGTTCCTGAGTTCCAGGGGAAAAAAGGCTGGGACTTGCCATTCAGCTTCTTCGCGGGGTGCGGACTCTATTTGCTTGCGCGAAAACTGGTTACGTGAAAACCAAGACGACACCGAATCACCGAAACACCGAACGGCACCGAGTAAACCCTTTGATGGAACTATGAGAGGCTCGTGGCCACCACATCGGGTGCTGTTCGGTTCCATTAAAGGGTTTACTCGGCGCCGTTCGGTGTTTCGGTGATTCGGTGTCGTCTTGGTTTTCTCTAGTTTGGCTGGCGCGATTAAAGCATAAAAGAACACGATGCCTAAGAAATTTCGCGGCTCAGTAACGAAATCATCGAGGGAAGGCTCTCTATTTACGCCGCCGGCATCGGCGCAGCCGCTCGCTGCGCGCATGCGCCCGCAATCGCTCGACGAGCTCGTTGGCCAACACCATCTGCTAGACCTCGGCAGGCCACTTCGCGAAGCGATCGAGCGCGGTGCGATTACGTCGATGGTTTTCTGGGGGCCTCCAGGCTCAGGCAAAACGACCATTGGACGATTGATCGCGAACTACACTAATCGTGAATTCGTTCCGTTCTCTGCAGTGACCGAGGGCGTCGCACGGGTTCGCGAAGTAATTGCTGCAGCGGAAGAACGATTGGAGCTCGGCCGCCAGACAATTCTTTTTGTCGATGAGATTCACCGATTCAACAGAGCACAGCAAGACGCATTTCTTCCGCACGTTGAAAGCGGAACGATCACCCTGATCGGTGCAACGACAGAGAACCCATCATTCGAAATGAACGGCGCGCTTTTATCGCGAATGCGTGTATTTGTTCTCGAGCCGATTTCCTCCACCGACATTCGCGTTTTGCTCGATCGAGCGTTAACCGACCCGGAGCGCGGCCTGGGTAGTCTCGAACTGAAAGTGAATGACGACGCGCTCACTCTGATTGCCGAGGAAGCGGATGGCGATGCGAGGCGCGCTCTAAGCGTTCTCGAGGCCGCATCTCTCCTGGTCGGACAAGAGAAGCACATCACAGTACAGGACGCGCGCGACGCTATGCAAAAACGTTTCGCCCTTCACGACAAATCAGGCGAAACGCATTTCAATATGCTCTCTGCGTTTCACAAGTCCTTACGCGGCAGCGATCCCGATGGCGCGCTGTATTGGGCGATGCGCATGGTCGAAGGCGGCGAAGATCCGATGACCGTCTTTCGCCGCGCAATTGCGATGGCTGCTGAAGATGTCGGACTGGCCGATCCAAGAGCGCTGCAAATGGCAGTCGCTGCACGCGATGCGTACCACATGCTCGGCCCACCGGAAGGATATCTGCCGCTCGCCGAGATGATCATCTATCTCGCAACCGCGCCGAAATCGAATTCGGGAATACGCGCCCTCAACGCTGCTATGGAAGCCGCGCGGGCTACACCGGGCGCCCCAGTCCCGTTCCACATCCGCAATGCTCCCACTGGTTTAATGAAGGAACTGGGCTATGGAGAGGGGTACCAGTACGCGCACAACGTCGCCGAGGCATACATCCCGCAAGAGTATTTGCCGGACGCGCTTCGGGGATCTGTGTTCTATGAGCCGGGACCTTTCGGCTTCGAGAAAGACATCGCGAAGCGGATCGCGTGGTGGAACGAGCTGAAAGGCCGCGTCGCGAACGACAATAACGATTTGAGCCCGCCCGACGGTAAGGCGAGCAGGGGGGGAGATAACGATGCGTAGAAGGATTTTTCTTGCGGTCGCGGCGGCAGCGGCACTGGGCGGCTGCGCGACGATGGGCATGGGCGGCGCGTTCCGGCAGCCACTCGTGAACTTCAGTGATGTGAAAATTCGTGGTCTTGGCTTGAGTGGGGGTGCCCTCGATATCGTGCTGAGTGTCTACAACCCGAATGGATACAATCTCAATGCGACGCGCCTCACGTATAAGCTCATGGTCGAAGACAAGGAGCTGGGCAACGGCGTGCTCGATCGCGCGTTCAGAGTCCACGGCAAGGATTCGACGTTCGTGACAATTCCGATGGATTTCACGTACGCCGGGCTGGGCTCAGCGGGTAGTGCCCTGCTGAGAAGCGGCTCCGTGAATTACCGCGTGATCGGCGACATTGGAATAGATGCGGGAGGGGCGGGAACGTTTACAGTTCCGTACGATCAGCGAGGCAGGTTCTCGAGCTTTGGCGGCACAAGCCAGCAGCGAAGGTAGTTAGTTCTGTAGCGGAAATATCGGGTCCGAACGATTCAGTCGTTCGGACTTTTTCGTTTGAAGCGAAGATGATGTCGCGTGCAAAAACTCCGGGTCATATCTTAGCCTATGCTTGCACGTGATTTCCTTTCGTAGTGGCAGCTAATCTCTCGAGCCTCGCCGCGGATCCAGGATTCCGCCGCGCGCCGTTTCTTCTTTTCTGTGGTGCTTTTCTCGCCCTGAACGTGCTCGTCGCGAAGTGGCAGAGCGCGCTCGAACGCAGCCGGCGCGCGAATCTTCTTGTTCCGGAAGAACAGGTCAAGCAGTACAAGAACGCGAGGTATGACAGATCTGTCGGTCAGTACCTCGGCGCATATCTGAAAGTTGTCCCGGATGCAACACAGCAGCCCCTCGTGATACTCGCTGGGATGTCTCAGATGTACGTCATCAACGACCAGCCCGGTGGCGGGGAAACGATATCCGAGCACCTGGACGATTATTACCGGCAACAGGGGATCAGAGTTTTCGGGTTGGCTGCGCCAAACATGGATAACGAAGAAGCGATGCTCGAGCTGCTTGCTGCAGTATCTAGTCCGCGAACGAAACCGACCGTGTTCATCTACGGAGTTTGCTTTGACAAATTCCGGAATATTGGAGTAAGGCCGGATTTACAGAGCTTTATGAAAGACAATCCGGCCGTGCAGCGTTTCTGGACTGATGCGACGGAGATCGCGCGCTCGCGTTACCCTGCGGCTGCAGCAATGATGAGTGAATCTTCACCCACACAGGCGGCAGCTGCTGCGCCGGTCGCCGACGCTTCTTTCGAGAGCCGATTACGGACAGATGCCGGTGTTGCAATTCCCATTGTCAAAAGCAGAAGTGACTTGAACGCCTACGTCCAGGATCGACTCTACACTTTCCGAAATTTTGTGCTCGGCATCTCGAATACAACGAAGCGACCGATCATTAAATCGCGATATGATGTGAACCGTGAGTTTCTCGGGCTTCTCGCCGACGTTGCAGAAGCTCATGGTGTGCGTCTCGTGATGTACAACATTCCTCTCAATCCGCAGGCAGAGACGCCGTACGTCCCTGAGCAATACGAGGAATTCAAGCAGTGGCTGACCAAGTTCGCTTACGATCGCCGGATTCCATTCGCGAATCTCGAGAACAGCGTGCCGATCGAGCAATGGGGTCTTCGAAATGGGTCGCCCGACTTCAAGCATTTCAATGAAGCCGGACATAAGACCACAGCCGCCGCGATACGTCAGGAATTCGATTCTGTAATCCGGTCGCAACGGGAGATAGCGACAACTGATATTCACTAGCTATCTCTACGCTGCATTTCTTCTCGTTGCATTCCTGATTCACTGGATGCTTCCGGAAAAATCTCGAAAATACTTCCTGGTTTTCGCGAGCTACGTCTTCTACGCGAGCTGGAAATGGCAGTTCTGCTTCCTGCTTCTCGGGCTGTCGCTTTTCAACTGGGCGTTCGGGAGATGGGTGCTGGCGAGCGCGAAAACGATGCGTCCGCTGGTCGTTGGAATTCTGATAAACCTCGCAGCCCTCGTTTACTTCAAATACACGAATTTCCTAATTGCGAATGCCGCCGCTGTCGCCGATTTGCTCGGTGTTAGTTGGCGTCCATCACCCGCAGACATAATTCTGCCGCTGGGAATTTCTTTCTTCACGTTTCAGGGAATCGCATACCTGTTCGATGTCGCCGCCGGCGACGAGCCCTTTGAATCACTCACTGACTTTCTTCTCTTCAAGAGTTTTTGGCCGCAGCTGATTGCGGGACCAATTGTGCGCCTCCACGAGATGAGGCCGCAGATCGAAGCGATGCGCGCCGTCGATTATTCCGATGTGTCCGAAGGCGGCAGGCGAATTCTTCAAGGCGCTTTCAAGAAGATGGTGCTCGCGGATAACATCGCCCCGTATGTAGAGATGGTGTTCGTGCAGGGGGCGGCACCGAATGCGATCGATGCGTTTACTGCAACGCTCGGTTTCGCGCTTCAGATCTATTTTGATTTCAGCGCATACTCAGACATCGCAATTGGCACGGCGAGACTTTTTGGCTTCCGCTTCCCGGAAAACTTCAACTGGCCGTACGCTGCTTTCTCGCCTCAGGATTTTTGGAACCGCTGGCACATGACACTGTCGCGCTGGATCCGCGATTACTTGTTCACACCGATGACATTCGCGAGTCGAAGACGTCCTCAGCTCGCACCGCTGTGGCTATTACTGGCAATGGCAATCTGCGGCCTTTGGCACGGTGCGCAGTGGACATTCGTCTTGTGGGGAGTTTGGCACGGAGTGTTGCTCGCCGCCAACCACACCTTCGCGAGATCTTTCTTTGCTGAGCCGCAGCGTAATCAGGTAGTTCGGCGGATTGTGCAAACCGCTGTGACAGTTGTTCTCGTGTGTGCAGGTTGGATATTGTTTCGCGCCACTAGCGTAGAGCAGGCGGCATCGATGTTCACAACAATACTTACGCTGAAAGGTGGATTACATGCGGCCGTGCTTCGCGAAAATGCAATCCTGATCATCGGACTCATCGCGATTGCGCTATTCGTGCTGCAATCAGCGAGACAGCCATTTGCTCGACTCTTCGAATCTTCGATGGCAGCGCAAACTCTGGTTCGTTGGTCACGTCCGATTGGATATGCCGCAATGCTCGCGGCTGTAATTATCTTCGATCAGGAAGCAAAGGCTTTTGTCTACTTCCAGTTTTAACGGCACCGCGCTTGAGCGATAACCTGTGGGACACCTGGCGCGCGAATGCGCAGAGAAACCCGAATGGTGTAGCGATCGTTCACTGGGTTGCTGGCGAAGAACCATTGCGATGGCAATGGCAGGCATTGATAACCCGCGCCGAAGAATACGCGCATCGGCTCGTGCGCAGTGGCGTACGTAGCGGCGATGTTTGCGCGCTGATCATCCGCCACAACCCGGAGTTTTACCCGCTGTATATGGGAGTAGTGCGCGCAGGCGCATTGCCCGCAGTTCTCGCGTACCCGAACGCGCGCCTTCATCCGGAGAAATTTCGCGCGGGGCTCGCAGGCATGGCGAAGATGTCAGGTCTCGACTGGGTCCTCACAGAACACGAGCTCGAGCCGATGATTTCGCCGCTGATCAACGATGCCGATGGTCATCGACGCATCGGTGTTTTGTATCCGCTCGATGAAACGATTTCCGATTCAACGGTTAATGCAACGCTGACCGATGTCACAATCGACGCAGATACGCCCGCTCTGCTTCAGCATTCGTCCGGTACGACAGGACTTCAGAAGGGAGTCGTGCTATCGCATTCTACTGTGCTCGATCACGTTCGTGCGTATTCGAAGTGTCTGAATCTGTCGAACAGCGATTGCGTCGTGAGCTGGCTTCCACTGTATCACGACATGGGGCTGATCGCTGCGTTTCATCTGCCGCTTGCAGTGGGAATGACGACGGTGCAGGTCGATCCGTTTGAATGGGTCGTTGCGCCCGGTATTCTTTTCGACGCGATCAAATCCGAGCGCGGAACCGTCACGTGGCTCCCGAATTTTGCCTACAATCTTCTGGCAGACCGCGTTCACGACGAAGACCTGGAAGGCCTCGATCTCTCCGGAATGAAGCTCTTCATTAATTGCAGCGAGCCGGTGCGAGCCGAGAGTCATGACCGATTCCGCGAACGCTATACGCCCTTCGGGCTACAGCGTGAGTCACTGGCAGCATCGTACGCGATGGCAGAGGCGACATTCGCAGTAACACAGACGCGCCCGCGAGAGGAAGCGAAGCGACTCAAGCTTTCAGTGACAGGCCTCGCCGCCGGGACGGTGAATCTCGCAGCAACAGGCGAATCAGCGCGCGAGTGCGTATCCTCCGGGGTGCCACTCGATGGATGCGAAATTCGAATCGTCGACGATCGTGGCGCGGAAGTAGCGAAGGATATGATCGGAGAAATCACACTCCGCTCTCCGTACATGTTCTCCGGCTATCGGAACAACCCGGAAGCAACGCAATCAGCGCTGAAAGGAGATTGGTACTCTAGCGGCGATTACGGATTTCTCCACGATGGCGAGTGCTACGTTATCGGTAGAAAGAAGGACATCATCATCGTTGCAGGTAAAAACATTTATCCTGAGGATATCGAGGCGCAAATCTCACGAGTAGATGGAGTGTTGCCAGGTCGTGTGGTGGCATTCGGTGTCTTCGATGATCAATCCGGAACCGAGCAGGTTTGGATCGCGGCCGAGACTGATCGCGTTGATCATCTGCAGAACGGACTTCGCATCGATGTCGTCAAAGCCGCGATGGAAATCGACATTACGATTTCGAAGGTTGTATTCGTTCCTCCACGCTGGTTGATAAAGAGCTCGGCAGGGAAGCCAAGCCGCCGCGCGAACACCGAGAGAATTCTTTCAATGCAAAGCGAAAAATGAGCGAGCCTATTTCCGAACGACTGCGAGATGTCATCTGTGCCGAGCTTGGCCTGGAGTCGTATCCGCTGAACATGGACACACTCGCAACCCAGGTACCGGGATGGGACTCACTCGCGCACGTTCGGGTGCTGGTCGCTGTTGAAGAAGCTTTTGGAATTCGAATAAAGAGCATGGAAGCGATCCGGCTGCGTAACGTCGGGGACCTTCAGCAGCTTGTCCTCAAGAAGTCAGCGACGTGAAGTCTCCAATGATCGAGCTCGGGCAAACAGTCGACAGAGCGTTTCTCGTAGGCGTGCAGCTCAAACGACCTGGAGGACGTAACGACGGGAACGCCCCGGCATCACGCGCGCAGGTGATGACCGAACACCTCGAGGAGTTATCCGAGCTGGTTGATACCGCCGGCGCGACTGTCGTGGGACAGCTCACCCAGCAAATCGATCGGCCAAATCCTGCGACATATCTCGGCAAGGGAAAGATCGAGGAATTATCCGAAAAGATTCGCGAACTGGGCGCTACACTGATTGTATTCGACGATGAGCTGACGCCTGCGCAGGGAAAAAATATCGAGGATGCGACGGGACAACGCGTGATCGATCGGGCAGAGCTCATCCTCGATATTTTCGCAACGCGAGCCAGATCCAGCGAGGCGAAAATGCAGGTTGAGCTCGCGCAACTTCAGTACATGCTTCCACGATTGACTCGCATGTGGACTCACCTGGAGAAGTTTCGTGGCGGAATCGGAGTCCGCGGTCCTGGCGAAACCCAGCTTGATACAGACCGTCGCCTCATCAATAGCCGAATAAAACTTCTAAGGCAGCGTCTCGTAGACGTTCAAAAATCGCGAGAAG
>DATLDN010000197.1:0-14325 GCA_035525855.1 Gemmatimonadaceae bacterium
GTCGTGCGAGCGGAGATAAACCGGAATCATCCGGCTTGAAATCTTCGACGTACGGAAGCACCACCGGCAGATCCTTCTCAGGCACCGGGACAACTCCGCATTTGTCGCAGTAGATAACTGGAATCGGCGGACCCCAATATCTCTGCCGCGAAATGCACCAGTCGTGCAGTCGATAATTCACAGTCTGTTTCGCGAGACCCCGCTTCGCGAGCATGTGAACGATCGCCTTCTTGCCGGCATCGACAGACATTCCGTTGAACTCGCTCGAGTTCACGAGATGCGAATTCTCGCTCCCCGTATACGCTGAAGAGAAATCTGCTTCAGGATCATCGCCTTCCGCGCACACAACGCGAGCGATCGGTAAATCGAAAACCATCGCGAATTCAAAATCACGATCATCGTGTCCGGGGACAGCCATGATTGCGCCCGTTCCGTATTCCATGAGCACGTAATCGGCAATCCAGATTGGAATCTGTTTTCCCGTAGCTGGATTGAGCGCCGTCGAGCCGGTGAACACCCCTGTTTTTTCCGTTGTGGTCTTTCGCGTGACGAGATCCTGCTTCGAAGTGCGCTCGAGATATTCCTCGACCGCCATCCGCTGCTCCTTGGACGTCAGCCGACCGACGAGCGGATGCTCGGGTGCAAGCACGAGGTACGTTGCGCCGAAGATCGTATCAGGCCGAGTTGTGAAAACGCGGACTGCGTCCTTATGCACGCTGGCGGTCTCGACCGGAAAATCGATTTCCGCTCCCTCTGACTTTCCAATCCAGTTTCGCTGCGCGGTCTTCGTGCTCTCCGACCAGTCCATATGGTCGAGGTTGCCGAGCAAACGCCCGGCATATTCGCTGATGCGGAAAAACCACTGCTCCAACAAACGCTGTTCGACAGGCGTGTCGCACCGTTCGCAGCGACCACCGATTACCTGCTCGTTGGCGAGAACTGTCTTGCAGCTTGGGCACCAGTTGACCGCAGCCTGCTTCTTGTAAGCGAGCCCCTTCTTGAGAAGCTGAAGGAAGACCCACTGCGTCCACTTGTAATAATCCGGGTCCGTTGTCGAGAGTTTTTTCTCCCAGTCGACCATAAGACCCGCGCGTTGAACCTGACGCTCGAAGTTCGCGATGTTCTGCGGAATCAGCTTCGTCGGATGCTGCCCGACCTTGAGGGCGTAGTTCTCGGAGTGGATACCAAAGGCGTCATAGCCAAACGGCTCGAAAACATTGTGTCCCTGGAGCCTTTGGAATCGTCCATTTATGTCATTGCCAACGAACGCGAAAAGGTTGCCCACGTGCAGCCCTTCCGCGGAGGGATAGGGAAACATCATGAGCGCGTAATACGGATCGCGTGCGCCGGCTATGTCGGTCGCATTCGTCTTTTGTTTACGCCATCTGTCCTGCCACTTGGTCTCGACCGATTCGGGATTGTAATCGTCAGTCTCGAGACGCTGGTCGGTGGCTTTGACCTGGTTGTCCATGTTTACAAAGTAGCGGGGCTGTAAAGCAGTTTCACCCTGTACACACACGCAATACGATGCATCCGCAGTTTCCGCTGACCGAAACCGACCACAGAATGACGCCGACGTGGACCGGAATTCCGATCGTCGAAGTCAAAGCCGGAGGCTTTTTCGCCCCGGTGCTTGGCATGTTGCAGCGGAAAGCAGCGATGGTGATGATCGCGTCGCTCGTTCTGTTTCACCTTGGAATCGGCGTCGTGCTTTACCGCTTGTACCATTTCTTCACCCCGGCGGTGCGACAGGCATTCATCGAGTCTCCAACCGTTCGTGGGACATTGTGGTTCGCAGCAGTGTGGATCGTTGGGCTTCTCATCCTGGCTTGCTTATTCGTTTTGCGCCTGATCGAGCGTCAGGTCACGCAGCCCGTAGCTGAGCTCGCGCGATTGTCCGAGGCTGTTGCGAGCGGAGAGCTTTCAGTTCCCTTCACCCCTTCGCGCGTGAACAGCGAAGTCGGACGATTGAGCAGAGCAACATCGGGAATGATCGTGGCGCTCCGTCGGTTGGCAAGCACGATGCGCTCGTCGGCTCGCGACACAACCACATTGTCGGCGCAAATCACATCTGCATCCGAAAGCGTTGCGACGGCTGCGCAGCAAACAGCGGCGACCTCGAGCGCTCTGAGCAAGGAGTCGACCTTGATGGCACGGACCATCAAGGAAATCGCCGACGATGCAACGAAGCTCGAGGAGATTTCAGCGTCTTTGCGCGAACGTGCGCAGGAAAATCTTCGACGCGAGCGGCGGTTGAGAACTCTCGCTCAGGAAAACCGTGCGCGGCTCGATAAAAGCTCCCGCGCGTTAGAGCTTCTTACTTCAGATGCGAGTGCCAGTGCCGAATCGATCGAAGCGCTCGCGATTGCGGTCGATGAGATTCGCGCGTTCCTAACCCTCGTTCAGAAAATCTCACGTCAGTCCAAACTGCTTGCGCTCAACGCCGCGATGGAAGCTGCGCGCGCGGGCGAGCAAGGCGAAGGATTTGGGATCGTTGCGGATGAAGTTCGACGTCTCGCGGCCGATTCGGCCGAAGCCGCTGAACGAACAGATCTTCTGGCACGGGCGATGATGGAGCGCGTGAGCCGCTCCAGAGAATCCGCGGCGCGCACACTGGGAACGCTTCAAACCGTGAACGACGCAACGCATCATGGCCGACAATCGTTCATGCAGGTCGAGCAAGGCGTTATCGAGGCCGAGAAGTGGAGTGCGTCGATCGAGAATTCAGTCGAGGAATCGAATCGCCTGGTTGTCGACATGACGAAACGCCTCGATAACCTCGCCGTTGGAACCGAAGGATTTGCGAGCGCCATGCACCAGGTTGCAACGGCGAGCGAAGAGCAGAGCGACAGCATAGACGAGATTGCAGGCGCCGCCAATTCCCTTTCGTCCGCCGCGCGACGCGTCGCTCAGCTCGTTGGAACCTTCAAGCTTGGCGACACACCAGCTCGAGGCGTCCCCGCCGTAACGTAGCCGTCAGCCGTCAGCCGTCAGCTACTGCACCTGCAACTGCTGACTGCTGACTAACAACTCGCTGATGGCTGGCGGCTTCTTCCAAGATTCCGCAATCGGGTTTGCCTAGTGTAGCTTCCCGTTACCGATGAGCGATGCAACAAGACGTGAACATGATTTACTCGGCGAACGCGATGTTCCCGCCGATGCGCTATATGGAATTCAGACGCTGCGCGCGATGGAAAACTTCGCAATCAGCGGCGTCGAGCTCCACGAATTTCCGACACTGATTGCGGCGCACGCAGCGGTAAAAGAAGCGGCCGCCGAGGCAAACTGCGAGCTCGGTTTAATCGACAGGCGTATCGCCGACGCGATCATCGCTGCGTGTCGCGAAATACGCGAAGGCCGACACCACGACCACTTCCGCGTCGACATGATCCAGGGCGGCGCTGGAACATCGACCAACATGAACGCGAACGAAGTAATCGCGAATCGTGGTCTCGAAATCCTTGGGTACCCACGCGGATCGTACGATGTGCTGAGCCCGAACTCTCACGTGAATCTCAGCCAGTCGACAAACGACGTTTATCCAACTGCGGTAAAGCTCGCGATGCAGTCGAGCATCGAGCAGCTTCGCTCCGCGATGGGCGCTCTCGCCGGCGCTTTTCTATTGAAGGGAGAGGAGTTCTCGCCCTTTGTGAAGATGGGTCGCACCCAGCTACAGGATGCCGTTCCCATGACACTCGGACAGGAATTCTCGGCATTCGCACATACGATCCTCGAGGACGTCGAGCGACTAGGCGAAGCGCAGGCGTTGCTGCGCGAGATCAATATGGGTGCGACTGCGATCGGGACCGGTATCACAACGCCTCATGGATATGCCGAAAGCGTGCGGGCTCACCTCTCGAGGATAACGGGACTCGACCTGATTACTGCCCCCGACCTGGTCGAAGCGACTGCAGATACCGGCGTCTTCGTTCAATTGTCCGGCGTCTTAAAAAGATGCGCCGTCAAACTTTCGAAGATCTGCAATGATCTCCGATTGTTGAGCTCGGGACCACGCGCAGGATTGGGAGAAATCAATCTTCCGCCGATGCAGCCGGGCTCGTCGATCATGCCCGGCAAGGTGAACCCGGTGATTCCGGAGGTCGTGAATCAGGTTTGCTTCGACATCATTGGCGGAGATATCACCGTGACGATGGCGGCCGAGGCAGGGCAGCTTCAGCTGAATGTCTTCGAGCCGATTATCGCCTACCGCCTGCTGCGCGGGATGATAATTCTTCATCGGGCATGCGATGTGCTCCGGGTGCGTTGCGTTATTGGGATTACGGCGAACCCCGAGAGGATGCGGGAATTCGTCGAGCACTCGATCGGGATTGTCACGGCCCTCGTGCCCGTGCTCGGCTACGAAACGGCGACGGAGATTGCACGTGAAGCGCTGGAAAGCGGACGGGGAGTATACGATCTGGTTTGCGACAAGGGACTCATGACCAGAGACGATCTCGACCGGGCGCTCAATCCGGAGACGATGCTCCATCCAACTTCGGAGTACGGCACCCTCCCGATAAAGCACAGCGAAGGTTAGACTTGTAGCGGTTTTTCCACTCTGGTGTGAGCGCGTTCGGATGTTGGCTTACCGCGCTCCGACACGAAGTCAAAGGAACAGGAATGAACGGCAATTCCCGCCTGCGGCGGATGGCATCGTTTGGCATGATGGCTGTGCTTGCGCTGACGCTCGCCGCGTGCGAACAGTCTCATCCCAACACGACGTTTACTCCGCACTCGGATTATGGTCGCGCGATTGATTTCCTCTGGGATCGCCTGCTCCTGCTCGGCACTATCGTTTTCGTTCTCGTCGAAGCCGGCATCCTCTATATCGTTTTCCGCTACCGCAAACGCGAAACCGATGAGCGGCCGCCGCAGACACACGGAAATGTCATCATCGAAATTTTCTGGACGCTCATTCCAGTATTCATTCTGCTCTTTATCGCAGTGCCGACGGTAAGAACGATCTTCAAGACGCAGGCAAAGGCAGTGGCCGGCGCACTTCAGATAGAGGTGATCGGACACCAATGGTGGTGGGAGTTCCGATATCCCGAGTATGGAATCGTCACCGCGAACGAGATTTATCTCCCCACGGGGCGCACTGTAAACTTCAAGCTTACATCGAACGACGTGATTCACTCGTTCTGGACGCCGCAGCTTGGCGGAAAGCGCGATGCGATTACAAACCGGACGAATTACATGTGGTACACTCCGGATTCGACTCTTCAACCGTCCGAGTGGAATGGCTTCTGTACCGAGTACTGCGGAACGTCGCACGCCAAAATGCGATTCCGTGTATTCACGGTGAAGCCGGATCAATTCCAGTCGTGGGTGGAGAATCAAAAACGGCCGGCAGCAATTGGTGCGGCCGCGGCGCAAACTGCCGCGACGACTGCGCCCGCGGGGAATGCCACGGATACTGCGAAAGCCGTCAATGCCGCCACCCCCGTAAACGCGTCTACCGCAAGCGCGCCGCCGGCAACCGCAGTCGCATATGAATTCCCTCAGAACCAACCCGAATTCGATTACGCGAAACCGCACTCACCAATTCCCGCCGGGATGACCTTTACAAAAGGTCTCACGGGAAATGCACACCGCGGTCAGCAGGTTTTTTCATCGAGCGCATGCATAGGCTGCCACGCGATCGCCGGCAATCCAGCCGCTATGGGGGTCGTTGGGCCGAACCTCACGCACTTCGGATCGCGCGCGACGATCGGCGCGGGCAGCTTTCCAAATACTCCGGCGTACCTCGCGCTGTGGATCAAAAATGCGCGCGTAATGAAACCGGGGGTTCTCATGCCGACACTCGGCAAGGATCAAATGGATCCCATCCTGAAAACGAAAGTCACGGCCGGCGGGCTCGACGATCAGCAGATTGCTGACATCGTCGCGTACCTCTGGGCGTTGAAGTAAGAGGATTATCGATGGCATCAACCGCAATTCCTACCCAGGCACCGCCGCTAACGGCTACTCCGTATAAAGAGCAGTCGGGCGTCTGGAGCTGGATGACTACAGTCGATCACAAGCGAATCGGAATTCTTTACCTCTTTACCGCTCTCACTTTCTTTCTGATCGGCGGTCTCGAGGCAGAGCTCATCCGTATTCAGCTGCAGGGTCCAAACAGGGCTTTCCTGTCGGCCGAGATGTACAATCAGATTTTCACGATGCACGGGACGACAATGATCTTCCTCGCGATCATGCCGTTGTCCGCGTCGTTTTTCAATTTTCTGATTCCACTACAAATCGGCGCGCGTGACGTCGCGTTCCCGCGTCTCAATGCGTTCAGCTACTGGGTTTATCTGTTCGGCGGAGTCTTCATTACGCTGCCAATTCTTTTTCAGGTCGCGCCGAATGGCGGGTGGTTTGGCTATGTCCCGCTCACGACAAGGCAGTTCTCGCAGGGAATCAATATCGATTTCTGGGTGATCGGCCTCCAGATACTTGGTATCTCCTCACTGGCAGCGGCGTTCAACTTCATCACGACGATCATCAATCTCCGCGCGCCTGGCATGACGCTGATGCGAATGCCGATGTTCACGTGGATGTCGTTCGTGGTGCAGTTCCTGTTGGTACTGGCATTTCCCGTGATTACGATCGCGCTCGTCTTCCTGCTCTTCGATCGTTTCTTCGGAACGAACTTCTATACCATCACGGCTGGCGCCGATCCGCTTTTGTGGCAGCACCTTTTCTGGATCTTCGGACATCCCGAGGTTTACATCCTGATTCTGCCGGCGTTCGGACTGGTATCTGAAGTCCTGCCGACGTACTCCAGCAAGCCATTGTTCGGTTATCCGGTGATGGTGTACTCCGGAATTTTGATCGGCGTTCTGGGATTCGGTGTGTGGGCCCACCACATGTTCGCTGTTGGAATGGGCCCGATTGCCGACGCGATCTTCGCACTGTCTACGATGCTCATAGGTATTCCGACAGGTGTGAAGATTTTTAACTGGATGGCGACGATGGCCCAGGGGTCGTTGCGCTTTACGACGGCGATGTTGTTTGGAATCGCGCTCGTCGCGCTGTTCACTATCGGCGGAATTTCCGGCGTGATGCACTCGTCGCCGCCCGCTGACCTTCAACAGACCGACACGTACTTCATCGTTGCGCACTTCCATTACGTGTTGTTCGGCGGATCGATCATGGGAATCTTCGCGGGCATTTATCATTACTTCCCGAAGATCACCGGCCGGTTGCTCAACGAGACACTCGGAAAGTGGCATTTCTGGATCAACTTCATCGGAATGAACCTCACGTTCTTCCCGATGCATTTCTCCGGGATGCTCGGAATGCCGCGCCGCATTTACACGTACGATGCTGGCCAGGGTTGGGACAGCTACAATCTGATGTCGAGCATCGGCGCGTACATGCTCGCGGTGGCGACGCTGATCTTCGTCTACAATTTCTTCGTGAGCAGAAAGCGTGGCGCGATTGCGGGACCGAATCCATGGCACGCCGGAACTCTCGAGTGGAGCATTCCATCGCCGCCTCCGGAGTATAACTTCGCCGCGCTTCCGAACGTGACGTCACGTTATCCGTTGTGGGAAGGAAATGAAACGGACATGGAAAGCGCGCGCATCAACAGCCAGGAAGGAAAGAGCGCCGAGGAGCTCGGAATTATTCTCCCGTATCCAACGATCAAGCCGATGATTGCGGCGCTCGGAATCCTTGTGATGTTCTGCGGATTGATTAGTACGCGCGTTCTGATTTTTGTGGGAGCAGCAATTCTTGTCGGCGCACTTTACAGCTGGCTACTGAGCCCGCTCGAGCCGGAGCATCATTAGATCATGGCCGCACCAGCGCATCCAGCCCCGCATCACTACACGTCGACAGGGCTCGACAGCCGAAAGATTGCAATCTGGGCTTTCATCGGCTCCGAGTGTATGCTCTTCGTGTCGCTCATCTCGACGTACCTCATTTATAAGGGGCGCTCGAGAGTCGGTCCCTTCCCGCATGAAGCATGGGTCGATCCGACAACCGGACATCAGCTTCACGCAATTCTCAACATTCCGGTTACTTCGGCGTCGACGTTCACGCTGCTCATGTCGTCGCTGTTCATGGTGCTCGCGCTTGCCGCAGTCGAGAACAAGGGACGCTATCCGAAGCGCACTTGGTGGCAGCGCCGCCTTTCATCGTCAAAGCTCTGGTTGTGGGCAACCGCGATTGCAGGAACGACGTTCCTTGGATTTCAGGCATTCGAGTTCACGTCATTCGTGCACGAAGGACTTTCGATCAGAACGAATCTTTTCGGATCGTCGTTCTTCACGTTGACGGGATTTCACGGCGCACACGTAACCGCCGGTGTGATCTGGCTCCTCACTCTTCTTTCGATCGACTACAAGCGCGGACTCGGTCCCGCTGATGCACTCAAAGTTGACATAGCTGCGTTGTACTGGCATTTCGTCGACGTTGTATGGATTGCGATCTTCACGCTCGTCTATCTCATTAAATAGAACGATGGAACAGGATCTCACTCACCCCGAAGCACCACCTCATGCCGCACATGCCGATCATGGAGCGCATGGCGCCGACGCGCATCATGAGGAATATCATCCGGACTGGTCCGTCTACTGGAAAGTCGCGCTCATCCTCACGCTCATCACCGTCGGTGAAGTGTGGATGTACTACATACCGGCTGTCGTTGCATCGCGTGCATTCGTTCCAACTCTGCTCGCACTCTCCGCGCTCAAGTTCGGTATCGTGGTGATGTTCTACATGCACCTCAAGTACGACCACCGCCTTTTCCGCGCGTTGTTCACTGGACCTCTCTTCATTGCTGCTGCCACGCTGATTGCGCTGATGTTCCTCTTCGGGCACTGGGCGGCAAAGCTGTGAGGTAAGAAATGCCCGTGCTCGCACTGCTCCACCCATTTACGCAAACCGGGTGGCTTGCATGGTCGATTCATCCGAGCACCGTTGTTGGACTCGTCGTACTCGCAGCGATTTATCTATGGCGCGAGCGTCATGCGCCCAATGGTGAACATCTAAGCGCTGGTCGAAGAATTTCTTTTTTCGCCGCGCTCGCCGTGATCTTCGTTTCGCTCAATGGCCCGCTTCACGATTTGAGCGACGACTACCTCTTCAGCGCGCACATGGTGCAGCACCTGCTGCTCACGCTCGCGATGCCGCCGCTCCTGATCGCAGGCATTCCCGGATGGATGCTCCGGCCGCTATTAAGAAATCGCACTATCGCATTCATTACCCGGCGAATCACGCGACCTGTTTTTTGTTTCGTCGCGTTCAACGTTGTGATCGCGGCGTGGCACGTTCCCGCTTTGTACAATTTGGCGATGGCGAATCACAACATTCACATCATCGAGCATTTGATGTTCATGGCCGCCGCTGCGCTCATGTGGTGGCCGCTGATGAGCCCGCTTCCCGAGCTGCCGCGACTCGCGTACCCCGGACAGATGCTCTACTGCTTTCTGATGAGCATCCCGATGTCGATCACGGCCGTGTATATCGCCATGGCCGATCACGTTTTGTATCCCGCGTATGCCGCAGCTCCGCGTCTTACTTCTCTCACACCGCTCGATGATCAGCTGCTGGGCGGACTGATCATGTGGGTGCCGGGCGGTTTGATCTTCGCGGTGATCATGACCGTCGTGTTCTTTAAATGGGCCGCTCGCGGTGAAGATTCTACCGCAGGCGCGCAAGTCGACTGGAAGCCGAAAGTCGCATAGCTCGCGCGATGGTTCCCCCCGCGGGAACGTGAGAGGACGAGCTGTTGCGTGAGCCCAATGACAGTTTTGACATTCACTGCTTTCACTGCGCTCCGTCAAGCGTCAGGATCGTCATGTCAAAACTGCCATAAAGCTCTCGCAACAGCTCGCCCTCTCACGTTCCCCGCTCTCAGCTATCGTTCGAAGATTTACGCGCAGCGAAATGGTGCGCAAATTACGCAACTCGTTTCGTCTTTTCGATGATGGTCGAGACGAATCCCCGCTCAAGCGTGGTCTTGCGACACCGCTACTCTACGGACTGGCGACCAAAATACGTGGGTTTGGGGGAGATGCTTCGGCTCGCGGTGGAACTGTGCAACCGGCGCCGCGAGAATCCTGATGGAGCGGTAATGTGAGAGGGAGTTGTAGCGAGAGCTTTATGGCAGTTTTGACCTGGGCGTCCCGGCGTTAAAGGAGCACACTGAGGTAGTGAAGGTCAAAACTGTCATTGGGCTGTCGCTACAACTCCCTCTCACATTACCGCTCGCGCCTGCGACTTTTCGCTCTAAGCGTCCTCGCCGGCGAGCGCCGTATTCAGATCGCGTTTAAGATCCGGATGGCGCATGTACATGTACCATCCCATCGCAGCTGCGGCGACCAGATTCGCAATAAAGATCTGGTACCAGGCCATGCCGCCGAGCGCTGATTCGGTGAACAATCCCGCGAGCATGTAAGCGCCGAGCTCGAACATCGCGAATAACACAAGAAATCCTGCTAGTATTCCCGGAGTTCGCGCGGACTGGTGTACGATCGAAGCGACGACGATTCCCACGATCGCGAACGCAATGTAGTGAAAGATTGTATAAGCAATCACATGCGTTGCCATGGTATCGGGCATCGCCGGAGGTTTCCCGAGTATGCTGATGAGCCCCGATCCCAGAAGGTCTGGCGTATGGAACGGATGCGCGCCGATTACGTCTATGATCAGGAACCATACTGCGATCGTAGTGGCGCCGAGCACGCCTGCGATGAGGCCTTCGCGAATCGAGCTGTGGCGGTCAGCCATGTATCATCCCCGGAAGTTCGTGCGTTGAGCGGGAAAATATCCAAACCGTGATGATTTGGTTAGCCGAGTGGTGCGAAATTCGCGTTGCCCGGATGGCATTTGTATCACGCCGGTTTTTTCCCCTCTAGAAAACAATGCTGTATCGAAAGTTTCGCATAGTCGCGACCGTCGCGCTTGCTTCGATGATCGCCGTCTCGCTGGACGGTCAGGCCAGCTCTAAAAAGAAGAAAAAGACCACGTCTTCGTCTACGCGGTCGCGGGCGAAGAAGAAAACCGTGAGGCGAGCGCCACCTGCGCCTCCGCCGCCGCATTACACTTCCCCGCGGACAGCGCAGTCGCTCGCCGCCGATATGGGCGCACTCGCAAGCCGCGTTCGGAGCGGGCAGTTCGGGATTATGGCGGTGTCTCTGACGCGAGGCGACACGCTGTTCTCGTACAATGCTGGCACTCCTCTCTTGCCAGCTTCAACAATGAAGATGCTTACGACGGCCGTCGCTCTCGAGCGTCTTGGTCCCAAGTATCAGTTCAGCACTGACGTTCTCTACGATGGCACACTCGATCAGGACGGGACGATTCGAGGGAATGTGTATTTGCGCGGAGATGGTGATCCATCGCTGTCGGGCCGCTACTTGAAGGGTGGTCCGAACGCGCCAATAAAGTTTCTTGCCGATCAGCTCGCCGCGCGCGGAATAAAGCATGTGACCGGTGAAGTTATCGGCGACGCGTCGGCCTTCGACGATCAAAGAGTTCCGGAAGGTTGGCTCACGCGATATCTGCAATCCGGATATGCCGCTCGGGTGTCCGGTCTTTCCCTCAACGAGAATCTCGTATGGGTGACTGTCGATGGCAGCGGCGCTCGACTCGAGCCTGCGACGAGCGCAATTCCATTGACGAATAACGTCAGGGTTGTACCTGGAACTGGCGCGAGGTTGTCCGTCCGGCGATTTGGCGATGGCAGCGTAGTTGTTTCGGGAACGATTGGATCCCGCGCAGGGCCGAGACGATACGTGTACGTCGTAGAGGATCCCGCGAGATTCACCACAGGTGCTCTTCGCGCTTCGATGATCGCCGCAGGAATTGCTGTCGATGGCGGAATTCGACTCGGCGCAACTCCATCGAGTGCGACGAAGATTGCAAGCATTCAATCACCGACACTCGACCGAATCATCTCGGCGATGAATCGCGAAAGCATTAATCACTTTGCGGAGCTGTTGTTGCGTAATGCCGCGCGCGGGCCCGATCGGAAGCAACAGGGAACCATTGGGAACGCGAGATCGCTGCTTCGACAATTTTTTGCGACGAAGGTTGGTGCAGATTCCGCGTCGTTACAGGTGTTCGACGGCAGCGGGCTTTCCACGCTCGATCGCGTGACGCCTCGCGGGATGACGCAGATGCTCGGTTACGCTCACAAGGCTGAATGGGGCCCGTATTTCCACGCATCACTGCCAGTCGCTGGTGAATCAGAGCTGCTGCGACGACGAATGAAGGGCAGTCCTGCGCAGGGAAATCTTCATGCGAAGACTGGCACGACTAACGACGTAATCGGTCTTGGTGGTTACGTCACCGCCGCGGACGGTGAGGTGATTGCATTCTCGTTTATTTACAACGGTGCGGATCGTTGGACGGCGAAGTCGATGATCGATGTGATGGGGGAGACGCTCGCCAACTTTGAACGTTAACGACGCGGGTCACTACTCTCCTACTGAATTACCGCGTCGGTTTCGATGCTGCGGATATTGATTCCCCTCTTTGCGAGCTCAGAGATGTACCGCTCGGCCGGCACACACTCGTCGGGAGTATGCACCCCCTTCAATGCGATTTCTCCCCTTGCCTGCATCTGCCCCGTAATCGATAGCGAATAGCCAGTCGTTCGCATCATCGCGCTTATGCCGTGCTGCTCGTCGTACATGTCGACCAGCTCCCAGCCGAGTGATTTGGATTGCCCGTTTTTCTTTCCGCGAACTGTGATGCGAAGCGCGAGGAGATCGCGGCCAGCGGGCTTCGTGAGACGAGGACCCATCGCAGCAACTGCAACATCACGCGGCGCAACGCGACCGCCTTTGACTTCAATCGGCTCCTGATCGAGCAAGCCCAGCTCACGGATCGCTTCCATAATTGCAGCGTGACCGGGATATCGGAGCGTCTTGTATTCCATTGACGGAATTTTTCCTTCGTAGCGGAATGCCATCGTGGACAATCCACCGGCAGTATGAAATGCCTCGAGCTCTCCAACAGGCTCGGGAAATTTCACCGGCTCTCGTTCGGACAATGCCTTTACCTGCGTGCGAATTCCGTCGCGAAGAATCCACGAGAGAGTCGTGTAATAATCGAGCACTCCCTCGAGCGAATACACGATCTGATAGTTGAGCGGCGGCTCGGGATTCTGCGGCAGCCCGCCGACAAAGATCTTTACTTCATCGACAGTATCGAGCTGATGAATTCCATACTCCGACAGGATGTTGACCATTCCTGGAGCAACGCCGCAATCAGGAATTACAGTAATTCCTTTCGCGGCGGCTTCGTCGTTCAGCTTTTTCTGTGCGAAAACAATCTCGGTGTTTCCGCCGAGATCGCAGAAGTGAACGCCCGCTGCAACCGCTTGTTGTGCGAGATCGAGATTGAAGTAATACGGAATCGCGCTCATCACAGCGTCTGCTTCACGCATCAACGCGCCAATGGCTTCGCGATCGCGCACGTCCACGATCGTAGGAATTAGTCGCTTCCCTGAATACGGGCTGAGGAAGTCGGTGAGATGTGCCAAGTGAAGATCTGCGAGGCGTACTTCGGTTACTTCATCATTCTGCAGAAGATCGTATGCGCATGCGGAACCCTGAAGTCCGGCGCCCAAGACAAGCATTTTCATCGCGGAAATTTAACCGTGACAGCAATGTCACCGTTACCCCGGCGCACTCGTTGCATAACAATAAGAGCATGATAGCAAACGATGCATCCTGGAGAGAAAATCTCATCACGACGAGCGACGGCATTCGTCATATCCTCGAAGACGCGAAGCGAATCGCGGTACTCGGCGCCAAGTGTGAGGCCGACAGGCCAGCGCATTTTGTTCCCGAGTATGCGCAGGCGGCGGGGTACGAAATAATTCCGGTGCCGGTTTATTATCCCGATTGCACCGAGATTCTTGGTGAAAAAGTTTATCGCAAGGTTGCCGATGTGCCCGGTGATGTGGACATCGTCGATGTCTTTCGCCGGCCGGAACACATTCCTCCGCACGTTGACGATATCATCGCAAAAAAGCCGAAGGCGGTGTGGTTTCAGTCAGGCATTCGGAATGACGCTGCTGCCGAGCGGCTTGCGAAGGCGGGGATCAAGGTGGTTCAGGATCGATGTTTAATGGTCGAGCTACGGCGGATTGGACGCTAACAATCGAGAAGCGGGACTGCTGATTGCTGACATACGCGGAACCCATTGGGTTTGGGTCAACAGTTCTCGGCAATCAGCTAGCGGGTTTTCAGTTTTCGGTTACCGACGACTCATTACTCGAAATCCGACGGCCGAGAACTATTGACGCAAAACCCAATGGGTTCCGCACATGTCAGCAGCGCTCATCGGAGAGGCCTACCACGCGACTGTATATACAACCGC
>DATLDN010000216.1:0-9812 GCA_035525855.1 Gemmatimonadaceae bacterium
TCGGTTGAAACCACTCCGGGCATCACGAGCGTGACATGAATGTTCGGGTAGCGCGCGAGTAAATCCATGCGAACGTTCGCTGTAAGTGAATTGAGCGCGGCTTTCGACGCACTGTATGCGGACCGATACGATGAGACGGGAACTCGTCCAAGGAAACTAGAGATGTTTATGAGGTGACCTTTCTCGCGCTCGATGAAATGCGGAATTACCGCCTGCATTCCATACAGCGCCGACTTGAGGTTTACGCTCATCATTTCGTCAACGTCATCATCGGTCAGATCGAGCGTTTGTTTCGTGATCCCTCGTCCCGCGTTGTTGATCCAGATATCAATGGCACCGAATTTCGCAATCGCCGCGTCGCGGAGCGCGTTGACGTCGTCCCGTTTGGTGACGTCGGTCGGAACTTCGAGCACGTCGGCTGCTCCGCGCTTCATCACTTCGCCGGCGACCTGCTTCAACTCGGTAGGTCGACGCGCGGCGAGCACGATTCGTTTTCCATCGCCAGCCAGCCGCAATGCGAGAGCGCGCCCTATTCCGCCACTGGCGCCTGTAATTACAACGACGTCGTCGATTTTTGTCATGACGGAAAATTACCCCAGAGAAGCCGCTCCCACTGATCCAACATGCCTTCGAAGCTGAAATGCTCGCTTACCCGGCGAATGCCCTCTTCTCCCATACTCGCGCGAAGTGACGAATCTGCAAGGAGGCGTGATACCGCCGTGCTGATGTCATCGGGCTCGAAACCGACAATGATGCCAGGCGGAGGACCACCTGAGCTCGGCGGATGAAGTGCTTCCTCCGAGCCACTGACGCGAGTGCTTACAACGGGAATGCCAGCGGCCATTGCCTCGAGCATTGCGTTGGCCATTCCCTCGAAGTCCGAGCTGATGACGAACACATCCAGCGCAGTGAGAAGCGCGGCAGTATCAGCCCTGAAGCCAGGAAGATGAAGTCGATCTTCGATTCCCATTTCGCGAGCGAGATCCTCGAGCGACGCCATGTCGCTTCCATCGCCGGCAATGACACAGTGGACATCGGACGGAAGCATCGCGCACGCGCGCACCAGGCGGTCGTAGCGTTTTTGTTTGACGAGCCGGCCAACTGATCCGATGACCGGCGCATTCGCGGGAATTCCGAGCTCTTTGCGAATCCCCACGCGAGAATTGTCTGGCGTGTGCGCACGAATACCGTCGTGGATTGTCACGAACTTTTCCGTCGGCACAGTGGGAAGTGCGGCGATCATTGGACCACGTAGGGTATCTGCGTTCACGGCAACTGCATCGATCCATCGTGCCAATGCAATTCGATACGTGAGCGCGCCAGGTCGTTTCGGCAGTGCGCCAACTCTTATGACCAGACGCGGGGTACGCGCGAGGCTCGCTGCCATTCCCCCGAGCCAGGTTTTCTGGTACGTGGTCAGCAATAACGCATCAGGACGCTCGGAGTTAAGCATCCATGCAAATCGAATTGCGTCCGAGAACATTGCGTCGCCGCGCAGCACGAGCGTTTGCGTGGGAATTCCATACTCGGCGAGTTCGTTTTTTACTTCTGCGTTGCGACAGAGGAGAAGTACCCGATGACCACGACTCTGTAATCCCGCGAGCAATCGAGCGGTCCATATCTCGCCGCCGCCGAGGATCGGGGAAGCATTGTGAGCAATCAGATACTTTCGATCAGACATCGATTGCTTGGATTTAGTAGCGAGGAGGTCTGCGCATTTAGGACTAACCCATTGAGTATTGGGTCAATAGTTCTCGGCAGTCAGCTAGCGAGTTTTGAGTTTTCGGTTTACCGACCACTCATCACTCAAGAGCCGAAGGCCGAGAACTATTGACCCAATACTCAACGGGGTGAGTCCTAAATTCGCATATGTCCGCGCCTCGATCCTCAGGCTTAAGGACTGCCGACGATGATGCTGATTGCGCCCCATCGGTGCCACAACGGGCCGGTCTTGTAATCGCGCCCTTGTCCCACAAATCGATACTCGAGAAATACTCCGCCGGCCCCGAGTGCTGCGCCGAGGACCGAGCCGGGAACAAAATGAGTGGCTTCAACGAGTCCGCGCGTTTCATCGGAGTTTCCCTGGAGCAGAACATTTCGCACAACCCACGTTTCGTTCCCACCAAGAATGAGGTACGCGCTAAACGGGCGCTTCACATCGCTCGACAGTGGCATCCACGGATGCGGCACGTTCAACCCGGCATGGATTTCCATTCCCGCGGTTGCATTCATTTGAATGTTGTTCGCAACTGCCGATGTTTGCGCGATGATGCTGCCAAACGATGTCTTCATCGCGGGCGGAGTCAACAAATACTGGAGCCCGTAGTTGAGACCGACTATAGGCTCAGTCGCAATTTGATGATTCCATCCAAGTGGCTTTCTTAAGTCAGCCAGACGATGAAAAAGATTCTGCTCCCACTCGGCACCTGAGAGAGGTCCGGTCGTTCCGATGGTCCC
Source organism: Gemmatimonadaceae bacterium (assembly GCA_035525855.1). GTDB lineage: Bacteria > Gemmatimonadota > Gemmatimonadetes > Gemmatimonadales > Gemmatimonadaceae > UBA4720. The sequence continues at coordinate 2,458 of DATLDN010000216.1, forward strand.
GCTGATCAAGTTCGACATGTGAGGAGTAACGCTTTGGCGTCCGTACTCGAAGAGCAGAATTCCTGCATACGGACGTTCGCCGCGCACGGGATTGAAAGAATCGTTAGTCGGCGTGTACATCTGATTCACGATCGCCGCAGATGACTGGACGCACGCCGGCGTTTTTCCTGTGACCTTCAGCGTCTCCAAACATTCCGGGCGTCCAAACCGCATCCACCTCGGCGCGATGTTCAGAACAGCGCGCGCAGTTTGGCCATGCGTGTAATTGTCGTCAGGTCGCTCGACTGACGGCATCGAGAAATCGAACCAGTCGTTGTCGACCTGAAACCGAAAACTCTGGAGCATCTGTGCCTGAACGGATTGCGTAGCGATCGCCGCAATGATCAACAAGCGGAGCTGGAATTTCACTTACGGTCGGCGCTTGCTTGGATAATCAACAATGTTCTCCCATTCACTAGCATCCGATCTTGCGACCACCGCAACGACAGGCTCAGTGTCGCTCATGTTGGACACCTCGTGAGGTATGCCAGGCTCGATGAAAATAAAATCCCCTGCAACATTCTCGATGCTTTGCGTGAGGCCGTCACCATACTCGTGACGCACTCGTCCCTCGAGGATGTACAGCATCACCTCGAAGTCGACGTGGATGTGCGCGTACGCGACACCGCCGGGAGGAATCGTCGCTACGTTCATCGACAGCCGTTGGGCGCCGACGTTTTTTCCGGAGAGCCCGGTCTTGTATCGAATGCCATTCCAGTTACGATGCGTGCCGCTTCCTCGGATTACGAGAATGCCGTCACTGCCTTCGACGTCAGCCGGAGATTCTGATTGTTCGCTCATTTGCACATGAATTGAATCGAGTGCCGCTACATTTTCCACCGTCTGCATTCAAGGAGCGAAGACAATGAGCACCGCGCGTCTCGAAGCGTTCAGCGATGGAGTCTTTGCGATCCTCATTACGATCCTCGTGCTCGAGCTGAAAGTTCCCCACGGCACCGACCTCGCCGCGGTCGCTCCGCTTTTGCCTGTGTTCCTGACGTATGTGCTCAGCTTCGTGATACTCGGTATTTACTGGAACAATCATCACCACATGCTTCAGGCAGCCGACCGGATCAACGGCGGAATTCTCTGGGCGAACCTTCACCTTCTTTTCTGGCTTTCGCTCGTCCCGTTTGTAACCGGCTGGATGGGAGAGAATCACTTCGCCTCGTTGCCCACCGCGGCGTACGGCGTGGTGATGGTTGGAGCGGCGCTCGCATATACGATTCTGCAGAACGCGATCACCAATGAGCACGGCGCAAACTCCCGGCTGGCTCAGGCGATTGGCAGTGATTGGAAGGGAAAGGCTTCGGTCATTCTTTACGTCATCGCAATCCCACTCGCGTTCGTTCAGGAGATGATCGCTGACGCGTGTTTCGTCGCGGTTGCCTTAATCTGGCTTGTGCCGGACAGGCGCATCGAAGCGCAGATTTCACGTGAAGGGCGGGGATGAGCCGCATCTCGCAACACCTGTAGCTAGATCATCTTACGGGACTCACTTCAAGTAGATTATAAGCTAACTGCGTCGCCAGGGTTCCCATCCTCATTAGTATTCTTGCATGAGCACATGCAGCCATCTCGGTACCATACGCGACGTCCCTCCTCGTACTCCCAACGGTTGTGAGGAGTGCCTGAAAACGGGAATGGAGTGGGTCCACTTGCGACTGTGTCTTGCCTGCGGTCATGTCGGGTGCTGCGACAACTCGATTGGAAAGCATGCGACGAAACACTTCCACCGGAGCGATCATCCTCTCATTCGAAGCTTCGAGCCGGATGAAGATTGGGCATGGTGCTACGTCGACGAGCTGTTTATGGAGCCGGCTCCGCACGCAGCCGCTTCATAAACCGCAGACCCTGATGTTCGTAGCCGCGATCGACATAAAACTGGTGCGTTCGCGTACGTTGTTTTCCTGAAGTAACCGTGATTCGGTCTGCACCTCTCGCTGTGACCCAATCCTCCACGAACGCGACGAGCTGCGATCCCACTCCCTGACCGCGCGCTGACTCCATCACGACGATGGTGGTTAGCCATCCGATCAGATTCTCCGCGTGAATCGAGGGAATCAGTCGCGCGGTGGCGACACCAACTACTTCGCCATCAGAATTTTCCGCGACAATCGCAATCGCATCGACAATTTCCGTCACGGCGCGAATTCTCCGCGGAATGTCTTCCACGGGAGCGGGGTAACCGAGCTGACCGAGTAGTACCGCAATTGGTTCAGCGTCTCGATCTTCGGCATTCCGAATGGTGAGAGGTGCATTCATCGGGACAATTCTACTAGGATGGAACTGCGGGAACTACAATAACCCATTGGGTTTTGGGTCAATGGTTCTCGGCAGTCAGCTAGCGGGTTTTCAGTGTTGGGGATTCTACCGATGACTCATTGCTCGAAAGCCGAACGCCGAGAACTATTGACTCATTACCCAATGAGTCATCTCCGTTGCATTTGTGTTTCTATCCCGGTGGCTTATTAAGGATTTGATCAACCGATCCTGATGTTACAGAGTGGTATCCCGGCCGAGCACGTTTGTAGATATCAACGGCCATAGCGCGACCCCAATCAGTCTTCACGAGCTCCGCATAAAGGGGCCGCACGAACTTTCGCCGGCCCTGTGACGTGAGGAAATGATCGAGCGCTGCAAACGCGGGCTGATAATGATTCTTGATGGCAATCATCAGCCACGCAAAAAGAATCTCACTGTTCCCGCTCGACGAAAGCTTGAATGTCTTGTCGAGATCATCGAGACGCGCGGTCTGAATCGTATCCGGCAAAGCGCGCAGGAAGTGCAGCCACTCGTGCGAGGTCCACTTGCTCGTCTCCAGTGACGATGCGGACGTACCCGACTTCCACGCTTCGACCTGCTTGTCTACCGCGGCAAATGCTGCGGACTGTACTGGAGGAATGTTTGCAGGAATTCCCGGCTCATAAACCCACGCCTGGATGTTCACACGCTTCTGCTCATCGGCGCTCAGCAGCTTCTCCTTCATATACGCCAGCATCCGCTCGGAGCTCATTGGCTGAAACGCAAAGTGGTCGAAGTAGTCGCGAAGAAATGCATCGAGTCGCGGACGACCGACAACGGACTCCACCGTCTGTAAGAATGCTGCGCCCTTCTCGTACGCGATGTTGCTCGTGCCTTCATCCGGATCTCTCCCCTCGAGCGCAAGATGCAACCGCGTGTCAGGGGATGTAGGTCCACCTGCTTCCTTCACCGCGTCCATCATGTCCTGTCGGCCGAGTACGCGAAGCATGTCCGCGTAATCCTTGCCGCGAAGCTCTTCCATGATTCGCGACTCGAGATAAACGGTGAATCCTTCGTTCAGCCAGAAATCATTCCATGTCGCGTTCGTCACGAGATTGCCCGACCACGAATGCGCGAGCTCGTGCGCAACAAGACTCACCAGTGATCGATCACCCGCAAGAACTGTTGGTGTTGCGAATGTGATTGTCGGATTCTCCATTCCTCCGAATGGGAACGACGGAGGAAGCACGAGAACATCGTAGCGACCCCAGCGATACGGACCGTAAAGTTTCTCCGCCGCACTGATCATCTGATTCACTTCGCCGAATTCGTTGGCGGCCTGTTGAACAACTGACGGCTCCGCATACACGCCTGTGTTGTCGCCGAGTGAGCGGAAGTCGATGTCGCCGACTGCGAGTGCGATGAGATACGGCGGAATTGGCTTATCCATACGGAAGCGGTACACAGTTCTTCCCGCTGCATCGCGCTCGCCGTTCGCGCCAACGTGTGTCGCGCTCATCACAGCGCGCATTCCTGCCGGCACGTGTACAGTTGCGTCGTACGTCTGTCGCTGACCCGGCGTGTCCTGCGTTGGAATCCACGAGCGTGTCAGAATCGATTCGCCCTGTGTGAACAGAAATGGCAGCTTCTTTCCGGCAGTCTGCTCCGCTGTAAGCCACTGCACAGCCGCGGCCTGAGGCGACGTCTCGTACTCGATAATGACGGTGTCCGCGCCAGGCGTGAGTGCAATCGTGAGCGGTGATCCGAGGAACTTCACAGAATCACCGAGGTTGAACTTCAATGTGTCGCCGCGCTGAGTAGTGACACGCTTGATCGTCAGATCTCTTGCATCGAGTGTGAGCGTATCTCCGTTCGCCGCTCGCTTGATTGCAAGTCGTGCCGTACCGCTAATTCGTTGGGCGGTGAAATCGGGAATGAGATCGAGCGACACGTTCGTTACAGCCGCGACTTCGGGACGCGCGAACGAGTGCGGATCGTGCGGCAGTGGGGGAAGGGCCGTCTCAGTCACTTGCGGCGCCGGTTGAGCGCACGCAACAAGGGTGATCGCAAGAGCAACCCTCAGATTTGACGAATACATGACATGTCGCCTATGCAAACCTCGCTCCGTCTTACGAGTATTCTCTTTGGATACGATTTTGTTCCATTCACACTGACTGATACAAATGACCGACAGTCCGATTAACCGCCGGAATTTTCTCGTAACAGCCACGCAGCTCGGGGTCGCGATCCCGCTTTTGCGCTTGCCGATTCATCATGTCGCCGGAACGGGCGAGACCGCTCCGATCGACCTTGCCGCATTTCAGTCGAGCCTCAAATGGCGAATGCTGGGCCCATTCCGCGGCGGTCGCGTCGCTGCCGCCACGGGAGTTCCAGGACGGCTGAATGAATTCTATTTCGGGGCAGTAAATGGCGGTGTGTGGAAGTCCATCGACGGCGGACGGGTCTGGTTTCCGATTTTCGACTCGGTGCCGATGGCGTCGATCGGCGCGATTGCGGTCGCACCATCTCAGCCCGACACCGTTTACGTGGGGAGCGGAGAATCCACGCTCAGAGATTCAGTCGGCTATGGGAATGGCGTTTACAAATCCGTCGACGCCGGAAAAACGTGGAAACACCTTGGGCTCGATGAGACTCAACACATTGGAAAGATCTCGGTCGATCCGCGCAATCCGAACGTGGTGTTCGTCGCTGCAATCGGACATCTGTACGCCGCGAACAAAGAGCGCGGCGTGTTTCGCTCCAGCGACGGCGGCCAGAGCTGGAAGAAAGTACTCGGCGACGAAAATGTCGGCGCGGTTGAAGTCGTAATTCATCCAACCGATTCGCGAATTGTTTTCGCTGGTCTCTGGAATACGCGCCGTCCACCGTGGTTCACCTACGCTCCGACGAACGGTCCAGGCGGGGGAATCTTTAAATCGACCGATGGCGGAACAACGTGGAAGCAATTGACGAATGGATTGCCGCAGTCGGGAATTGGTCGAACCGGAATCGCAATCGCTCCGGCAAATCCGAATCGTGTTTATGCGATCGTGGATTGCCTGACACCCCAGGCACCGCCTACGACCGAGCCGCCACTCGGAACTCCGCCGCCTGTACCGGGTGCGCAAACGCAGCCACCACCGGGACAGGGTGGACTCTATCGTTCTGACGATGGAGGCGAGACGTGGACGAAAATGTCTGGCGACAATGCGCTTTGGGGACGCGGATGGTATTTCGAGAAAATTGCTGTGGATCCGAAGGATCCCGATCTCGTTTACGTTCCCAACGTTGCAGTAAATCGATCGAAGGATGGCGGAAAGACGTGGGTTGTTTTGCGTGGATCACCCGGTGGGGACGATTATCACCAGTTCTGGATTTCACCGGATGATACGAACACTGCAATAGCGGCGAGCGATCAAGGCGCAATCATTACGCGCAATGCGAAGGATGACCCGCGTGCGGTGACCTGGACGTCGTGGCTGAATCAACCGACCGCGCAGCTTTATCATCTCTCGGTCGATTACCGATTTCCCTACTGGGTCACCGCAGCGCAGCAGGATTCAGGTGCAATCGCGGTGAGATCACGCGGAAAGTTTGCAGAGATCTCGATGCACGACTGGGAGCCGATTGCTCCCGGTGGCGAGAGCGGATACACAGCAGGCGATCAGCTGAATCCCGGAATCGTGTACGGCGGCTCCGGTGAACGCTACAATCTCGAGTCGAACACACCGATCGACGGAACCACGTCTCCTAAAGCACCGGAGACAGCAAGATCTGATTGGACTCAACCGCTCGTGTTCTCGAAGGCGGACCTGCATTCGCTGTACTACGCGAACCAATTTCTGTTCAAGACAACTGACGGCGCGCGTACGTGGACACAAATCAGTCCGGATCTGACGCGTCCGGATCCAGGAATTCCAGCAACACTCGATGCGACCGCTGCCGCGGCGACAGATCGCAACGGCAAGCGTGGTGTGATTTACACGATCGCGCCATCGCCGCTGCGTGCGCCGCTCATCTGGATTGGAACCGACGACGGGCTTATTCAGCTTACATCGGACGACGGAAAGACCTGGACGAACGTGACGCCGAGCGCGATTTCATCGTGGAGTAGAATCACGATGATGGAGGCTTCACACTTTGCTGAAGGGACTGCATACGCGAGCGTCGATCGTCACCAGCTCCAGGATTTCGATCCGTATATCTATAGAACGCGCGACATGGGAAAAACCTGGCAGAGAATCACGAACGGACTTCCTGCCGGCGTTTACGTGCACGTTGTGCGTGAAGATCCTGTGCGCAAAGGATTGTTGTTCGCGGGAACCGAGCGCGGCGTTTTCATTTCGCTCGATGATGGTGACAGCTGGCAATCACTTGCGCTCAACATTCCCGTTACGTCGATGCGTGACATGCAGATCTATCAGAACGATCTGATAGTCGCGACGCACGGCCGAGGGTTCTGGGTGATCGACGATATCAGCCCGCTTCGACAGATGAGTGCTTCGATCCTTTCGTCGGATGCGTTCCTGTTCAAGCCGGCTGACAGTGTGGACATGCTTCCGACTGACGACAATGGAACTCCGCTTCAGAAGGATGAGCCGCATGTGGACAATCCCCAGAATGGTGTTCCGATTGATTTCTATTTGAAGCGAGCCGCTTCTCCAGTGACGCTCGAGATTGTGGATTCGACTGGGAAGGTGATAAAAACTTTCAGCACGAATCCCGCTGCCGAACCCGCGCGACCGGTACGCGCAACTCCCGGCGGGCTTCCCCGAGTTTCGCCGCTGTGGCAGACAACGCCTGAACCATTCTCGGGCGCAGCCGGAATGCATCGCGTTGTATGGGAACCAGTGATTACTCCGCCGGCATCAGCGACCCCCACATTCGGGGGGCCTCCCCCACCGAGAGTTAGTGGGAAGTTCACTGCGCGTCTTACGGCTAATGGAAAGGTTTTGACACAGACTTTTACTGTGAAACCGGATCCACGGGCGAGACAAACGTAAACGTGTCTGGCTCCGTCGCCGCTGCGGCAAAGACTCGATGTAATGAAGGATCTGTAGATAGCCGGTGAG
>DATLDN010000225.1:0-5020 GCA_035525855.1 Gemmatimonadaceae bacterium
GCCGGGCTCGCAACGAGATGATTCAGGCTGTCGGAAATCATGCCGAGCTTGCCCTTCACCTCTTCGAGTACGCCGAGGTTGTCGTTGAACACCATACGATTCACGTCGCGCTGGTAGCGGAGGTCCGCCGTTTTCGTCACGAGCATTGCACTGACTGCCGTCGCTCCTGCGAAGCCGAGCAACGTCATCCAGATCCATTTGCTGCCGTGCGTTACTGTATTTACAAAACCCATGATGAATTCCGGTTAATCAGTAGAAATAAACGCGCATGCCGGTCGTCAGATTCGGCTTGATTGCTTCCAAATCGGCTTTGCCGATACGCACGTTACCAGGCGGAATGGGCGATGAATCCCGAGAAGCAACGTCGGTTTGCGATGCTTCGATTGCGTTGCCACCCTCGAGGAGAATTCTGTTCTCCTCCACGCGCGCGACATTCACTTCACCGCGAGGAACAACTACAGGAATCGAATCAGAACCGGCTGTTACACCTTTCTCCGGTCCGAACTGCGCAGCCATCTCTCTAAGGACATTTCCCTCGCGCTCGAGGTAAATTTTTCCGCTGTCCACTGAGATAGCGAGGTGAAGCGTTTTTTCAAATTTCGCCTGTCGCTTCGCCAGCTCCAGCGCGATGCGCGCTTTATTCTGCTCGGCCGCGACGATTGCGTCTGTCTTGGATCTCTCGGCCTCGGTCATCGCGCCGCGAAGTCGAGCGACCTCTGTCTCATATGCCCGACGCTTGTACATGAGATAACCGTCGATGGCAACCATCGCGAAGAGAGCGATGAGCAGCGTGAATACAAATCCCGGATATGCGCGCCTGAAGTCACGCCATTTAGTACGCCGACGATCGCCTTCTCTCGCCTGTGTCGGATCCCGGCGGTCACCAGGACCGTCGAGATGCTCGTACGTCACGTCTTTGTCGCGATCGGTCATTGTCGTGTAATGCTTTGAAGGTCGAGTACCGGAACACCGGCGGGCTCACTCTTACCGTTTCTGATTCGCGCGACGATGACAACGTCTGCCATTGCCTTGAGGCTTCTTGCGGTGGTCACAAGACCCGGGGGTACCGCGAGGTAAACGAGAGTCTTCTCAACTCCTGGGCCAAGCGCGAGAAGGTACGGCTCGCCTTGATTCAATCCTAACCGCAACGCGTCAGCGGTTTGGAGCGATATCGCCTGAACTTGCCAGCGAACAAGCTTCCCCTGTGCAGCCGCAGGATTGCTCCGAATGTCGGCTGCGCTCAACGGCCTCAGCGATGTGTCTGCCACGATGAGATCCGCCTCGCGAACCCATCCCTCGAGCCGGACGCGGACCCACCCGCGGTCCCGGGCGAGCACCTCGACGGGCGAACCACGGGTCACCTGTCCGATCGTCGTTGCCTGGCTATCTACAGGCGCGGTACGAATGGCAGTGACATGAGCGGCGTTGTAAAGCGGAGCGTCCTGAGCGTGGGCAGAGCCAGCAAGAGCCAGGACACCGATGTATACAGCAGGCTTCAGTTGAACCTCTTATCCTTCGTTTCGCATAAATCGCCGGCTCCCAAACGCCGCGCGTAACTAACGTACAATGATACCCGGAACCGGCAATAATGGCCCGTGATTTCTCGCGTCCTGTCGCTCTTATCGTGCTCGATGGCTGGGGATACCGCACATCCACCGAAGGGAACGCTATCGCGCTGGCAAATACGCCGACCTGGGACTCGATCTGGTCGCATCCGGCGAGAACGCTTCTCGAAGCTTCGGGAACGAGAGTCGGACTTCCGGCGGGGCAAATGGGCAACAGCGAGGTCGGGCATCTGAATCTCGGTGCGGGTCGGGTCGTGATGCAGGACCTTGTCAAGATCTCAACGGCAATCAACGACAGCTCGTTCTTCCGAAATCCTGCACTCGTCGCGGCGTGTGCGACAACGAAATCCAGTAATTCGACGCTGCATTTGATTGGCTTGATAGGCGGCGGCGGCGTGCATGCGATCGACACACACCTCGCTGCGATGATCGAGCTGGCCCGACGAGAGAATGTCCCGCGGGTGGCGATTCACGCATTCATGGATGGCCGCGACACTCTGCCGAAATCGGGTCTTGGATACATGCAGCAGCTGCTGAAAGAGATCGGAGATTTACCGGTTCGCGTTGCAACGGTGTCGGGGCGCTACTACGCAATGGATCGCGATCAACGTTGGCAGCGCACCGAGCTGGCCTATCGAGCAATGGTTGATGGACAGGGCCACACTGCACGTGATCCGCGTGAAGCGATTCGAAATGCTTACAATGCAGGTGTCACGGATGAATTCATCGAGCCTGTTGTAATTCTCGACGGCGACAAACCGGTTGCGCCAATTCGCGACGGCGATTCGATCATCGGCTTCAATTATCGGTCTGACAGAATGCGTCAGATAATTCGCGCTATGTACGATCCGGGATTCAATGGCTTCGACGTGAGTAATCGCCCACGTGTCTCGGTTACGACGCTCACACAATACGACAAAACGTTCAACCTTCCCGTTGCATTTTCTCCACAGTCGATGGCGCGCATTCTCGCAGAAGTTCTTTCAGCGAACGGGAAGACACTTCTCAAGACCGCGGAAACCGAGAAGTACCCGCATGTGACTTACTTCTTTAACGGAGGGAACGAAACTCCTTGCAGGGGAGAGGACCGGATTCTTGTGCCGAGTCAGAAGGTTGCGACCTATGATCTGATGCCGGAGATGAGTGCCCCGGGAATTACGGACGTGCTATGCAAAGCAATCGAAGGTCGCACCCACGATTTCATTCTCTGCAATTACGCGAATGCGGATATGGTCGGTCACAGCGGATCGTTACCAGCGACGATCGAAGCAGTCGAAACTGTGGACCGATGTCTCACGGATGTAATGAAGTCGGCGCAAAAGGCGGGATTCCGATTGTTAATAACTGCAGATCACGGGAACGCTGAGATGTTGATCGATCCTGAAACCGGTGGACCTCACACAGCTCACACCACGAATCCTGTTCCGATTGTTTCAATTGGGGATGATTCGATTGCACAGCTGCGAAGCGGCGGAGCTTTGAGTGATGTTGCCCCTACTATATTAGAGATGTACGGCATCGCGCAGCCGCGCGAGATGACGGGAATTTCATTGGGAGGAAGTTGATGAAGCATGCGTTGTTAGTGTTTGGTCTTATTTCAATTGCGTCTTCGGCCAATGCACAGGTGAGCGTTGGCTACCCGCCTCAGACGAGCCCGTATCGGGACCTCGAGTATCACCAGGAGCTCACTGCATTCGGCGGTTATTTCAACGCAGCCGAGGACCCTGCTGGAGTTGCGCCGAAGGCCGCAGGGATTGCTGGAATTCGATACGAGATCGGTGTTGGCGGACCGATGCAGCTGGTTGCGCGTTTGGCGAAAACCTTCAGTGAGCGAAACGTTATTGATCCAACCAAACCAGCGGCGACGCGCAATCTCGGTTCAGAGTCGTGGCCGGTTTATTTCGGAGACGTCGGCTTGTCGCTGAATCTCACCGGTCAGCGGAGCTGGCATGGCATCGTTCCGGTGACGTACCTCGGCGCCGGTCTCGCTTCGGATATGGGCAAGAAGGAAGATGCAGACCCTTACAGGCTGGGCACCACATTTGCCATTTCGTACTCCGCTGGACTGCGATTCGTGCCGGGTGGACGCTTTCAGGTAAGGGCTGATGCCGGGAGCTACATGTACCAGATCAAATATCCCGCGGCCTATTACATCAAGGCGTCTGACAACACGCAGGTTCTCGACGATTCGCAGAAAAAAAACTTCTGGAAGAGAAACGGCACTTACACTCTCGGAATTTCTTACTTCCTCTTCCATTAACATCCGGCTCGCCTCGCGCGGCCGGTACCGCGCGAGGCAGCAATGGCCGACGATTACGACAATACCGACGAGCTGATCAACCTCACTGACGACGAGCTTCGAACTGTCGTTATCACAGAGCTCAAAGCACACAACGCGATAGACTCGGACGATGTTGAGGTCCACGTGCGGAATGGAAACGTGCGTGTCGAGGGAAGAATCGGAGCCGAGACAGAGCTTCGTACGGTCGACCACATTCTCACCGACATTCTGAACCTCAAGGATGTGCGCAACAACCTTGTGGTCGACGAGATTCGTCGGGCCGAAAGTCCTGAGGCAATCGATGAGCATCTCGTCGATGAGGACGAGCACGCGGGTTTGTTACTTGGCGATCGCGCCAGCCAGCAGGATCCGGAAGCCGAGCATCTCGTTACAGACCGCAATTTGAATCCGGGCGGCACGCACGACGTAAGCCAGGCAATCGAAGCCGCCGAGCCTTGGATTCCACCGGAGGGGCCAACGCCTGAAGGTCTCGACGGGCAGGAGTACGGCGACCTCGGCGTCGATGCGCAGCACTAGATAAAGCGGAGCACGGATTTGGATTCGCAGATCGCCGCGCGGTGAATGTGAGAGGTGGAAATCCGCATTGTTGCTGTTGGCCCATTGCCGACTCGATGGCACGAGCCGATGTGGGAAGTGAGAAATACGCTGGTAGGAATGTGAGAGGGGAGTAATTGGGGAGCATAATGGCAGTTTAGCATGAGCGTCCCGATGATGACGCAGCGCAATAAAAGGGGTGAATGCTAAACTGTCATTTGGCTCACCAATTACTCCCCTCTCACATTCCCGCGCGAGGATTTTGCGGCATCGGTTTAATCCGCGTTCCCGCTTTACCTTCCCTCATGCATGGCCACAGATTATCTCGCAAATGCCCAACGCATATCTGACGAGACGAGTTTCCTTCGCTGCAGCACACAGGTACCGCCGCCCAGAGTGGTCTGACCAAAAGAATGAAGAGGTTTTCGGAGCATGCTCGCGCCCCCACTTTCACGGACACACATACTCCTGTGAGGTCACAATCGGCGGCGAGGTAGACAATGAAACCGGGTTTGTCGTGGACCTCGGCGTTCTGGATGACATTCTCGACCGCGAAGTGAAGAGACGCTTCGATCATCGCAACATAAATCTTGAAGTTCCTGAGTTCGCCGACGGGAAG
>DATLDN010000252.1:0-5438 GCA_035525855.1 Gemmatimonadaceae bacterium
TATTCCAGATGCCACCGGAGTCGATGCTCGTCATCTCGAACCCGAGCCGACTCAGGGCAGCGGAGCGCATCGCGCACGTTTGGCCTCGGCCTAATTGTCCAACGAAAAGTCCTTTCACGAGCGGCGCAGTTCCTATTCAAGACGACAGGGTCGCTTGGAACGATCCCGATAGCTGAGTCAAGCGTTAATATTACGTGCTTCGCCACAGGCGAAGTCCTGCCTGTGAGTCGATTCAATGTAATGGCTCGGAAACCATTTTAATGCAGATTGTGATTACCGGCGGCTTCGCTTTATAGGATGTGTTGAAAGAGGTGAACTGCAAACCGAAGCGTAGAGTTCGAGTCGCCCTGGTTACGCACGAGCTCAGTGGCGGCGTAGGAACCATGACGAGATTTCTGTACCGCGTATTGAGCGAGAGCGAGGCGTACGAGCCCCATGTCGTACTTATGGCAACGTCGGCAAAGGATCGCGCGAGCGCGCTCATTCGGCGTCCGACGTCGTGGCTGAAGGGACCGACTGCGATCCAGCGGGCAGAGCGCGGACTGCCGTTCACTCACGTCGGCGCCTGGTTCAGCGAACTCGAATTCCAACGATACCAACCTCGCGAAGCACTTTCGAATGTTCTCAGATCTTTTGACATTCTCCAGTTTGTGGGCGGAAGTGCACCTTGGGTCGATGCCGCGCGTGCCGTCGATAGGCCGAAAATGCTATGGGTTGCGACGACAATCGCAGGCGATCGCGCGAGTCGTGCGAAAATCGGATCTAGTCTGCGGCGCGTTTGGTTTAGAGGAATGCACTTTGCCGCCGAATGGCATGAGCGACGTGCGCTTCAGATTGCGGACAGAGTTCTTGCGTTGAGCCCGTATACGGCAGAATCACTCAGAGGGCTAGTCAAACCGTCGCGACTCTCAGTTGCCTACTGCGGGATCGATACTGAGGTGTTTAGCCCCGCGCAGGATAAGCAGTACTCGACCGGTGGAAAAAGCGGTTACATCTTGTGTGTAGGGCGGCTCGGCGACGCCCGAAAAAATGTGGCAATGTTGCTTCGAGCATATTCCTCCTTGTCACGCCAACACATCGAGATGCCTGATCTCTGCCTCGCTGGAGAGTCACTTTCGCAGGACTGTCAGCAGCTCGCAACCGAGGCTGGCATTGCCCACCGAGTGCGCACAGTTGGCTTTGTTCCGGCCGACGAGTTAGCAGAGCTCTATCGCGGCGCAAGGATTTTTGTTCTCCCATCCGACGAAGAGGGGCTTGGAATGGTACTGCTCGAGGCGATGGCATGTGGAGTTCCAGTTATTAGCACTGCGAGCGGTGGCCCTCAGGCAATAATAGATGACGGCAAAACCGGTCTGTTGACGCCAGTTGGCGATCAGGCAGCGTTGGAAGCAGCGATCGCTCGACTTTTGTCTGACGAACCGTTTCGCCGCTCCCTCTCGATCGCTGGTATGGAAACGGCGCGCAACCGCTTCTCGATGGCGGCTACGGGCGGTGTATTCCTGGAACAATACGCGGCCCTCCAGCTGAAAAAATCGAACACGACAGCGAGCGCCCGGAGCGTGACATGAGCAGGCGTCGGCTAGTCGATGTGTTGTTTGACGTCTATTACTCCAAGGCGCGGGGATACGGAGATGCGACAATCCGATTTCACAACCTGTGCGCCGCGAACATTCCTGCCGGTGGAGAGGTCCTCGAGATCGGTGCAGGCTCGGAGAATGAGACCAGCACGTTCCTCGCAACGCTTGCGCGCGTCACTGCCGTCGATGTGAGCGATGATGTGATGAGCAACCCGTCGGCTTCAGCGGCATTCGTGTTTGACGGGTCAACTCTGCCATTTGCTGATAATGAGTTTGACGCGTGCGTTTCCAACTACGTTCTGGAGCACGTCGCCGACCCCCAACGGCATTTCGCAGAGGTTCGCCGGGTACTCAAGCCGGGCGCAAAGTACATTGTGCGTACGCCGAATCTCCTCCACTACGTAGCGGCCGTTTCGCACGCTTTGCCTCACGGGGTTCACGTTGCGGTTGCAAATCGCCTCCGAAATCTGCCCGCTGAGAGTCACGATCCGTGGCCGACAGTCTATCGCGCCAACCGGCCCCGAGTGCTTCGGCGACTTGCCGAGAACGCTAGACTCTCCGTCGTGACCTGCGTGACAGTCGAGTGCGAGCCGTCATATGCGAAGGGAAGTGCATTGCTCTTTTTCCCTATGATGCTTTACGAACGGCTCGTTAATTCGAGCGAAGTCTTTTCCCCGTTGCGTGCAAGCATTAACGCTGTACTACGGAAGCATTAGCGAGTTGAGGCGATTCACCACGTGGCTCTATTTCGAGGAATGGGAGATCCCTGACCTTCTCCCACTGCCCCTCCCACGCAACTTGAAATTCTCGACGCTGAGCGTAGTTCTCGGCGAAAGCCAGGCCGGTACACTGCTGAATCAGCTCCATCGAAAACTGCGCCGGATCCACAAAAAACGCGTTCACCCCGTTCGTATCCACGGTTACGAATTTGTATCCCCAATCGGAGAACGCCGTGCGCCAGCCATTCACCGAGCAGCCATAGTACAGCTTTGATCTTGGTTCCAGCATTGCACTCCGCGGACGATCGTATGGGATTGCAAGCCGCGCGTCCGGGCCAAAGGCAGAGTTGTATTCAACCACGCACATCTTGGGTTTGAAGCCGTTCGCGAAAAGACTTTGGGCGAGGTAGTAGTCTGTTCCGTCCACGTCCAGGGAAAAGATGTCAGGATTGGTGTGAACCATTCGACGTGTTAACTCAGCCGCATTTTCGCGAGTGACGAACAGATTGACTACCTCAACTCCGTGATTGTACGGTCCAAACGTCTCCCTCGAAGAAGCGGATAACACAGGGTCACCTTCGATCCACATGCCGCTGAACCGCCGCGTCATCGATAGCCACGTAGTATTGTTTTCGAGGCCGTCCGAGGCACCGACCTCAACGAAGTATTTGTTCGGCTCCCTGACACCTCGCAGAAGGTGTTCAATAATTCCGTCCTCGCCATTTTGGCTGAAACCGGAAAACTCCCAAGAGGACGGAGTATGCGGATTGAAGTTGCGCATGTTGCGAGAAGCAACCCCGCGCGTAAGCGACATGTTGATTCGCTGATGCCGCGGGAGGGACCGCAGGATTCGAAAAATCTTTTGTATTGGCAATTCAGTCTGTTTCCAAAATGACGTCCTCATTCCAGCCGCATGCTGCGCAAATCTGACGCGCCCATCGATCAGCAACGGGAGTATCCGGCGGCTGAGTGCGAACCAACTCGCCAGAAAGTACTCGATCAGTCAACCGCTTCAACCCGCGAGCTACGTCCGCCCCATCGTCGTCATTTAGAAGTTCGACCCAGGGCGTATCGCGCAGTATTTCAGACACGCCGGATCTCTCGTGAACGACCACCGGTACGCCTCGGATGAGAGCCTCGAGTGCGGGTAATCCATATCCTTGCACGGCAGGCATGACAAACAGCGCTGCGTCTTGAAACCGTCGCTCGAGTTCTGCGTCGGTCACTCGACCGTGAAATACTATTCGGTCTGAAAGCCCCAACGTCTTTGCAAGGTTTTCGAGCCCGAGTTGAGCCGGACCAGCGCCGACAAGGTCGAATATCCAGTCGACAGTGCGACTCAGAGGAGATTCACTGCGCTCGAGCTCGGCCAGACCTTGTATCACCCACGACAATCGTTTGCTCTCTTCCAGCCTGCACACCGAAAGAATCCTGAATCGGGAAGCGTTCGAGTTGTGAACGTGTTTTCGGGCTGCGTTTTCGACGCCCGGCCTGATGATGACGGGATCCACCCCGTAGAGGTGACGGATTTCTGTCGCGATCAAATGGGTCATAACAACAACGGCCCGCGCCCGACGCACGCCTCTCGTATTCAATCGATGCACAATCTCTGCTCGCGCGATGCGTGCCAGAGTGCGACTCCTTCGTTCCCCGTAGCCGTGTCGAAAAGTGATTGCATCTTTACTGACGTCGTCTCGTAGTAAGCTTGGCGGGTCCGTCAGGTGGAGGACGAAAGGACCGCGTCCAAGCCCGGCGAACAACGCTCCTTTCAAGTCAAACGCGAGTATCGATTCCGCGGGCGAACTGTTCGTTGTCTTGGCCATCCAGGATCGCAAGGCTGTTGTTTCGGCGAGCGCGTTCCGCGCGCACTGCAACGCGCTAACAGTGAGTGGCCACGTGGCGAACTCCTCGAGCTTCATCGGATTCCGGAAGCACAGCACAACGTGTGCTACGCCCCGCGCATGCAGGAATTTGGAAAGCGTCAATACAAGACGTTCCACGCCCCCAAAGCCGTCGAGGTACGGAACGAAAATGACCTTGGAGGACATTCTTTCTAGTTTGTTCGCCGACGAATTAGCGGACGATCGGGAAGTCCAGCGCTCTTATCAGTTTGCAATCCGCGGGAGTACGTTCGCAGTAATTCGAGTGCAGAGGTCGATATGGAAAACGGGGAGTCCGCTACAGCCGCGTTACTCGCAGCATGTTTTGTAGCAGGCGGGTGGATCATGACCAATAGACGATCAGCCCAGTGGCCGGTACCCTGGTCAAGCCCAACAAACTCGATCAAATCGGAGACCACCACGCACTCCCTCGGAGTTGTGTCCGACGCGAGGACGGGTAAACCCGCAGCTTGCGCCTCCACTGCCACCATTCCCAACCCCTCGGCCGACGACGGGAATAAGAGCGCATTTGCACCGAGCATCAGTTGTGGGACATCTGAACGGAGTCCCGCAAAGCTGACTGAATCGCCCAGCCCGTTGTCTCGAACTATGTCAGCCAGAACCGTGTGCATCTCTCCCTTTTCACCGACGTAGAGCATGCGCAGGTCGTTGCACCTCAGCTTTGCTTCGCGGAATACATCCAGCGCGAACAGAGGGTTCTTATGGCTGCGTCCGCCGGCCGCGATCTCATCTCCGCCCAGTCGGCCGACGAAGAGCACGACCGGATCCGCAGACCGCCAGCCAAACTCTCTCGTCAGTGTGGCATGCGCTCTTTCGCGATCCCCACAGTATCGGGCCACGTCAAACCCGCAGTAGATAGCGCGCGGAGCGAGCTCGTCTGATGCGTCCACCCGGAAACCGTACTCATGGAGCAATTGTCGCGACGTACCTGCTACGGTTGCGCGAGTGCCCCGAAGGCTGAGCTTGCCTACTATCCCGGCAAGACGGCTCAATCTGTCGGTGCGATGCTCGACGAGGCGGTATGCCGGGTTGTGCACATGCGCAATTCTAACGGGCGGAAGTCGCCCGAGCCCCAGAAGAAAATGGAGGCCCGCCGAATAATCCTGATGGTCGTGCACGGCGTGATATCTTCTCTTCGTAAGCAGGTGCCGAAACCCGGTGGCAAATGAAAGCAGGTCTCGCCTGCTGTAGCGTATGTAGTGCAGTCGCGCACCAAGGGCCGTCGCCTCGTCATCGAGCTC
>DATLDN010000264.1:0-6479 GCA_035525855.1 Gemmatimonadaceae bacterium
TTTCCCGACGGTGAACGCAGTGAAACGTCAACTACTGGGAATGTGAAAGGGAGTCGTTTGAGTGAGCCACATGACAGTTTTGGACATTCGCTTCTTTCGTTTGCTGCGTTAGCATCTCGGCGCTCATGTCAAAAACTGCCATGACGCTCACTCAAACAACTCCCTCTCACATTCCCAGTAGTTGACGTTTCACTGCGTTCACCGTCGGGAAAGAATCTCTTCGAAGAGCGCGAGAGCTCGCGGATCACGAGATTGCCCAAGCCAGAAGAGCGCGGTCTTTCGAATCTCGCGATCAGGATTTGTTCGAGCGATCTGAAGCAGTGCAGGAACGCCGTCCTGATGCGGCCGCTGCGACAACGCAAACACTGCCTGCTTTCGAATCTCGCGATCGACCGAATTTTGATTCGCAAGATCGCTGAGATCCGATGTCACTGCATCGCTCGCCATCTGCCCGAGCCAGAACACGGCCTGCGTGCGAACGTTCGTCGGTCGATTATCGTCACGCGCGAGACGCAGCAGCGCGGGCCACACTTCGACACTGTCAGCAAGCGTCGTGGGAAAAATCGCTTCGCTGCCGACCTTCGATGATGTGTTGTTTGCAACACTCAGGAGATAATCCGTCGCATCACGTACACCAATCACACCGAGTGTGGTCGTTCGCTCGTTCGTCGCACGCCAGCGGCCGCCCATGTATGTGCGAATCCTCGAAATCTGCCCGCCGTTCTTCGTAATTACGACGCGAACCGGACCGCGGACGCAGTCCTCACTGTACTCGACATCCTCGGAGTAATCCGAATCCCACGACATTCTATTGTTCGGTCCGTGCGAGACGTAGTTGCCAGTCCCGCACAAATCCTGTCGCGCAGCGAACTCGAATCTCACCTTCCCATCCGGCGCGTCGTTAACCCGACGCGCCAGATTCTGTGCCTTTGCAGCATGAGGAGGAATGAACGAAGCCAATACAATCGACGCTATTCCAAGTGCTCTTGTGCCCATCGTCCGCGTCATTGCAGTCATCCTCACTTGTTGATCAGCTCGAGCAGGAACTGTTGCACACGTGGATCGCGTGACTGGCCGAGCCAGAAGATTGCCTTCTTGCGAAGCTCCGGATCCTTATCGTTTTTCGCGATGTCGAGCAGTTTGTCCACGAACGCGGGATCGCGACGCTGCGAGTACACGAAGATCAGCTGCTCACGCATCTCGGAATCGGTGAGGGAGGAGTACAGACCGATCAGCTGATCTGCCGACGCTGCGCCCTGCCCTGCCCAGAACAACGCTTTCTTGCGCAGCTCGATGTTCTCGTTGCGATCCCGTGCGATGTCGATAAGCCATTTGTCATTGCCCAGGCCACGCTGCTGCGAGAGCGAGAAGAGAATCTTTTCCTTCACTTCATTGCTCTTCACGCGTGTGTAAAGAGTTCGCAGAAATTCTGCATTGTCCGTCGATTTCCGCTGGCCGAGCCAGAAGACTGCCTGGCCGCGCAGCTCGTCGGATTCATTCTCGCGCAGAGCGAAGTCGCGCAGGAACTGAGCGGCGTTTGGGCTCCTGTGCTGCGAGAGCGCGAAGAGTGCCTTGTTCTTGATGTCTTCGCTGTTCGATGTCGCAAGAATCTGCTGCAGCATCGTCACGGCGCGCTCATCGGGCACCTGCGAGAGCCAGAACACCGCTTGCTCGCGAACTTCCTCATCGGGGTCGTTCTTCGCGATGCCGAGCAGAATGTCCGCTGTTTCCGCGCTTCGCTTCTGCGAAACGAGGAACACCGCCTTTCTTCTCAATGTCACAGAGCAGGGATCACGACGAGCGAGCACGGTCTTGAGAACCGGCAGAGCACGCTCGGCATCCATCTGAAGCAATGCGTTCAGCGCGGCGACACGATCATCGTCATCGTCATCACCCGAGGAACAGCCTGGAGCATTTCCGGAACGGGAGCGTGTCGCACGGATTGCATCAACGTCGGCACGCGCAGCGGCTGCCTCGGCTTTAACCGCGGCCTTCTCGGCTTTCGCCGAAGCAACCACTTCTGCCGCCGCGGTAACCTCCGCCGCGCATCCTTCATCTCCCTGACGGGCAAGCTCGCCGCACACACGGGTGCGAAGAGTTTTTGTGTCGCCGGATTTCGCGCGATCCGGGAACCGATTCTGAAGCGTGCCGAGCGTAGACAGAGCACTGCGAAGCCGGTCAGTTCCACCGATTCGATACTCGGAAAATGCGCGATAGTAGAGTGACTCGCCTGCGTAGTCGGAATTCGGGTATTGCTGGTAGAGACGACGGAAGAGATCTGCGGCGCGCGCATAATCACCTTTGGCGAGTACTGCGCGTGCTTCGCGGTACAGTGAGTCTGCTGGATCGATCTGCACCCATGAAGCGCGGGTGATCACATCAGTCATGGCGCGCGACGCGACCTTGACTCCTTCCACTCGTCCGGCTCGATCGCGAGCCGATATCGTGTCAGCCGTTTTCGCCACGCCGGTCGAGAAGAGCGCGGCGGCGACGACCATATAGGCTGTCTTCAACATTTATTTATAATCCTCTGGTTTGCCCAGCCGGGATGGCCGAGCGCAGGCGTGTCATTACGTGGCCGTTCTTGATGCTTCCTTCAACCAGCTCGCGATCCTGCGCCGAGGCGTTGGGTGAGAGCTGGACCATCTCCGCGAGCACCAGCTCCAAATCACCGAGAAGCTTGGCGCGCTGCGGATCATCGGCCGCCGGGGAATCCAGCAGGAGCCGAGTATTCGAGAGTAAGTCCTTTGCCCAGATGGAAAGCTGAGCATCCATCTTTGCATCGCGTGAATCGCTCCGGAACGCGGTGAGTAAAGCCTCCGCGTTCGACAGATGGTGAATTGTTGCGACCTGATAGCTCAACGCTGAGCTGGGGGCTGCTTCGCGACCGCCGGGAACGGGCCGTGGCGTTGTCGTTTGCGTCGCCACCTGCCTCGGCTCCTGCATGCCGCGGATCGTGCTGCGTGTACCGCGAGCCGCTTCGCGCTGTCCGCCGATCGGTGCACGCGATCCGGTATTCACATCGGGCTCGGCCGTCGCTACGCGTGACGATCCGTCGGGCTCTTCCGTCGATTTGATGTCTTCACCGCCAGGCGGCAACGTCGTCGGAGGCTTCTGCGTTTCGCTTGCCACACGTGGCGCGTTTGTCTTTAGAGCAGACGGTGCGGCATCAGAGTTTGACCAGCGTCCTATTCCTACACCTGTTGCAATCAACAGAACGGCTGCAGCTGCGAGTCCCATCCACGTGTAACGCGTGAACCTGGGCTGCGGTGTTGGCGGAACGATGTGAAGCGGACGGCGGGCGCGCTCGGTTCGCGCCGCCTCGATCGCTGCCCACATTTCATCACGTGGAACGTTGTTCGGGGGCCGATTATAGTCCTGCGCCGCAGAGCGGATAATCTCGTCGAATTTTTCGTTGTCGTTATTCATGTAGCCCACTCCTCTCGGAAATCGGCAAGCAATTCACGAAGTTTTGCGCGTCCCTGAAAGAGCCGCGTCTTCGAGGTCCCGGCGGGAATGCCGAGAGCCGCTCCGATCTCGTCGTGTGTGTAACCTTCGACATCATGCATGAGGAAAACCGTTCGGTATTTCTCACTTAGCGAGTCCACCGCAGCAGCAAGTCTGGCTTTGAGATCCGGCTCTGCCGCAGCAGTCGATGAACGGACGCTCGTTGCTTCCTCGAGCGGGACGTTCCTTTGGCGGTTTTTCTTGACAGTTCGAAGACCATTGAGCGCGACTGAAACCCCAATCGCATGAAGCCATGTCGAGAGCGATGAGTCGTGCCGGAACTCGGTGATGCGCTCAAAGGCGCGAATGAATGTGAGCTGCGTGAAGTCCCGCGCGAGCTCTTCTTCGCCGGCCAGTCGATAGGCGAGGCGGTATACGCGATCGACGTGGTGATCGTATAGCTCGCGCTGCGCTCTTGAATCGCCGTCTCTGACCCGCGCGACCAGTTCTCGTTCGTCCAAGCGGCCTCTAAGCTGAGTAAGCGGAATTGCCGTCATTGCCTACGTAGACACAATATCGGCTGGCTTGGTTCGGTCAGCTCCGCCAGAGGTTATTTAGCGCCCTGCAATCCTCGGCCTGATCGTCATGTGGCGGGCACCTTTACTGGTGCTCGAAAAAATCGCATTGCGAGGTATACAATCGTGGAAGCAACCAGCAGTCCGCCGAGGGCCACAACTTCCTTCATGGTCGAGCTACTCATGAGCCAGATGATGATCAACGATGCGAGAATCGGAATCACCGGCCCGCCCGGTAAGTGCAGCGGCTCTGCGCCATCGATCCGCACGTCGCGCCGCTGGAGCTGAATAGTTGCCAGACAACATGCGAGGTACACAAGCAGTGTAAGAAGAACAACAAAAATCGCGAGTGTATCGAACGTTCCGCTCAATGCCAACGCAGCGCAGAGAACGGCATGGAGGATGATCGCCACGTGTGGGGTGCGATTTCGCTCGTGAACATTTCCGAGAATCGAGGGCAGTAAGCCGTCACGGCCAAGCGAGTAAGGCATCCGCGGCGCGGCCAGCATGTCACCGGTCACATAACCAATCGTAGAAATCGCGGCTCCAGTTAGAACGAGTATCTCGCCCCCGCGTCCGAGAATCCGGCCGGCCGCTTGAGCGAGCGGGGCTTTGGCAGTCATCAATTCAGTACCCAGAATTCCCTGCGCCAGAATCTGAAGTCCGATGTAGAGCACAGTGACCAGAATCATCGCGAGGAAAATTGCACGAGGAACCGTGCGCGCCGGATTCTTCACTTCCCCACTCGGCGTGATCGCAGATTCGATTCCCATGAACGCGAAGATGAGAATGACCGTGGCGCGCGATGCATCTGACGCTGGTGGAATTCCCGGCCAGGTGAGGTTCGACGCTTTCACCGCCAAGAATCCGAATGCAAGCAGGATCAGTATCGGCACGAGCTTTCCGGCGGTAACCGTCTGCACCATTCCGCTCCCGAGCTTTACGCCGCGCACGTTGATCACTGCGAGGATCGTATAAAGTACGACGATTATCGTACTTCGTACCAGCGGGCTGGTCAACATTGGACTGAGCTGTCCGATCGAATCGAGGAAGATGATCGTCACAGCCGCACTCGCGATGATCATCGACATCCACATGCCGACGGCGACCATGAACCCGATATAGCTGCCGAAGGCAACGCCGGCATAAGCGTATACGCCTCCGCTCAGCGACACTCTGCTGCCGGCGTCAGCGAAGCAAGCAACGATCAGACCCATAGCGACAGCGCAGATGACGTATACGATCGGGGCGGCGGCTCCGACTTTTGCAGCCACGAGTGCGGGCAGAACGAATATTCCAGCACCAATGGTATAGTTCACGATTGCCGCAGAGAGTCCTCGCACGCCGACGGCGCGAATCAGTCCTTCGTCCTTCATTGCGCTCCCTGTTTGACTGTTAGTCGAGCGTTCGCGTCGGCTCTGGCCCGAAGGTGTATGCCTTTCTTTTGAGCGCGCACTGAAAGCCCCTGCACTTCCTTCACTTCCGCTGTGAGCTTTACGCCTTGCGCGAGATCGCGGTTCAATCCTTTTGAAAGCTGCTCGCGGCCCTGGGCAACGATGTCTCCGACCGGCCAGCGTGCGTGCTCGCGGAAATAATCGCGAACGTCGTCATGCTTGAGCCACTCGAATCCGCTGACGAGAAGATTCGCTGATCCCGCGTCGTAATCCAGATCGGGCACAAACAATTCGTTGGTTCCCTGATTGTAGCGCGGTGTTCCAATGAAGTAGATGCGCCCGGAAACTGTTCCGCGGAAATCGAGCTGCAGAGCGAGCTTCCCTCCGCCGATTCCGAAAAGCCGAACATCCTTGACGACGAGCGTTTGTCCTTTTCCCTCGACGATTTTGCCGACGAGAGCTTTCTCGACCAGACCGGTAGCGAGACTGTAATCGAGAATTCCTTCGAGCAGGATGTGCAGCCCGTCACCGACAGCGGCTGGATAAAGTTGCGGCAGTGGCGTCATGACAGCCTGCGGCTTTGTGCCCGTCACAACTCGAGGCGATGCAGAAAACCCTAGTGCAGTGACAAGCGTCCGCTTCACGCCAACTGTCTCACCCATTCGGACAGCGCTCGGATTTATCAAAAGCCACACGCTATCCGTCAGGGGAATAGGCTGTTGAAGCAGGTGCCACCAGCCCTCAAATCGTTGGCGAATATCAACCGACGCGATTCTCTGGTCGATCATCGACCGCTTGCTGTCGAGGAGCTCTTTCGTTGCATCGATCACGCGGTCGGTCACATTGATGTTGAATACAGTCACTCGACACTTGTCACGATTGGTTTCGGTAGGCGGCGCGATTTGTCCGATTCGTGTTTTCCCGCGCAGCTGCCACTGCGGCGTGATGCGAAGCGGGCTGGTAACTTCGATCTGAAGGCGCGGCCGATCGCCGCCAATTCCACACGAGCCGCTTACTTCGCCAACAACGGGTGGTTTGTACCAGCCTTTGCCGGCGTAGTGGA
>DATLDN010000282.1:0-7216 GCA_035525855.1 Gemmatimonadaceae bacterium
TGTGCTGCATGCCGGTCGAAAGTCACGTTCGCGCGTGAGCTTGCAGCAAAGGCGCGAATGTTACGCGCGCCTGATCCGTCTGGTGATTTAATCTCGCGCGTCATTGCGGAGCGTCGTGACGGGCAGAGAGTAATTCTTCCAGTCACCGAACCGAGAGAACGCTCGCGACAAATATCGATCCCATTTGTGGCAACTGCTGCGCTCGTCGCGGCTGCAGCTATTGGCTTTGTGTACTTGCGCAGTACGCACCCAACGACTCAACGCGCAGCGACCGTGCAGGATAGCACATCACTGGTCCGCGATTTTCTGGGCGCCACAATCTTTCTCCCAAACGCCGCCGCCGCCGCAGAAGTGCCACCAGATGTGCGTCCATTCAAACGGCCAGCGCAGTTCGATGGTCGGAAATTGAAGCCTGTTCTCCTCACGTATGAGCGGCAATGGACACCTGTTGCCGGATCGAAAAAAATCACCGCTAGCGGAACCCTTCGTGTGTCCCGCGTAGAGCAAGGCGACTTTTGGAAGATCGAACGCGATTGGACGGGAACCCACGACGAAAAGGGAATCGGCCAGGTTCAACACGAGGTCGAGACGGCTCTCCTGTCCGGGCGCGATCTCAGGCTGATCTCGCGCGAGATACACGTGACGCCTTACCGCAGATACGCGCGCATCAACGTCAGTCAGTTATTCGTCGGCGACAGCGTTACCGGACGCATGACAACCGAGGGTGGCGACAGTCGCGGAGTCGGAAGACCGGTAAGTGGGACACTCGATAGAAAATTTGCGCCTGTCATCACTGACGCAATTGCACCGGTTGTGATGCGGGCAGTCGGTCTGAATCCGAATTGGAGCGGTAGCCTCTCGATCCTCGGCTGGGCCGTTCGCAAAGAAGATCTGCTGTATCCAATCACACTTCGCGTTATCGGCTCGGAGCGAGTGACGGTACCGGCCGGCACGTTCGACTGCTGGAAAATGTCAATCACAGTCGAGCATCACGACATCGCAACGTGGATGAGGAAATCAGATGGCATCGCGGTTCGGACTCGCGACGACGCTCGCGGCACGCGCGGTGGAATTCGTGACATCGTGCTCGTCGCGGAAAACAAACTTTCGAAGTAATCGATCTGGAGATCAACCACATGCAGATGAAGGCCCTTGTTGTCGCCGTTCTTTTTTTGACTCCTTCTGCCAGCGCTCAGCTGTCAGGCAACACCGGATTCCGCGAATTCCGCATCGAGTCGGCGCACTCCGCGGTAGGGTTCACAATCAATTTTCTCGGTCACCCTGTGCACGGACGGTTCAATGATGTTCGCGGGACGATCGTTTACGTCCCGGGAAAACCTTCAGCGTCGTCTGTTACTGCGTCGATGGAAACATCGAGCATCAACACGGGCTCGGATCATCGCGACGGTCATCTCAAGAGCTCCGATTTCTTCGACTCCGAAAAATATCCGTCGATTGTGTTTCGGAGCACGAGCATTCAGCCCGTGCGTGGCGGGCTGGTCGCGCGCGGAAATCTTACGATGCACGGCGTAACGCGACCGGTTGTAGTTCCATTTCGCGAAACCTCGACACTCGTGAAGGATCCGCATGGCTCGACGCTCGTGTATTTCGCGGGATCGACCCGCATCAATCGTCGTGATTTCGGAATTGCCGGCGGAAGCAAATTCAACAGCTGGTTCGACGAGCTGCGCAGCAAGAGTCTGGGCGACAGTGTCGATATCTCGCTCGAGATTGAAGGGTGGGACATCGATTACGATCGCACGCCGAAATACGACGCGACTATCAAAAAGATTGCAGATGGTGGAGTGGATACTTTTCTCGCGCGGTTCCGCGACATGTACAAGGCAAATCGTGATACGCTCAAGGATGCCGAATGGGACTTCGATCAGCTCGGCCGCGCATTGTTGTACAAGGGCAGAGCGAAAGATGCAGTCGGAGTGCTCGAATTCAGCGCGTCGATTTTTCCAAAGTCTTCGTCGGCACAGGCTGCGCTTGCGCGAGCATATGAGATTGCAGGAGATCGGATTGCTGCACGGAGGTTGGCGGACACCGCACTCGGGCTCGATCCGGCGGAGACGAGGGCGATCGAAGTAAAACGCCGACTCGGGAACTAGCATAACCCTTTGGGTTTTGAGTCAATAGGTCTCGGCCATGGGCTTTCGAGTAGTGAGTGGTCGGTAGAACCAAAAACTGAAAACCCGCTAGCTGACGGCCGAGAACTATTGACTCAAAACCCAAAGGGTAGAACCATATTTAGGAATGACCCTGAGTTCCGACGACAATACCGTACGCCTCCATATTGTCACACAAGCCGCAAACACGGGCCGAGTTCCGCAAGCGCCGGCAATTGCGTCCGCACTCGGTAGATCAGAAGCAGAAATCCGAGCATCGATAAAGAATCTCGCTGCTGAAAAAATCCTGATGCTCGCGCCGAACGATGGCGTGATCTGGGCCGCAGCTCCATTCTGCGCGACTCCATCCCCGTTTTATGTCGTATCGAACGGAGTCGACTACTCCGCAATCTGCATCTGGGACGCACTCGGAATTCCCGCCGCGCTTCATCAGGATGCAGTCATTCACACGGTCTGCGGCGACTGCGGGGACGCAATGACCGTAAAAATACGGGATGGCAATCTTGTACCAGCCGAAGGCATTATTCACTTCGGCGTGCCTGCGCGAAACTGGTGGGACAACATCGGATTCACGTGAAGCACAATGCTTCTCTTCCGTGACGAAGAGCATGTGAACCGTTGGTGCCGAGGGCGAAACATTCCGTTTGGGGCGACGATGAGTCTATCGCAAGGATGGAGTCTCGCCCACGAATGGTTCAAGGATCGGTTGAACCCCGACTGGCGGCGCTACACTCTCGAGGAAACGAAATCGATTTTCAGCGCCATCCATTTAAAGGGCGATTTCTGGCAACTGTAGCGCCGGAAAGCTCCAAGAAGTACCATATTTGCCGCAATGACAATTCAAGAACGACTTAAAGACATTCTGTCCAACACCTACGACATCGAGCGTGAGCTCGGTGGCGGAGGGATGAGCCTTGTGTTCGTGGCGATCGACAAGTCGCTCGGACGAAAAGTGGTCATCAAGCTGCTCTCACCGGAGCTGACAGCAGAGGTTAACAGAGGGCGGTTCCGTCGCGAGATCCAGGTCGCCGCGCAGCTGCAGCATCCGCACATCGTCCCGCTCCTGTCTGCGGGCGAGCACGAGGAGCTCGTGTGGTTTACGATGCCCTTCATTTCGGGCGAGTCGCTCAAGTCGGCAGTCGACAAGAATGGACCGCTCTCCGTCGAAGACGTTGTGCGAGTTCTTTATCACGTTGGCGAAGCGCTCGATTACGCTCACGGCCAGGGTGTAGTTCATCGCGACATCAAGCCGGCCAATATTCTCAGATCCGGCACGTACGCTCTCGTCACCGATTTCGGTGTTGCGAAAGCACTCAACGCGTCGATGCCGTCGTCGGGGATGACCGCTACCGGCACCGCGGTCGGCACGCCGGCGTACATGGCTCCCGAGCAACTTGCAGGCGAGTCTACTGCCGATCATCGCATCGACATCTACGCGCTCGGATTGCTCGCCTATGAGCTGCTGAAGGGCAAATCACCATTCGCGGCAACCAGCGCTCAGAAAGTTCTTGTGAAGGTTCTGACTGAAGATCCCGAGCCGCTGATGAAAGTCCGGCCGGATGTTCCCGCACGGCTGTCTGAGATTGTCATGCATTGCCTTCAGAAGGAGCCTGACGATCGTCCGGCGACCGCAAGAGATTTGCTAAACGAGCTCGATTCTTTCTCGACTGCGTCGGGTGAGATCAGGACGATGGAGCACAAGATCCCTCGGCGCGAGCGGAGTACGACGCCGGTAACGCCGGTGACACCTTTCACGCCCCAGTCCTCGACGCCGGTAACGCCCACTACTCCTGCGGCGCCAATGCCAGCGGCTTTGACGCCGAGTCAGGTGCCGGCTTTGGCGCCGACACTGGCGGTAGAAAAACAACCGCGGGCGGAAACTGCTACGCCGGTGGAGGACGTTCCTCCTGTCGACGACGATCTGGCTCCGAGCTATAACCCTCCGCAAAAAAGCAATCGCGGTAAGATGATCGCCGCCGCTGTAGTAGTGGTGGCTCTCGTCGCAGGCGGAATCTTTTTCTCGCAGAGCTCCGGGGCGAAACCGCAAGTTGCGGTCGCGCCTCCGCCCGCTGCTCCTCAGCTCGTTACTCCGGTTGCCGACACCACGCCCGTTCCGCCTGCTGCGCCCGTCGTGGCGCCAGCGACAGGAGCCACAGCGCTGAAGCCGGATTCGGTGGCCATCGCCGACTCTGTCAAGAAAGCGAAAGCGCTCGCCGCGAAAAAGGCGGCCCAGGCCAAAGCGGATTCGTTGCAAAAGGCGCAACAGCTCGCGCAGCAACAAGCGCAGGAGATCGCTCTCAAAGCCACCGCGCGACAAACCGCCGGGAGACAGGCGGTCCGCGGTTTGTTCGCAAACCCGGCTGCGCGCGCAAAGTTCGAGGATGGCGCCACTCACAAAAGCGGCGGCCTGATCAAAAAGACAAAGGGCGATCTTCAGACGCAGATCGATGCACTCGAGCCATTTCTCAAAGGCTCGGGTTTGACCTATGAACAGTTCAAGGGCATCCTCAGCGACGCGGGCATCAAGGCGTTCGACGAGTTTGGCCGCATGATCCCCACGGCGCTGCAGCAGTACGCAGGCGCCGGACGCTGATCCGGGCTGATTAGCCGGGAGGCCCGGTCTGCGGAATGTCCGGGTCTGACTTCGGTCGAAGCTTGAGCGCCTGACCGAAGTTGCGGCTCACCGTGAGGTAGACCGCACGGGACTGAAAGTATCGCCGGCTGGATTCCACCACCGTGCCATTCGCTGTTCGATAACCGAACCTCTGCAGCTTGAACGGATCGGAAACCCGAAGCGAGATATTTCCTTTCTCGCCCCAGACCTTGTATCGCGCGGATGCGTTCATCGAAACAGATGCGAGCTGTGAACCGCCTTCTGTCTTGAACGGCGCGCGATAATTCGCGTTTACCTGCATATCGAACAGAGGTGAGAACTTCCACGTTCCGTTCGTTCGCGCGGTCCAGATAATGTCGCGCGTGGAAACGTTGCGCGACAAATTGGAGGCGTCGCTGCTGTATCGCGCTGCGCCACCACTGGTATTGAGCTGCAGAGGCCCGCGCCGGATGTTGAGATTCAAGTCTGACCCAATTCTCAACGTGCTCGCGACGTTTTCATATGTGCTTACAGAAATCCCACTTGTGTCGACGAACTGAATATTCCGCACCGCGTGATCGGTCATTCGCACGTACGAGTTGAGCTGAATCGAGCCCCACGATCTCCCTTCCTGAAGCGCGAGCTCAAACGAGTTCGCGTATTCCGCACCGAGATTCGGATTTCCGCGATAGACGTTACGGCTGTCCTGCCGGTATTCGATTGGATTCAATTGAAACGGGTCGGGACGACTCACTCGCCGGGAATAACTAAGCTTTGCCTGGCGTAAATCGGAGAAGTTGTACGACACGACCATGCTCGGATAAACGCTCCAGTATTCCTTGTCGAAAACCTTCGACAGTGACGGCACAACGAAATGCGTATTCGCATCTTCCAGTCGAAGTCCTGTTTGTAATTGAACCTTTTGGATTCGCTTCGACAAAAGACCGTATGCGCCGAGGATGTTCTCGCGGTAATCGATGCCTGTGGTTCGAGCGGGGTTCACCTCGAAATCACCAGTCGTCTCGTTGAGATATGAGGCGGTGAAATCGTTCTTCGTTGTGCGGTGGGTGCCCTTGAATCCCGTCTCGATCTTCGTGTTGGCGTTGATCGGCCGAGAGTAATCCAGCTTAGCGTTCATGTACGGGTTGCGTCCGATTGTTCTGTCCCTTTCGCTGAGAATGGATTCAGCCGTCGTAGCATCGGGTTTGACGATGGTGCCGGAGAGATCGTTCCCGTTTTTGTTGTAGTTACTCGCATACTCCATCTCTGCGGTAAGCTGAGGGGTGTTCGGCTTTCCCTGCTGGCGAAATGCGAAGTCATAATCCTGCGACAAATATCTGGACGCCGACTCGTTGAATTGATTGAATGCGCCGATAACGGTTCGGGTTCCATCGAGATTTGTGTAATAAGAGGCATTGTTTCCTTCGAAGCGTCCGCCATAGAGGTAAGCATCGAAGGTGAGTGCGTTCGTTGAATTCAACCTGTACTCCGTTCGTACGCTGCCGCCGTTGCTGTGAGGGTGCTGTTCGCCGGCGAGATTGGTTTCAACGAATGCGGGTATCGGGATCACGAGATTCGTCCGCGAAGTAGTTCCCGATGAGGTGCGGTTGTCGCGGTACACGCTCCCGGAAATGAACCCTGTGAATTTTCCCTGCTGCTTGCCGACGTTGCCGGAAAAATTCATCTGGCCGGTCGTCGAAGTTCCTGCATTCACTCCGCCGCTCAAACCGAGCTCGACATCCTGCTTGAGGATGATGTTGATGATTCCTGCTGTACCTTCGGGATCGTCTTTCGCGGAAGGATTTGTAGCGACCTCGACAGTTTTCACCGTGGTCGCGGGAAGTTGAGAGAGGAAAGTTCCGAGCTGCTCGCCTTTAAGAGGCGTCGACCGGCCATTGATCTGTACCACAACGTTCGCGTTGCTGCGCAAACTCACCTTATTGCTTTGGTCGACTTCAACGAGCGGAATATTGCGAAGCACATCGATCGCAGTGCCACCGGCTGCGGTGGTCATGTTCTTTGTGCTGTAGGAATTTCGATCCGGTGACAGCTGTTCCTCGTCTCGTTGCGCCGTGATTTGCTGACCGGTGAGTTTCGTGGCGACGACGTTCACACTCAGCGTTCCGATATTTAGAACCGGCTTGTCGGCAGTAATAAGGAGATCGTTTTTGGTTACAGGTGCAAACCCAAGTGCACGGAAGCGGAGCGTGTATCGTCCGGGCGCCAATCCGTCGACGCGAAATGTTCCGTCGGGCTTCGGCAGCGTACCACCAGCGAAGGTTGTGTCGCCCTGTTTGCGAATCGTGATCGATCCAACCGTGATTGGTTGATTGCTTATCGAGTCCGCAACTCGGCCCTGTATTTCTCCGATACCGGTTGCCTGACCCTTCGCGGCAGGAGCCGCGAATAAAACAAGTGTTGTCGCGGCAAGAATGGCGAGGCGCATGCGTATATAGACGCCCTCATTCGCAGAAGGGTTGAACTCTCGACA
>DATLDN010000309.1:0-15446 GCA_035525855.1 Gemmatimonadaceae bacterium
CCGCCCGAGGATCCGCCGCGGCTTCCACCCGAGCCACCGCTTGCGCCTGACGAACCACCGCTACCGCCTGACGACCCACCGCTTCCGCCTGACGATCCACCGCTTCCGCCTGACGATCCGCCGCGGCTTCCACCCGAGCCACCGCTTCCACCTGACGAGCCACCGCTTCCACCCGACGAGCCACCGCTTCCACCCGACGATCCGCCACTCGATCCACCGCGGCTTCCACCTGATCCACCAGATCCGCCCGATCCGCCTGACGATCCACCAGATCCGCCTGACGATCCACCCGATCCGCCCGACGATCCACCCGATCCGCCCGACGATCCACCCGGACTTCCGGATCTCGGTGAGCTGCTCGAGCCACTACCTGATTCGCTCATGCCGCTCTGGTTGCGACTCATATCGTCGCCCTGCGATCCTCTGTTTTTGTCCGCCATGACCTGCCTCCATTCGACTCTGCTGCGTATGCAAACGCCCTCGCGAAGCGAACCTCCGCGTCATGAGATTTGGCAACATCCGTTCCAATTGACAGTTCTGTACGAGTGCTCACCGTGCAATTGTGAGCAGATTTTTTTTCTCGCCTGCGCTGTCGCTGCTGAGTTGCGTCCGATTTCGAACACATATGGGCGTCCATATATCGGGCGAACATAAGGCACACGGTTTGCTTTATTGCCCCGAGTCACGAATCTCACACTCACCAGCGGGATCATGTCCAAAACTTCAGGAATAAATTTTCGCGGCGCTCGCCGTGCGGATGGAGGTCGCTCTCATCATCCGATAATCGTCCAGAGCCACCTTCGCTGGGACTTCGTCTGGCAGCGCCCGCAACAGCTTCTCTCCCGATTCGCGAAGAGTGCGCCAGTCCTATTCCTCGAAGAGCCAATCTATCTCGACGATGTCATAAATCCGCGCCTCGATCTCTCGAAGCCAAACAAGAACGTCATCCGCGCAGTTCCACATTTGCCGAGGAACTTCGCGACAGATCCCGACAAAAGTCTCGAGGTCGTCCGCGACCTCGCGATTCAAACACTTGGCAGCGGCGGCGCACTCGACGGGCGCTTCAGCAACGCAATTCACTGGTTCTATACAGGGATGCCTGCCGCGACAATGCTCGGCGCATTCAATGAAGTGGGCGTGGTGTACGATTGCATGGACGAGCTGTCGCAATTCAGAGGCGCGCCAAAAGAAGTGGCGAGACGCGAACGTCTATTGCTCTCAAACGCTGACGTTGTGTTCACGGGTGGCTATTCGCTGTACGAGGCGAAATCAAAGCTTCACGACAACGTTCATTTCTTCGGCTGCGGCGTAGACGTCGATCACTTCGGCGCCGCGAGGCTCGATCAAACGGAAATTCCCGAGGATGCGCGCTTTTCCTCTCCGGTCGCCGGCTACTTCGGAGTTATCGACGAGCGACTCGATTACGATCTGATCGGTGCACTCGCAAAAGCACTTCCGGATTACAACTTCGTAATGGTTGGACCAACAGCGAAAGTGAGTCCGGATGAGCTGCCGAAATCCGAAAACATTCATTGGCTCGGACAGCGCTCGTACGACGATCTCCCGAAATACGTGAAGGCGTTCGACGTGTCGCTGATGCCATTCGCACTCAACGAAGCAACACAATACATCAACCCGACGAAGACGCTCGAATATATGGCTGCGGGAAAACCGATTGTCTCCACCGCGGTCGCTGACGTCGTTCGCAACTTTACGCCGATCGTCGCAATCGCGCGTTCTCAAGAGGAGTTTATCCAGGCTACGCGTGCCGCTGTTCAGTCGCGTGATCTGACTCTCCTCGCCGATGGCATCGAGATGGCGCGACGATCTTCATGGGAAAGCATCGTTCGCAGAATGCAGAATCTCATTCATGAAGCAGTCGGCGACCCCGAGATTGTCACGACAATCGAGACCACTGCAGCTGAAACGAAAACCACATCGATCCAAGCATCCACGTCGGCGAGCGGCGCTGCGGCCCTTCCCGGAGCGTGAATGCAATTGCAATCAGCAGGAAGCGACGACCGCCTCCAGTTATGGGGCGGCGTCGAGTGTACTGTCAATCGCGTCGGTAATCGATACTTCGATCAGCTCGAGCTGAGCGGGCATGCCCGCCGCGACGGCGACCTCGATCTTTGCGCAGACCTCGGGATCACGGTGCTCCGTTATCCTCTCCTCTGGGAGCGAGGTGCGCCAGGAAACCTCAGCGAAGCTTCGTGGAAATGGTCCGACGAGCGGATGAATCGGCTGCGGGAGCGCGGCATCACTCCGATCGTCGGGCTACTCCATCACGGGAGCGGGCCTCGGCACACAAGTCTACTCGACGACGAATTCGCTTCGAAATTCGCCGCGTACGCACGGCTTGTCGCAGAGCGCTATCCGTGGATTCGTTACGTGACTCCGATAAATGAGCCACTGACAACCGCACGCTTCAGCGCACTGTACGGGTTGTGGTATCCGCACATGCGATCAGACGCAGAGTTCTCGCGTGCTTTTCTGAACCAACTGGACGGTGTGCGTGCTGCGATGCTCGCCATGCGTGAGGTGATTCCCTCCCTCGAGCTTATTCAGACCGAAGACCTCGGAAAGGTTTACGCATCGCCGCGCGTGAAATATCAGGCTGACTTCGAGAATGAGCGTCGATGGCTGACGTTCGATGCATTGTGCGGCCGCATCGATCGTGGTCATCCAATGTGGAGCTATCTCCGGACATCTCCGGCGGACGAAAAAATTCTCGAGAATCTCGTCGAGGATCCGTGTCCACCGTCGATACTCGGAATCAATTACTACGCAACGAGCGAGCGCCTGCTCGACGATCGGCTGGAGCTTTATCCACCGGAGCTCCATGCCCGAAACGGCCGAGATGAGTACGCAGACGTGGAAGCGGTGCGTGCGCGATCGGAAGGAATTGCC
Source organism: Gemmatimonadaceae bacterium (assembly GCA_035525855.1). GTDB lineage: Bacteria > Gemmatimonadota > Gemmatimonadetes > Gemmatimonadales > Gemmatimonadaceae > UBA4720. Next base: position 2,911 of record DATLDN010000309.1, read on the forward strand.
GGTCACTGCGCGATTCTTCGTGAGTGTTGGGATCGCTACCGTCTTCCACTCGCAGTGACGGAAGCACATCTCGGCTGTACGCGCGAGCAACAGATGAGATGGCTGCTTGAAGCATGGAACGGAGCCAACGCGGCCAGAAAATCAGGTTGCGATGTACGTGCGGTCACGGCGTGGGCGCTGTTTGGATCGTTCGGCTGGGATTCACTGGTTACACAAACGCCATTCTCATATGAGTCGGGCGCATTCGATGTGCGCTCGAATCCGCCGCGCGAAACATCGGTGGCGAAAGTAATCCGCAGCCTTGCAGCTGAGGGCAGCTTCGCCCATCCCGCCTCGAATCCACCGGGCTGGTGGCGTCTTCCATCGAGAATCCGGTTCGGAGCGAGAGATTCGGTACGTGCTGTTACTCAACAGCGCCTCATCAGCTCCGGAATTCGGAATCAGCCCGTGCTCATTGCCGGCGCAACGGGAACGCTCGGTCGCGCGCTGGCACGCGCATGCGAGTCTCGCGGTCTCCCGATGATCGCGCTGTCTCGAAACGGTCTCGACATCAGCGATGCCGCAGCAGTCTCGGAAATGATTCGGATGACAAACCCGTGGGTTGTGATAAATGCTGCGGGATACGTTCGCGTCGACGAGGCAGAGCGCGAATGCAACACATGCTATCGGGCGAATTCGGACGGGCCGGCGAATCTTGCTGCGGTATGTGCAAGCCGCGGGATTCAGCTCACGACTTTCTCGACAGATCTCGTCTTCGACGGCAATGCCACTGCACCATACACCGAGACTGATGCTGTAAATCCGCTCAATGTTTACGGTGCGAGCAAAGCCAACGCGGAACAAAGAGTTTCGCGCATAGATCCCGCGGCGCTGATCATTCGCACCAGCGCGTTTTTCGGTCCGGACGACAACTTCAATTTTCTCGTGAGCGCACTTCGGTCACTCGGCAACGGGATTCCGTTCCCCGCAGCGAACGATGCCACGGTCTCACCGACTTACGTCCCGGATCTCGCGAACGCAGTCCTCGATCTGACCATCGATGGAGAGCGCGGCGTGTGGCACGTCTCGAACGCAGGTGCAACAACATGGTTCGACCTCGCGAATGAAGTGGCGTCGCGTGCGGGATACGATACTGCTCTCATAACGCCAGTCCCCATGAATGAGCTCGGACGTGCGGCCGCGATGCCACGCTACAGCGCGCTTGGGAGCGGGCGCGGATCCCTTCTCCCATCGCTCGATGTCGGACTCGACCGGTTTTTCGCAAATGTATTCATCGAACAAATGAGGGCAGTAGTCGCATGCTAGCAACAGCAGGCTTAAACGGCGACCAGAAGCGAATCGTCATCATCGGCGCCGGCCCAACGGGGCTCGCTGCGGGTTATCGCCTCCGGGAAATTGGATACACCAACTTCGTCATTCTCGAGGCGCGGGATAAAGTCGGCGGCCTCGCTTCGTCGGAGACGAACAGCAACGGATTTACATACGACATCGGTGGTCACGTACTCTTTTCGCACTACGATTACTTCGATCGCCTGTTCGACAAACTGCTCGGCAACGAATACCAGGAGCTCCGGCGCGAAGCATGGGTGTGGATGTTCGATCGTTTCCTTCCCTACCCATTCCAGAACAACATCAAATATCTGCCGCGCCCAATTATTCTCGAATGTCTGATGGGAGTGATCGAAGCGCAGAAGCAGCCGCTGGACATGGCGCGCTTCAACAACTTCGAGGATTTCATTCATGGAGTGTTCGGCAAGGGCATCGCCAAACACTTCATGATGCCCTACAACTTCAAGGTGTGGGCACATCCGCCGAAGATGATGAACAAGGAGTGGATTGGGCAGCGCGTTTCCGTAGTGGACATAGATCGCGTACTCGGCAACGTGATTCTCGACCGCGAAGATATTTCGTGGGGGCCGAACTCAACGTTCAAGTATCCTCTGTATGGTGGAACGGGCGGCATCTTCGAGAGAATGCGTCCATACGTGGCGGACAATCTTCGCTTGAATTGCCCCGTGGTCGCGGTTGACACCGTGAAACAGGAAGTGAGAACAACGGACGGCTCGACGGAGAGATATGACCTGCTTTTCTCGACGCTGCCGATGGATCAGCTCGTCTGTGGCATGAACGGCGAGGTGCCAGACGACGTTCGCGCCCACGCCTCGAGACTTCGACATTCGGGCTCGCTCATTGTCGGCATTGGAATTGAACAGAAACTCGAGTCCAGCAAATGCTGGATGTATTTCCCGGAAGACAATTCGCCCTTTTATCGCTGCACTTACTTGTCGAACTATTCGCCCGAAGTGGTGCCCGATGCGAACAGATTCTACTCGATTCTCGCCGAGGTTTCGTGCTCGGAGTTCAAGCCGGAGGATTCGGAGTGCATCACTGACCAGGTGATACAGGGACTCGTAAATACCAGGATGCTATCCCCGGCCGATAAGAAGGACATTGTTGACACTCACGTCATCGAGCGCGAGTACACATATCCAATTCCAAGTCTCGAGAGAGACGCGGCGCTGGCTGCTGTGCATCCATTCCTCGAATCGCGTAACATTTACTCGCGCGGCCGCTTCGGTGCGTGGCGCTACGAAGTTGGAAACATGGATCACTCCGTTGCGCAGGGTGTCGAGTGGGTAAATCGAATCGTTCGCGGTGAGGAGAAGAACGAGCTGACGTATCAGGGGAAACTCGGATGTTGACGACTGGATGAAAGAACTGACGCGTCGTTGCCTTGCGGCATTCACCGGCGCGTTAGTCATCACCAGCTGCGGGAAGAAGCCTGATCCCGCAGACACACTGTCGTCGCTCGCTTCCGAGCTCGCGACCGCATCGATGGCCGGTGAAGCATGGGTGCTTCATCGCACTCCAAATCCATTTACGCGCAACACACTTCGCGATGCGCGCATGAACATCGCGGAGCAGCAAAACGTTCTGTTTAGCGAGGCCGTGCCGCCGGTCGACACGGCTTCTCTCAGAACAACCCTCGATCACGCGAAGGACATGCTCGCGACGATGGAAAAGCTCATTGCGCAGCAGGACGTGAAATCCTTTCCGGCGGCGCTCGCGTTCTTCGAGCAAGACGCAAAGCGAGTGAAAGACATGAGCGATAGTCTGGAGAAAAGCCGGTGAAAAAAATCCTCCAGCTTGCTCTCGGCATCGTGACAAGCATTGGAGGATTCCTCGAGATCGGCTCTGTGACCACTGCTGCACAAGCCGGTGCGAGCTTTGGATATCAGCTGCTATGGCCGATCGCTCTTGGCACACTCTGTCTCATTTTTCTCGTCGAGATGTCCGGCCGATTGAGCGCTGTGAGCAAGCACACAGTAGTCGCGGCAATGCGCGATCGCTTTGGTTTCCGATTCTACATCGTGGTGCTCGTGCTCATGGTTGGCGTGACGTTTCTGGTTCTTTGCGCGGAGATTGGAGGAATCGCGCTGTGTCTTCAAATGTCAACTGGACTGGGATTTCCGTGGTGGGCAATTCCGGTTGTTCTCATCCTGTGGCTACTGTTATGGCGGGGGACGTTCAGTGTCATCGAGAACGGGTCGTCTCTGCTGGGGCTGATGACGGTCGCATTCGCTGTTGGGGCGTGGAAGCTCCATCCGCATTGGTCGTCGGTCGCGGCCGGGCTCATTCCGACTCGACCCTCCGAACATGCCGCGAAATACTGGTTCATCGCAGTCAGCATACTCGGCGCATCGATCTCTCCGTACATGATGTACTTCTACTCATCCGGAGCCATCGAAGACGAGTGGGATGAGAGTTACTTACCGATAAATCGAGTAATCGCAGTATCGGGAATGATGTTCGGGGGATTGTTGTGTGCGGGCGTGCTGATCATTGCTGCAAACATTCTCCAGCCCCGCGGCGTAGATGTAGACAGCTTTCAGCAGGTTGCGCTCATGATGACAATCCCGCTCCCGAATTGGGGGTTCGAGCTGTTCGTCGGTGGAATGGCAATCGCCTGCCTCGGTGCAGCGCTGGAGATTACGCTCGCAATTTCCTATCTGTTCGCGCAGGGACTTGGCTGGAACTGGAGCGAAAACGCAGCGCCTGATCGCGAGGCAAGGTTTTGCACTGTCTACACTGCCTTGATTCCACTCGCTGCAATTCCACTTCTCTTTGGAGTAGATCCCGTAAAAATCACGATACTCTCGATGGCATTGACCGCTGCACTGTTGCCTGCTGCGATCGTTCCATTTCTCGTCTTGATGAACGACAAGGAGCTATTGGCCGAACACACGAACGGGTTTATCAGCAACTCTGTCGTCGTGCTGATCATGTTGATGTCGTTCGTGCTTGCAGTCGTATCGATTCCCCTTCAGTACTTCGGAAGCTGAGCGATGTCGAAGATCGATCTCGTACGTGATGTGCTCGACAAGCAAATGCTCGATCGCAACGACTGCGAGCTCGGACGTGTCGATGGGATCGTGCTCGAATTTCCGGAGAACGGACGGCCGCGGGTCGCGCAGCTACAGATGGGTGGAAGCGTCCTTGCGGCGCGCGTCGGCAACTGGGCAACGGGGCCGGTTCGGTCGATTGCGAAGAGATTCGGGCCCAGGCGATTGTCCCCGGTCAAGTTCCCCTGGAGTAAAGTGACGAAGCTGGGGCGCGACGTGCATCTGGATGTCGATGCAAAGCAAACTGCTGCGCTCGCGTGGGAAGAATGGATCGACAAAAACATCATCGACAAAGTTCCTGGAGCGAAATCGAAATGAGAGAGATTTCGCTGGAGCTCTTACTGGGAACGCGCGTTGTGGACTCAGAAGGAAAAAAGCTTGGACGCATTCACGAGATAAGCGCGGAGCGCGGCGAAGAATCCTGTCTCGTTGACGCTTATTACGTTGGCGTACGTGGTATGCTCGTTCGGATCGCGCACTGGGCGGTGCCGCATCAGCTAGGCTCTTCGCTCAAATCGAAGCTCTTTCACCCGTACAGAATCGCGTGGGACGAAATGGATTTGTCTGATCCGAAGCATCCGCGGGCAACGTTGCCGAGGGAACAGTTGAAGAGAAAGCGCTAAGCCGACAACTCCTCGATGTATTTGATTCCCGCGCCGGTATTGAACAGCACAACCTGATCGGTGGAGCTTATTTCTCGACGCTCGAGAAGCGTGCGCAACGCGGGAACACAAGCGGCTCCTTCCGGAGCGACGAACAAACCTTCGAGTGCGCCGATCTCACCAACTGCGGCGAGCAATTCCGCGTCGGTGACCGCGACTGCTGTACCGCCTGATTTGCGGAGCGCGTCCAAAATCAGAAAATCGCCGATCGCTTTCGGCACGCGAAGTCCCGACGCGACGGTTGCAGCATTCTGAAATTCATCGGCATGCTTTGCGCCGGATTCGAATGCGCGAACTATCGGCGCACAACCTTCCGCCTGCACAGTGACCATCCGTGGACGATCCGATCCAATCCATCCCATCGCCTCCATCTCGTCGAACGCCTTCCACATTCCAACGAGTCCGGTTCCCCCGCCGGTTGGATAGATGATTACATCAGGCAGCTTCCATCCGAGCTGTTCTGCCAGCTCGTATCCGAGCGTCTTCTTTCCCTCTACACGATATGGTTCTTTGAGCGTCGAAACATCGAACCATCCCTCAGCTTCCTTTCGACGCGCGACTTCAGCGCCGCAGTCAGTGATGAGACCGTCGATCAGAGTGACATGTGCGCCCGTTTGCTGACACTCTACAACGTTCGCTCGAGGAGTGTCCTTCGGCATGAAGATGTACGCCTCCAGACCAGCACGAGCAGCGTACGCTGCAAGTGCGCCGCCGGCATTTCCCGCGGAAGGTGCAGCTAATTTCTTCACGCCCAGCTCTAGCGCCATGGAAACAGCCGCCGACATTCCCCGCGCTTTGAAGCTTTGCGTCGGGTTGAGCGATTCATCCTTGATCATGAGGTTGGCAACGCCGACGGCTTTGCCAAGTCGCGGAGCTTCGAGCAGGGGTGTCCAGCCTTCTCCGAGAGAAATGATGTTGCCGTCATTCACTACCGGCATCACTTCACGGTAACGCCACATGTCCGCGCGTCGTCCCGCAAGATTCTCTCGAGTCATCGATCGCGCGGCGTTGTCTAGATCGTAACGCACGAGCAGCGGCTTGCCGCATTTAGTGCACACGTTCAGCAATTCATTCGCTTCGTAGCGAGCGTTACACGCCGAGCATTCGAGATGGGTGACGTTAGTCATGGTGCCCGCTAAGTTACGCGAACTGATGAGCAACTGCCTCTACAAATGACGCCATTCGCGTTCGCCAACGGGGTCTTTCGCCTCATTGGCGCGATGCTGATCATCGCCATCATCACGTTGGTTCTCGACCGCCGCGCCCGTCGCTAAAAGTGTACGGCGGACACATCGGCATTGCGCTGGCCGGAAAAGGATACCGAAGCACCATTCCTCTCTGGCTTCTTGTTTTTGCCACTCAGCTTCCCGATTGGGCAGATGCGGCGGTTTGCACGTTGACGAACGCGCCCTCTGCAATGTTGTCACATTCGATTCCCGCTGTGGCGGCATTCGCGCTCGTTCTCTCGCTACTATACTATGGCGCGGCGAGGGATTGGCGGTCGTCGGGCCTCGTTGCATGCATTGTTGGATCGCACGCGGTAGCAGACTACGCGACAGGCCTGAAACCGACCTGGCCAGGCGGGCCGTTCATCGGTCTTCAACTTTACCATCGGCCTGCACTCGACTTCGTACTTGAAGCTGTCGTCATCATAATCGGCTGGATGATCTATCAACGCAGCCTTCCAGCAGATCGGAGGCGATCACCGTTGTCCAAATGGCTGCTTACTTGTCTACTGTTGCTTCAATTCCTCGCGTCTCTCAGCTTCTGGCTGTATCCCGGAGGACCAAAGTGTTGATCGACGAACAAGTTCCCGCACGAGAAAAGACACTCGAGCTGATGCACGAGTACACAGCAAGCGATTCGCTGCGAAAGCACATGTTGTCTGTCGAAGCGGCGATGAGAGCTTATGCAGAAAAGTTCGGTGAGGATACGCACAAGTGGGCGACGACGGGATTGATTCACGACTTCGATTACGAGCGGTATCCGAACAGTGAACATTCAGCGACGGAGGGACATCCCGCGGAGGGCGTCCGCATCCTCCGCAGCAAGGGTTATCCGGAAGACATCCTTCAGGCGATACTCGGCCACGCTACCTACAGTGGTGTGCCGAGGGAATCCATGATGGCCAAAACTTTATTTGCTGTCGATGAGCTGACCGGACTGATCACTGCGACAGCTCTCGTCAGGCCGACGAAAAATGTTCATGAAGTCGAAGCGCGGTCGGTGCGGAAGAAAATGAAAGACAAGGCTTTCGCGCGCGGCGTCAGTCGCGAAGATGTGCTCCTTGGCGCTCAGGAAATGGGAGTCGATCTCGATGAGCACATCGGGTTTGTCATTCGAGCTATGCAGGGTGTCGCCGCTGAGATTGGATTGAATGGTGGGTGATCCCTTGACGGTGGGGAGGGAATGTGAGAGGGGAGTTATTCGTGAGCTGGAATGACAGTTTTGACATTCACTGGGTTTTTTTCGCTGCGTCAGCATCGGGACCCTCATGTCAAAACTGCCAATTAGGCTCACGAATAACTCCCCTCTCACATTCCCAACCATTCCTTAGGTTCGCGACTTATTCTTCCGCTCACAATTACGGCGCTCCTCTGGCGCGATGTCGATTCGACCATCGTCAAAAATGAAACGCGTGAGGCATCCGTAGGGCCGCCTTCCGCCGCGTGTCGAATCAATCTTGTCCTGCTGTTGGTTTTGAAGGTGCGGGATGCGAGATGGGGGATGTGAGGGGCGGATGTGAGAGGGGTTATTCGTGAGCCTAACGGCTGTTTTGACATGAGGCGTCCCGATGTTGACGCAGCAATCAACAGCCGGTGAATGTCAAAACTGTCATTCCAGCACACGAATAACACCCCTCTCACATCCGTCCTCACATCCCCCACCTCCCCCTCGCACATCCCAACCATCGTGACGGTTTTGTCGACGCTAATCCGTCCGCCGGAAATCGTGACGTTCTCTGCACGCCGGATTGATCCTCTACCATCGGCGAAATGAAACGGATGCGGAGATGCGCAGCGCGATCTCGCCGCGCGGATTAATCACGCGATGCTGAGGCGTTGAGGAATGTGAGAGGGGAGTTATTGGTGAGCCTAATTGGCAGTTTTGACATGGGCGTCCCGACGCTGACGCAGCGAATTACAAACACTGAATGTCAAAACTGTCATTCCAGCTCACGAATAACTCCCCTCTCACATTCCGACCCCTTACCGATTTCATCTAATCCATTGCGAATTCACGGCTGAAAATCACATCGAACGAAAACGTTTTCGGTTTCGTCTTCGCTTCCATGACGTCAGCGATCCGCTCGAGCCGCGCGGGAATTCCCATGATCTTTTCCTGCGCCTTACGGCCGGCCTCGTTGAGCCCCGTCAGCTTCTCGATCGCCCAGAACTTGATCTGCTCTTCGACAATCTTGAGATAATCGCGCGGCCCATAAATTCCCGCGCGGCGCACGACGTCAGCCAGCTCACGGAAGTGCGGCATATTCACGCCAGGCATATCGATCGCCGGCATTATCTTCGCCGCCGAGTCGAGCGCCTGATTCGGATCGCGGTCGAGCACAGCCTTGAACACCTGCCGATAAAACGCGAAGTGTCTCGCCTCTTCCTTCGCCACATTCGACAGCACCGTGCCGATCATCGGCTCCGTCTCCGACGCGAGCTTTCCCGTATTCGCGTGTGACATCTGCGTCGCGCGCTCCTGCAGCGACGTGTAAACAAAGACACGGTACGGATCCCGATCCCACGACGGTGCGAATCCAGCCCGCATGTAATCGAATTGCATCTTCTCGATTATCACGGGATCGAAAATCTCTGCATCACGCGTGTAATCGTGAAGGATCACGCCGTGACGATCTTCCTCTGCGGTCCAGAGATTATTCCAAACCTGCCAATGACTGTCGTCGCCCAGATAAACCGCGAGGATGCGGTGGAAATGCGGCAACCCCTCTTCAGTCAGAAGATTCAGCGCCAGCGCGACACGCGCCGGAGCACTGATTCCCTTGGCGCGCCTCCTCAAGTCCTTTATGTAGCGGTCACGATCTTCGTCCGGGGGTGGATTAAGGATTTCGCTCGGAAACCACAGCACGCGCTTCGCCTCGTGCTGTCTCATGAGCTCGTCGACGGTTGGCTCGAGGTCCGTCAGGACCTCGATCTTTGACAGAATCTCGTTATCGGGAGTCTGCACGTTCACTCGAAGGTTGTAGGAACAGGGTTAGATGATGTATCGCGCACGGATTTGCATCAACCGCGCCGCGGCCGCAAGTCATCCCGAGGGTGTATACGACCCGCCGAGCTTACCCGCCAGCTCAGCCAGATAGGTATCCATCGTTGCGGTCTGGCTCATAAAGCGCGAAACGACGCGGAAGACGGGGTTATAGACCTCGCCCTGTTCCGTGATAGTCACAGTGCTCCCTGTCGCGTTCGGGGATATTGAATAGTCCCAGCTCCCGCCGTAGGGAAGATTCTTGTCCGCAATGCGCGAAACGAAATGATTGGGCGGGTCCCACGCTTCAGTGACATACGTGATCACTCCGTCGCTCGTGGTTTCGCGCCAGCTCCGCTGTCCGTTTTGCGTCGGGAGAACTTCCACTGACTTTACGCCCTTTCTCCAAGCCGGAAAATTCGGGAAGTCAGTAATAGTTGCCCACACCAGCTCCGGCGGCTGCGGCACATGTGCGGTTCTGGTTGCAGTGTGCCCCTTTGGAAGCGCGTAGCCGACAACCAGAACAATCGCGACCAGCACAACCAATCCGATGACAATTCGCAACAGCCAGGTGAGCATTACACCTCCATTGGATTTTGTGCATTCCTCTCGATCATCTCCAGCAGCTCGGTTAGGACTGCTCTTCCATGATCACGCGCGTACCATGTGCGGACTTGACGGTACCTCTCCTCTTTCGAAAGCGCGAGGCCCGTATCGACCACCCAACGCTGCAGCTGCGCGGGTCGAGGTCCCCACCATCCGCGCTCGACGAAATCGCTGTCGAGCAGAATGATGACTGGAATCGACCGCCCTCCATTCGTCAAATGATCGTCCATTACGTCCGAATTGGCATCGCGGCCGATGATCCGCATGTCGATCATCGGTGCTTGGTCGACGAGCCGCGCAATCAACGGAAGAGTGTTGATGGAATCCCCGCACCAATCTTCGCTCAAAACCAGGAAATGCCACTGCGAGGTCAGCATGAGGGCGCGCGAGAGAATGTCCTCCGGAACTGTCGCACGCTTGTAAACGCCTTCCCAGAATTCGGGAAACTTCTTCGGCCTCGCCAGAAACTCGGCGAATGTTTCTCCTGACCGAAATTTTTTCCTGAGATCAGTCACGCAGCATCTCGACGTGCCAGATGTCATCTTCGAGGTACGGCTCTGAGACGCGTCGGAAGCCGAACTCCTCATAAAAGCGTTCCAGATATTTTTGCGCGCCGATTCTAATCCCGCTCCCCCATCCCGCATCAGCTACACGATCGATTGCTTCCACCATCAGCGCTTTCCCCAAACCAGATCCCCGCACTTCGGGATCTGTTACGACACGTCCAATTGAAGCTTCGGCGTATTTGACTCCCGGCGGGAAAAGCCGCGCATATGCTGAAACAACGAGACCATCCGCCGTACTCCGCCAGCCGAGCAGATGTAATGCAAGCGGATCGGACCCGTCCGCGTCGCGATAAGGGCACTTCTGCTCAACGACAAAAACTTTTTGTCGCACCTCCATCGCAGCGTACAACTCACCGGGGGTGAGCTCCGCAAAGGGAGTGCACTGCCAGGTAACCGTAAGGTCCGTCGGGCTCGATTTGGTCGACACGCAGATATTCTAATGCTAGTTGTTTGCGTGAGCGCGGTTAGTTTAAGAGGGCCCCCCGATGAAAAAATCAACTGCGCGTAAGGTCCCTCGAGACCAGCCGAACAGGAAACGCGCGAAAGCCCCGCGCGTTGCAAAGGAAAAAGCCCCCTCGACCTTTCCTGGCGTCGTTGGTATTGGCGCGTCCGCCGGCGGACTCGACGCATTTTCACGCCTCCTGCACAACCTCGAGCGGGACACCGGGCTTGCTTATGTTCTGGTCCAGCATTTATCGCCGGAGCATGAAAGCAGTTTACCCGAGCTGTTGGGACGGGCAGCCACGATTCCCGTGACGCAGGCGCAGGACGGAATGGTGATGGAAGCCGATCACGTCTATGTCATTCCTCCGGCCAAGACGATGACTGTCACGGACGGGCACATTCGTCTGGTGCGTCGTCCAAAAGGTCGCGGCTTGCACCTGCCGATCGACACGTTCCTTCAATCGCTCGCCGAAGTTCATGGGGCAGGCGCCATCGGAGTGATCCTTTCAGGCGCAGGGTCCGATGGATCGCGCGGTGTGGTCGCGATCAAGCAAGCCGGGGGAATTACTTTCGCGCAGGACAGCGCATCCGCTAAGCATCCGAACATGCCGGAGGCGGCAGTCGATACCGATTCAGTCGACTTCGTGCTTACCCCCGAAGAGATTGCGGTCCAGCTCGGCAAGATCGGAAAATATTTTGCGCAAACAGGCGAGCATCCCGCACTTCCGGATGAAACAACTGCTGACGACAAGGAAATCGGGGCGATCCTGAAGCTGTTGCTTCGGCGAACGGGCGTCGACTTCTCGCAGTATCGTCGGGGCACGGTGCGTCGCCGCATTCTGCGCCGGATGCTTGTCAACCGCCTGGAAAAACGTAGCGACTATCTCGCTTCTCTGACAAGCAATTCCGGAGAGCTGGAGCTGTTGTATAACGACCTTCTCATCGGTGTCACAAGTTTTTTCCGTGACCCCCAGGTGTTCGACGAGCTGCGCGCTCTGGTTTTTCCATCGATTGTGGAGTCACGGACTAACGGCGACCCCCTCCGTATCTGGGTTGCCGGATGTTCGGGCGGTGAGGAGTCGTACTCGATTGCAATCGCCCTTTTCGAGTTTCTCGAGGAAAACGGCCTCGAGATGCCGGTTCAGATGTTCGGCACAGACCTGAGCGATGTGGCGATTGCTCGCGCGCGCGCCGGGCTTTATCCCGAAAGCATTGCCGAACAGGTTTCGCCGGAGCGGCTACGGCGTTTTTTCATCCCCGATCGGGGTGGCTATCGAATCGCCAAGTTCGTACGCGACGTGTGCATCTTTTCGCGGCAGAATATCGCGCGCGATCCGCCGTTTTCGCGGCTCGACCTGGTGAGCTGTCGAAATGTGCTCATCTACTTCGAGCAGGGCTTGCAGCGAAAGATCTTCCCGACATTTCATTACGCTCTCAAGCCACATGGAATGTTGCTCCTCGGCACTGCCGAATCGCCTGGAGCCGCGTCGGATTTATTCGAGCCGATAAGCAAGCGGCATAAGATCTACCGGCGACGCGAGCGATCACACGATTTTCGCGACCTCGATTTTGTGAACTACACACCGTCTGGTCCTGTCGCGACGACAAGCAGCTCGCAGAAACGTGCGGTCCCGCTTCGCTCCACA
>DATLDN010000315.1:0-3966 GCA_035525855.1 Gemmatimonadaceae bacterium
CCTGCTAGTCCGCGGCATCAAGCGCGTGATCCTATCGCGGACTCCTTCGGCATAGTTCCCTGCACTTTCTGTGTGGGCCGAAGGCCCCTCTGTGTTCTAGTACTCGACCCAGTTGTCAACCCAGGTATTGTTCAGTGGAACGAGAGCTCCGAGTGCCATCAAGGCTTTGGCAACTTCGCACGAGTTGTACTGATACAGCTTCGTTCCATTTACCACGTTGATCGGCACAACTTGTCCAAGCTTCGCGTTGAGTGCGCTGATGATGGCGCCCTGGATGTTGTTGTTTCCGTTACCGGTGAGATCGCCTCCGACTAGCACGATTCCTTTCCAGTTGAAGGTCGCTCCGCTACCAGTGTCGAGATCTCCCTGCACAACGAGCAGGCCTCGGCCGCCATTGAGTTGTGAGCTGCCCAGAGTACCCGTACCCTTCATGAGGATCGACGGATAAAAAGTGGTGTCCGCGAATGAAGGGATCGCGTCGGGAGGTACTACATAGTTGAAAGTGATGGCTGTTCCAGCGAGTATTCCGGCCCAGTCAACCTCGACCTTTTTCGCTGAATTGTTGACGTTGTTCGCCAGATACTCGAGACTGTCAGTCGTGTTGGGCTGATTGAAGCCGGGCACCTGGGGCACTGCGACCCCGGCAATATCAGCCGAGTCCTTGCATGCGTCGTGTCCAAGGAAAGAACCGGAATTACCGTTCTTCTTGATTCCGCTGATAGCCGTCCACCCCGCGAGCACATCTATCTGCGCAGGCTCCCATGCCGCGTATTGTGCGACGGTTCTCACCCCTGCAGGAGTTCCGCCGACAGCCCCCTGTGTTTGCGTTCCCTTTGAACGCACTACGTAGAGGCCGGACTGAGATCCCACCGGCGGACGAACCCGGTCAAGCTGAACGTCCGCGTACCCTCCTTTAAGGTAGATGCGAATCGGTCCTTCCTTCAGGCCGGGTGGTTTCGAAGTGTAGCCGAGTGAATCGCGTTTGATGAAGAAGGTCTGCAAGCCTTGTTCGGCGAGAACAAATGCTGTCACCTGTGCCTTCTGATCGTCCACGCCGCGTCGCTCGGAAATGACGAGCGTAAATCCGGCGGCGATGGATACTGAAAGAAGTGCGACAACGAGGACAGCCATTGGAATCGCAAAGCCGTCCCGATTCTGAAATCGCTCAACCAGTCGTTTCATCATGTTCAGTTCAACCTGTTCTTGAAGAAGACTGCGGTTACGAACGGCGCCTTTTGCGTCGCCACTCCTTGACGTGGAACCCGCTCGCTTTGACCCGTCATGTTCATCTCGATTCCGCGCAGCGTCGATAGGTTGGCGGGAGGAGCGTCAACGGCGGTTGTGCTGCTCTTGATGTAGAAGCGAAACTTCGCGTCGTTAGCGTATGGCGCAGACAATTCCTCTTCGGCGCCGGTGGCTACAACTTTTCGGTAAAGACCCGTCGTGCCGGGAATCGCCGTCGATGCTTTGAACGAATACTGAATGTTCCTGAGCAGAAAGACGGGCGTTCCGACATCCGCCGTGTCGCTCAGCTGGGGTGTAATAGCCACCACTTTCGCCTTGTCAGCCGTCAGATTGCCAACCGCAGCGTTTGTGCAGTTCAGGAGTACACCGGTACTGAGCGAGCTGTTCGTTACGCTGGTCATTCTGTATTCGTATCGGCCTTCACCGTTGCGCCAGGCGTATCCCGAGTAACCAGGGGCAGCGTACATGGCCGAATCGACGGGAAGCAGGCTGATGTGCGTTGCCCCTCCAGTGCTTATGCAAACGACGCCGATCGCGTAAGGCACGCGTGCAGTAATTGACGTCGCCGAAGCCGCGGTGATTCCGCCCTCCGCCTCGACCATTCGCAGATCGGATACAACTCGATTGAGAGGACCGCGCGAAACGTTGCGCGCCATGTTCGACGTCTTCTGGTGGTCAAAGTACCGTGCCTGCGTCACCATGATCCGCGTCAGCGCCATGCCGATCACTCCAAGAATCACCATGCCGACGATGAGCTCGGAAAGCGACAAGCCTTTTCGTGCCGAGAGTCGGAGCTTCATTGGTTGTCGCTCGTGAACGCGGTGAGCGTATTCGCTGTTGATCGGATGAAGCTCGTTGTGTCCGGCTTGTAGAGAGTGTTCGTCGGCGTGATAATGAGCTTCACAGTCTTCCCTTTGAGCTGCCATTTCACGTAGTACTGCGCGACGATGACTTTCACTTCATGCGGGTAGGGTTTCGCGGTGAATTGAACGGTTCGGGTTCCCGTCGCCAGACTGTCGTATGGAAGCGACTCGAGCAGGTTGATCTGCTCCATGAGAACCGCATTGCGATAGGCGCTGCCGACGATCCTGTGAGAGCGCGCCGTGATCTTGAAGATCATTGCCGCCAGCGGAGTAAGGATCAACGCAAGCAGAGTGATCGCGACGATTACTTCGAGAAGGATGAACCCGCCTCGCTTGTTGCGAAGCGTCTTCGCCGCAGGCGCAGGCGATGCGGGCGCGTCAATGACGAGCTCTTCGCCCGTTATCCCGTCAATCATTGGGACCTCACGAAGCCTGCACTGGACGCAGTCACCGTTCGCGTGTAATCGCCAAGACTCAGAGTCACTGCGAACGGTGACGAACCGATCCCATTCGGCAGAACGTCGACCGGGCTCACACTCGAGCTCAAAGTCGACAGCTGCCACTCCGTGCCATATCCCATGACGCGGGTTTGAAGCACAGTTCCCGTTGCGCGATCGGTGAACACGTAAGTCTTCGTAGATGGCGTGAACGTCAAACGGACTGGAGCCCTTTGCCGACCGGCCATCGCGAATCCGTTTTGTAGATCCTGCAGCACGACCTGCGCGGCTCGGTTCACGCGCTCGTGTCGCATGATGCGCGACGTTTTGTTGACGGTGATCTTCACCAGAAACCCGATAATGATCAGCACGAGCAGCATTTCCAGCATGCTGAAGCCCGACCGGCGGCGCGTGCGGCGAAACTTTGGTGCGAATACGCGGGCGCACTTCTCTGACATACAGCTCCTTCATGTGCGTTGCGTGAAAAGCCCGGCGCAGCGAATACCTCATCGGCATCAGCCACTCCGTAGCACCAGAAAGACGAACGGCCCCTCGGCGAGTCACATTCGATCGCCGAGGGGCCGTCTCACAAACTGTTGTTTACGTCAGTACGGCGACTTCCGCCAGGTGGAAGTGAAAGCCATCGGGAAGAATGCGAGCAGCACATTCCTCCGTCCACGAAACGAAGACAAAGTGACCATTTCGCCCGTCGTTGACCGGGCAGTAAAGTCGGGAGCAGGGTCTCCAGGCTGCGGCAATTTTTGCAGTTGAGGGATTGTAGATGTCATAGCCTGAAACTTACCCGGGGAGATCATCGACGTGGAAACAACGGCAGACACCGCCGCATCGGAAACAAAGGCAACCTTGCGTTGCCAGTTCTGCGCGACCTGGAACCGGATCGATGTTGCCCGCGCAGCCGACCAGCCAAAGTGTGGGAACTGCAGCAAGCCGATGCTGCTCGACCGTCCGGTAAAGCTGGATAGTGATAGCTTCGCGCGGACGATCGCTGAGAGTCAGGTGCCAATCATTGTTGATTTCTACGCTGATTGGTGTGGGCCGTGTAAGATGATGGCGCCCGCAGTCGATCAGCTCGCGTCAAATTACTCCGGTCGCGCGATTGTGGCGAAACTGGACACCGACGCTGCTCCGCAAATTTCTCAGTCGTTCAAGATTCGCGGGATTCCCACCAGCATTGTGTTCCGCGCTGGACAAGAAATTGTCAGGCAGTCGGGAGCTGTCCCATACGCGGCGCTCGCCTCTATGATCGACAAGGGATTCAACACGGTGTAGCAGCTATTGCTTCACCGACAGCGGGTTTTCAATGAAAGCCCGCACAGCGGCAAAAGTCGGATCCCCGGCCTTCCCGATGTCGCCAATGCTCGACATGTGCCTGCCTGGAACTATCACGAGATCCGCGACCT
>DATLDN010000319.1:0-3049 GCA_035525855.1 Gemmatimonadaceae bacterium
AATCGCGTATGCCAATCTCGGAGAGACGCTGTGGAAGCTGAAGCGTAACGCTGAAGCAGAGAAGATGTATCGAAAGTTTCTGGCTCTGAACGAACAGCCGCGGCGTGAAGCAATCGCACGGCACAAAATCGAACAGATTACAGGTAAGCCTTTCACTGCCGACCCCTAGGACCCAAGTGCTCAGCATTCTTGCGGCTGTTCTGATCACAGCTCAGCAATCGCCGGTGATCGAGGTGAGACATGGCTACTGGCTGACCGGGCAAGAATTTGTTTCGGGTTCACGCTATATCGTCGACGGTAAAATCATCCACCGCCGTCCGGCTCGTGTGGATTCTATTCTCGACGTTCACAACGGCTACATCGTTCCGCCATTTGGTGAAGCGCACAATCACAACATCGATTATGCCGGGCCGGAACGCACCGCACAGCTCATCGACAAGTACCTCCGCGACGGTGTCTTCTATATCAAGAATCCGGGCAATCTTCCACGAGGCAGAGATTCACTCGTCGCATATCGCTTGATCAATCATCCGCAAACTGTGGATGCCGTTTTCTCCAATGGACTCCTCATCCCCACAGGCGGGCATCCGACTGACTTGTGGAAGCGCAATGTCGCACGTGGCGGAATGACACAGGCTGATGGCGACGGTGGTTTCCTTTGGATAATAGACACTGCGGCTGATCTCGCAGCGAAGTGGCCGCGCATCCTCGCAGGCAAACCGGATTTCATCAAGACGGTTTTGGCTTACTCGGAAGAATACGAGCGACGTCGTCAGGATAGTGCGTATGAAAATTGGCGCGGCCTGAACCCCGCCCTGCTACCGGACATCGTGCGGCGGGCGCATGCCGCGAAACTCCGCGTGTCGACACATGTCGAGACGGCGGCCGACTTCCACAACGCCGTTATTGCCGGTGTCGATGAAATCAATCACACGCCTGGCTTCCGCGGTGACGAAAAAGCGCAACTTCCAAATCCCGCGATCTTCGAGATTAACAAAGACGATGCAGCGCTGGCTGCAAAAAATCGCATCATAGTAGTGACTACGTTGGGTGGCATCAGCAGTGTTCTTCCAACCGGCGTCGACAGCTTGCGACGACGTGCCTTCGACAACCTGGCGCGCAAGAATCTGCGGACGCTGAAGTCGGCCGGCGTTGAGCTCGCGCTGGGAAGTGATGGATACCGAGACGACTCCGTCGGCGAGGCGACGTATTTGTCGTCGCTAGGTGTGTTCACGGATATGGAGCTGTTATCTCTATGGAGTCAGGTCACACCGCGCGCGATTTTCCCTCAACGGAAAGTCGGCTGCCTCGATGAAGGTTGTGAAGCGAGTTTCCTCGTGCTCGGGGATTTCCCCGGCAAGGGATTTCGAGTCCTTCGTGACATCAAGCTGCGCGTCAAGAACGGTCGTGTATTGCGCTAGGCCCCCTCATGGTGAGCGGTGTGAACCGGCTTCGATTCCGGCGAACCCCACTGCCGTAGCCAGATCGAGAGCACTACAATCGCGAAGACCGAGAGAAACTCGCTCTGCCAATTCTGAAACGACTCATACCAGAATTGCGCGGTCGCCATGTAGCCAAACATACCAACGGTTTCGTGCGCGCCGTGTGCCTGTCCTTCTTCCGTGTAATGGCGCGCGCCCGCCGCGGCGTGGCCAAGGAATGAAAACAGGAAAAGAAGGAGCAGCGCGAGGCTGAGCGAATTCTTGTAGAGCGCGAGACGCCAGCCACCAGCCTTGACCGGGCCGGGCGCGTCTGGATCATTGCGATGCTTCTCGGGATCTTCGTCGACGTCTTCTTTTTCACCAGGAGATTTCGATTCCGCCGATCCCTTCTGGTACAACGCGACTGTCAGCAGGATGTAAAACGCCATCTGGAGAAATTCGCTTTCCCAGTTCTCAAAGACTGACTCGCCAAAATCGCTCGTCTCCAGGTATTCAACATATCCTATCTGGATTTCGCCATGTTCTTGTTGATCGTGGTTGTATGCCTTCCAACCAGAGAGGCTATGGCCAACGAAGGAAACCAGAAACAGTGAGAAGAGGGCGATCGAGAGGCCGTTGTTCTTCCACATCTTCATTTCGAAGTAGCTGTCCTGAGACGCCATTTGCTGCGGTACCGAATGACGGCTCGGAAAACGTGAGACAATAAAATCAGCGTGGCGATTGCAGCGAGAATCGGCGCCACGATGGCGAGTAGGAGTGCAAGGGCGATCGCTAGAGCGAAGGCGATAAGCATGGCGTGCGCAGGCGGCAAGAATTGTGCGGACACGGAGTCCTCGCCACTCTGGCGTGACTCCTGCCATTCACTGATGGCATCCAACATGTGAGCTTGAATTGCCTGTTTCATTCCCATTCGACAATAGCTACGCGCGGTTGCCTGAACACTTTTACACACGCACGTCACCGACGCCAGTGGCAGAACCCCGGCTAATCAAGCTCAACGTCGATCTCGCAATCGAGCTCGGTCTCGATCCGGCTACGCTTGGGAGCACCGATGGAGTACAGATCCTCGCGGGCAACAGCATCGCTGGTAACAGCGAGCCGATTGCGACTGCGTATGCAGGACATCAGTTCGGCGGGTGGGTGCCGCAGCTCGGCGACGGACGCGCGATTCTTCTTGGCGAAGTCGTCGATCGTCGCGGTGAGCGTCGTGACATTCAGCTGAAAGGCTCCGGACGCACGCCGTTCTCGCGTGGCGGCGACGGGCGCGCTGCAGTAGGCCCGGTCGTTCGCGAATACCTCATCAGCGAAGCTATGTACGCACTCGGTATTCCGACGACGCGCTCACTTGCAGCCGTCGCGACTGGCGAACCGGTGTTTCGCGAGGAAGTGTTACCGGGTGCGGTTCTCACTCGCGTTGCAGCCAGCCACATTCGCGTCGGTACATTTCAATTCTTCGCGAGCCGCAACGATTACGAAGGTGTGAAAGAGCTCGCCGATCACGTCATCGCGCGTCACTACCCGGATGTGTCCAACGCAACGAATCCCTATCGCGCTCTGCTGGACGCGATCATCGCCACCCAGGCAACGCTCATCGCGCAGTGGATGCA
>DATLDN010000325.1:0-5082 GCA_035525855.1 Gemmatimonadaceae bacterium
GAGCGCGGGAATATCACCATGCTCCGCTAACACGCGAAGAAAGTGTTCATCGCGCAGACCCGACATCGCTTCGATCGCACGGAACTGTTGGCTCTGCGATCCACTCGAAGTGCCGAGGTATCCCCGGAACTGCGCAAAACGCTGTGGGGGCAGGGTTTCCAGAGCGGTGAGCTGCGCGGTAACGATTCGCACCAGGGCGTTTACCCGTTTCACCGCGGCAACTGCGCCGAGTGTGTCATTCGCTTCGAGAATTGTTACGAGCCCGCGCAGCTCGTGAAGTATCAGCTTGAACCACAGCTCGCTCGCCTGATGTACGACGATGAAAAGCAGCTCATCGGGATGTTCGGGCGACGACTTGAGCCGCTGAAGATTCAGGAGCTCGTCGAGGGCGAGATACGATGGGTAGGTGAGCTCTTCGGTCAGAAGGTCGCGACCTCGAGCGCGGCGACGTCGTCGACTCTCATTGTTTCCGTCGTAAAGAACGGCTCTCCGTAACGACAACGGATGAGCGATCCATAATGCGCCGCCTGATGACGCACTATCTCGTACATCGGCTCTCCATTCGGGTAAACCTCTCCACCCTGGATCGCATCATCGAATTGCGACGAGTAACAGCGCACCGCCTCGAGCTTTCGGTCGAATGCGTCAGTGATATCCACGACGAACGTTGGCTTGATCGCATCTTCGCGATAAGCGAGACAATGCAGAATCTTTTTTGGCCGATGAACAGGCACATCAGGCGCGATCTTTTTCAATCCTGCGATAAAGCAGGCGTCGCGAATGAGCTGCGCAGTAACCGCGTGATCGGGATGCCGGCCGACCAGAGCCGGAGCGATCACGATGGTCGGAGCGAACCGCCGAATTGCGACCGCGAGTAATTGGCGCGTTTCCGGAGTGTTCACGACTCCCGCATCGGGGAACCCAAGATTTTCGCGAGCCGTAAGGCCGAGAACCCCCGCTGCTTTCGACGCTTCCTCAGCTCGAAGCTCCGCCGATCCTCTGGTGCCGAGCTCGCCCGCCGTCAAATCGATGACCGCGGTGGTTCGCCCGAACTCGGCTGCACGAATGAGCGTGCCTCCACAGCTCAGCTCTGCATCGTCGCGATGTGCTGCGATCGCAAGAATGTCTACAGTCGTCATCGCGAGAATATAGCTGACACGTCTTCAGTTACTCGTAGCGCAGCGCTTCGATCGGATCCATACGGGCGGCGCGACGGGCCGGAAGAATTCCGAAAACGACACCGATGCCCACCGATACAGCCACTGCGATAATCGTGAGAAGTATCGGGACGCCGGTCTCAATGCTCATGAGGGTCGTGATGAGCCGCCCGAGTGCCAGTCCGACGATAATTCCCAACGCTCCGCCAATTCCGGTAAGCGTCGCCGATTCCACAAGAAACTGCATCAGAATTGCGCGATGCGTGGCGCCGAGTGCTTTCCTCACGCCGATCTCGCGAGTGCGATTCGTGACGGAAACCATCATGATCGCCATTACACCAATTCCACCAACCATCAGACCTACGCTGGACAAAACAATCATCACTAAAAAGAAAACGCCGGTGATTTTGTTGAACGTGTCGAGAATCTGGTCCTGCGTAATGATGTCGAAATTGTTTTTATCAGCCGGCCTCAACCCGCGCATCTCACGTAATGCAATTGTCACCGCCTCCTGTGCCTCTGCAGCGGTAACGTTCTTCTTCGGCTTCACCGGGATGAACAGAGCGTTCGTTTTATCGATGAACAGCTGGTGATCCATCATCTGATAGGGAATGATCGCACCGATTGACTGACCGGGGGGCTCGAAGATGTTTCCCGGCTTGACGTAAATGCCAATCACCGTCGCTGGGCGCCCAGCGACGTGAATCTGTTTGTCGAGAGGCTCTTCACGTCCGAAGATTTTATGAGCCGCAGTCTCTTCCACGACAATTACTGATGCGCCGCTTGCAAGCTCCGCTTTGGTAAACCAGCGTCCCTCGGCAAGCTCGCCGCCCTGAACTTCCTGAAAGCGATCGTCCGCGCCGTTCACTATGAGGTTTTGAGTTCGTTGGCCTTTGTACTCCAGACGGGCCTGCGACTGCGCCCACATCCCCGCATACTGGATTTCAGGCAGCAGCGCGATCCGTTTTGCTTCTGCTTCAACGAGATCGGGGCGAATCCGAATCCACTTCGGGAGCCGATCAGGATTCACTGGAGTGTTGCTGAACACCTTGATGACATAAAACGTCGAGGGGCCTGCAATCTCGATCGTACGAACGATTTGATCTTTGATTCCCTGAACGATCGACGCCATCATCATCACCGTCGACACACCGATGACAACGCCGAGTATCGTGAGCCCGGAGCGCAGCTTGTTCGCGCGAAGCGTGTCGAGAGCCACCGCAACATTGTTGCGAACCAGATCGGTGAACATTATTCGGCTCTCAGCGCGGCAATTGGATCGAGTCGAGCAGCGCGTGTGGCGGGATAAACGCCGAAAAGAACTCCAACGCCGGCACCAAGAGAGAGGGCGACAGCAACAGACCACGCGGTGACTTTGGCCGGAAGCGGGGAAGCGAGCGCGACGAGACCGGACATTCCCCAGCCGACGAGTACACCAGTCAGCCCACCACAGAATGCGAGCGCAATGGATTCGGCGAGAAACTGTCGCCGGATGTCACGTCTCGTTGCGCCCATCGCTTTTCGAATTCCGATCTCACGCGTTCGCTCGCTTACTGACATCATCATGATGTTCATGATCACGATGCCACCGACGACAATTCCAATCGCGACAATCGCGGGAATCACGGCGAACAGCACGCGCGTCAGACTTTTCCAGAAATCAACGAGCGCGTCTGAGGTTTCGATGCTGTAGTCGCTTTCTTCGCCCGGCCGTAGGCGGTGCGATGTTCGCATTGCGCCATCGGCGAGTGCCATTCCTCCTGCAACGTCGTTTGCAGTCGGCATCTTCACGGACACAGTCGTTGTTTTGCGACGGCCGAACAGCGCCTCGAACGAGGAGAGCGGCAGCAGCACGAATCCATCGAACGATTGTCCGAGAACGCGACCTTTCTTCGCAATTACTCCGACGATCGTGTAGTGAGAGCCAAGGATTCGCATGTCTTTGCCGACCGGATCGACGCCTTCGAACAGACGATCGGCAATGTCTGCTCCTACGACCGCAACGGGCCGTCGCTCCTGGTCATCGATGTCGCTGAGCGGTCGACCGCTGGAAAAGGAATAATCCTGAATGACCTGATACGCGGCGGTTACGCCAAACACCGCGACGTCGCCCAGTGTTTTGTTTCCGTAGATGATGTCGGCGATTGGTGTTGGCCAGCCGGATTGCATGCTGATCGCGACGGCGTTCGGAATAGCGCCCATAACCGCGCGCGCATCCGCCTCACTGATTCGCGGTCGTTTCTGGATGCGGAGGAACGCTTCGTCGTCGAAGAAGCCCAACTGAATTGGTGAGCGGCGAACCTGGAATGTGTTTTGTCCGATCAGTGCGCCGGCGAGATTCTCACTGACATACGCATTCATTCCCTGGATGATCGCAACGACGGCGACGAGGAATGTCACCGATACGATGATCCCAAGGAGTGTGAAGAATGACCGAACTTTATTTGCGCGCAGCTCACCAAATGCGGTGGCGATGACGTCCACGAAATTCATGGCGCAAATCTAGGGAAGCGATCTCCATTTTGCGCTACGAATTGCATGACGGTGGATCTAAGGAGGAACAGCGGTGACCCGTTGGGTTTTGGGTCAATAGTTCTCGGCGGTCAGCTAGCGGGTTTTGTGTTTTGGGTCTAGCGATAACTCATTACTCGGAAGCCGAAGGCTGAGAACCATTGACCCAAAACCCAACGGGTCACCGCTGTTCGTTTGACCTACTCGTAGCGCAGCGCTTCAACCGGATCCAAACGTGAAGCACGGATCGCCGGCAGCAATCCGAAAACAATCCCGGTCACCGCGCTCACAGCGAGTGCTGCGACGATTGCCATGGGCGGCGTAGATGCGGGGACTGGCGTGTACCGATTCACAAGAAACGCTACGAGCGACCCGCCAACCAATCCAACTGACGCACCAATCGAAGTAAGCGTCGCCGCTTCGACAAGGAACTGCCACAGAATCGTCGAGCGCGTCGCACCAAGCGCCTTACGCACACCGATCTCACGAGTGCGCTCCGTCACGCTGATCATCATGATCGCAATCACGCCAACTCCGCCCACCATCAATCCAACCGCCGATAGCGAAATCATCACGAGGAAAAACACGCCGAAGAATCCGTTGTACACGTTGAGCAGCATGTCGGACGTCGTGACCGCAAAATTATCAGGTTCACTGGGACGCAGTCCGCGCATTCCACGGATGGTAGTCGTCACCGCGTCGATTGCGTCCGTCTGGCTGACGTTTGCACGTGGCTTCACCGTGAGATCCAGCCGCCGTAGGGACATATCGAGATTTCTTGCACCGGTCTCCAGTGGAATCATCGCGCGCGGATCGGTTCCCGCCGCGCCCGAATTTGGTTTTCCAAGGAAGCTGCCGACGTTGTGATAAACGCCGAGCACACGAAATGGCGTACCCGCGATGTTGATCACCTTGTCGATTGGGTCCGATCCCGCGAACAGCTGCTCGGCGAGCTTGTCGTTAACCACGGCGACTCGTGCGCCGGTGATATTCTCCGCGTAAGTGAAATTACGCCCGGCAATTATGTCGCCGCCCTCGACATCGAGCCATCCTGCACTGTACCCCTCGACACTTACGCTCCGACTCTGTCGGTCCTTATAGCGAACGTTCAAACCCCAGCCTGGAACGTGTGGGGTTACCGCGAGAATCTCGGGCAGTCGCGCGATTGCCTCGACTTCTGTCAGCGTGATTGGAGGATTCCGTCGTTCAGGACACGTCTCGTCGGTGCCATCGCAAATCGATGCGAGCGATACAGGACGTCGATATACGAAGAAGCTCGTAGGTCCAGCTGACTCGAGATCTTTTGCGACACTCGCATTGATTCCATGAATTGCCGCGGATAGCGCAACAACAACAAATACTCCAACCGCAACGCCGAGGATCGTTAACGCCGCACGAACCTTGTTCGAGCGAA
>DATLDN010000326.1:0-11463 GCA_035525855.1 Gemmatimonadaceae bacterium
GACACTTTCGCCGGATGCGTGTGCGGCTTATCACTTTCGCCGGGAGCGATCGAGTATTCGACGACGCGGACGTATTCGTTCTCGAGGAGAACTTTGTACTTGTCAGGCGACACGCTGACAGGATCGATGTTCGTCGATTGCTGCGATGATGCCGTGCGAGCCGGTACTACGAGAGCGCCGGCGATCAGAGCAATTGGAATGAGTTTCATCTCGGGAACGCTACAGCTTCGTGCTCTCCACCCGCAACTATTCACTCCACCACGTAGCGCGTTACGGGTGCTATGATTGTCTGATCACACAACGGACTCGTGTAATGGCAGATGGATCACGTCGAAATTTTCTCACCGAAGTCGGGCTCCTGGCTTCGACTGCTGCACTCGCGGGATGTGCTTCGTCTTCCGCGGTGAGCGTTCACGACGGTTCAACCGTCCGAGCTGGGGAGTGGGATCTGAGTTGGATCGACACGGTTCGCTCAGCGACCGACCGCGCCATATTCGACTGGCCGAGTGTTGGTGATCCGGCCGATCCAATCGTACTCGAGTTAGCGGAGCGTTATCTCGACAACTGTCGAAGCGCGTATAGAGCGGGAACCTACAATGCGCGAGTCGTTCTCAATGTTCGCACTCAAGCCATTGGCGCCGGCATGACCGACGCACTGTGGCAGCGGTATTCGCTCGGCGCAGAATACAATGTCAAAGATCCGGCAACGCAGCAGCCGGCGATTCGAAATCCGTTCTGGTATCGCGCGCCGAGTCCCGCGCCTGGGATCACTCTGCCCTCGATGGCAGATCTCGTCGATCGCGGCGCGATTGTTCTGGTCTGCGATTTTGCGATGGGGCATTTGTCGAAGCGACTCGCTACCAAGTCCGGGCGAACTGCGGATGATGTCCACAGCGATCTCCGCAACGGATTGATCAAGAGTGCGTATGCAGTGCCGTCAGGAATCTTCGGGCTTGCTCGAGCGCAGAATGCCGGTTGCGCCTACATTCGCATGTAGGGCTGCACGAGGAACCACACTCCAAGCAAGCCGATCGCAACCGAGATGATTCGGCGGAATCTCTCTGGCGAAAGTCCGAAGAGGAGCCGCTCTCCCGCAATCGTTCCTGTGAGGACACCTGCTGTCGCTATGGGTATCGCGACGATGATGTCGCTGAGCGGTGGCCAGCCCGGTAAACGTAGACAGGCGATCGAACGAGATCGATCATCACGCCTATCATGGTTGACGTTGCTACAAAAGTTGTTGGTCGAAGATCGAAGCGCGATAACGCTGCAGCCCGAAGTCCGCCCTGGTTTCCAATGATCCCGCCGAAGAAGCCGGACAGTGCGCCAAGCGCCCGAGCCAGGACCGAAACAATCACCACCGACGCGATAAACGAGACTGGCATTCTGACCCGAGGTTTAGAAGATTGGCCCGACTCCAACCGCGAGAAGATCACTCATGATTCGTCCTATCCAAGCTTATCGCTGGGCATGTCTCCTTGCGATAGGAGCCACAGCTGCGTGTTCGTCACCGAAGCCTAAGTCGACAACTGATCAATCGGCGGCTTCGCGAGCAAGCGTTGATACAGCGGCGAGCGCACTGCTCGCAGCATTGCGCAGCGATTCCAAGGATTCTCTTCTTGCGTTGATGCCCGATGACGTGATCATCATGCCGCCAAACGAGCCGATTCTTAGAGGGAAACCGGCGGTGCGTGCATGGTACGAACAATTCCTGAAACAACTGCGCACCAAGAGCCTCGACGTCACGAATCGCGAGCTATTTGTTGGTGATGATTACGCGACGGAGGTGGCGCAATTTGTGTGGACGCTCGAGCCGGTCGCCGGCGGAGCACTCATTGTTGACCGAGGTAGTTATGTGCAGCTATGGCATCGCGGGTCAGACGGTCGCTGGGTTTTCAGTCGTGAAGTCTGGAACAGCACGACTCCCGCTGGAGGTTAATCTCGAGGTCGATCATGACGCTCAGGTGCGCGCTTCGAGCATGCGTACCGTTGCTGGAATCTCATCGGGCGGCAATCCTGAAGCGGCTTCGAGCCGTCCGGTGAAATTGAAAAACGCGGCGAGTGCAGTGGCTTCATAGATACCTGCCTCGTCCCATCCGGCCGCGCGGAGTTTGTCGAAGTCGGTATCCTCGAGCATCGATGGCTGGTCCGTCAGCTTCGCCGCGTAAGAAAGGAGCGCGCGTGTTTTCGCGTCGAGATCATATTCGGGCCACGTGGTTGCAAACTCGATGCTCAGATGTTCGTCCCCAGTCAGACGGCGCACGGCCGCTGTGTGCAGACCGAGTCAGGGAGCGCCGCCGACTTTCCCGTTAACAACAGTTGCGAGCATTTCGCGTTGAATGCGAGAGAGCGGCGAGCTGCGTCGCATGTGAAGATGAGCGTAGAGGCGGTCGAGGAGTGCGCCGAGCTTCAGGTCGACCATCGCGACGCGGAAAATGCCGGGGACTACGCCGTACCGTCGCTTTGCAATTGCGACGAGGAGCCGACGCACACCCCGCGCGTGTTCGGGATCGAAGGTTTGGATACGCATTGGTGATTTAGAGCGAGTGCAAGATTCGTGGAACTGCGAGGACTGTTAGCCGACGGTCTTGACCTCACTCACCGAGCCGCCGGCAACACGCCATTGTCCACTCTCGCGACACCATACGCGCGTGTATCTGTAAACTCCTGCTGCAGCGTTTCCTGCAACTTCGACGACAAGGCGAGCGCGTAGAGATGAGATCGCTACATCTGCACCGATTCGTCTAATGCGAAGTTCTTGCGGCTCATGTTCGCGAAAACGAACCACGCCCGATGCATGTGTAGACAGATCCTGTTCTTTGGTTGCAAGATTTCCGTCCGGCCCTGCGAACAAAAGATCTTCGCTGATCAATTCCGCGAGCGAGGATGAATCGCCCGCGAGCTGAGCACTTCGCATCTGAGCCTCCAGAGAGACGATCTCAGGATCTCGATCTGCGACGAGTACTGACTCCATAAGCGCAAGGTCGGAATCCGTCACCATGTCGCGATGTCTACTGCAACCGTACCGTCGCTGCGAGGCGTCGCGTAGTAAAATGAGTTGCGCGTTTGTCGAGGCCACGAACGATGGCTCCTTCGCCTCCAAGCCCAACGTGTTCTGTCAGATGCCATAGCAACCCAGCAGCAGCTTGCGCGCCCAGCGTGAAATCGGTATCGCAGCCGGGGCCATAATTGAGTCCATCCGCAGGACACTCTCCCGGCTGAGTTACTAAGCCAGCACCGAGCTGCGCCCATGGCATTAGCCGATTAGCCACCGCAATCGATCCAACGCCCATGAGCCATTTCATCGTGCGGTGACTCGCGAAGGTCAATCCTCCATCAACACCTAACGCCAGGCGATTGCCGATGTCGCGCCTCGCACGGAGACCCAGTGATGTGCCCCACGAATGACGAGTGGGTCCGCAGCAATCGTCGCTAAACAATTCCCGTAAATCGCCGGGGCCAACGACTCCTTCGACAGCCCAGCCGCGAGATTCCTGTGCTGCGATGCTCGAACCGCCAGACATAACGAGCCCGAGTACAACGAACGCCTTCGTGGCTGAAGCAGTCATAGCCGATCACTTGAGCGGGGTTTGGAAATATAGCCGAAGAGACTTTGGAGTCCCGAGTACGGTTTATGCCTTGACACGTATATACGTATATAAGCATATTATGTCCATGCAGTCAGCTTTTAACATCGTCGCCGAGCCCAACCGCCGGGCCATACTAAGTCTGCTCGCATCGTCGGAACGTTCGGTTGGAGAGCTCGAGCGACAGCTTCGAATGACGCAGCCAACCGTGTCGAAACATCTGCGAGTCTTGAGAGAGGCTGGGTTCGTCGAATCAACCGTCGATGCACAGCGTCGCGTGTACAGACTCAAGCCTGACCCACTTCAGGAGATTGCCGACTGGCTTGCACCGTTCCGACAACTGTGGTCGAAGCACCTGGATGCTCTCGAGCGACACCTCGATCGCAAACATCGGCCGACATCAAAGAAAAGAAAGACAAGGAGAAGAAAATGACCGTCCGCGCGCAATACGATCCGGGTCCGGCGAGAGGAACGACAATTCAAAAGGAGGGCGGCACTTGGGCCCTCGTTGTCGTTCGCCAGTTAACCCACTCACCGGAAAAAGTTTGGGATGCACTTACCGATCCTGCAGAGCTTCAGCAGTGGGCGCCGTTCGATGCTGATGGCAGGCTCGATAAAGTTGGAAACACAGTAAAGCTCACGACTGTCGGAGCACCATCGCCACACGTCACCGAAACGAAAGTCACACGCGCCGAGGCTCCGCGGTTGCTCGAGTACAATTGGGGCGGCTTCGATATGCGATGGCAGCTCGAAGGTGTTGCCAATGGCACGCGACTCACTTTGTGGACGAACATCGATCGACGTTACATCTCGATGGGCGCAGCCGGCTGGCACATTTGCCTCGACGTTCTCGATCACCTGCTGAGCGGTGACCCGCTTGGAAGAATCGTTGGTCAGGATGCGATCAAGTTCGGCGGATGGCAAAGACTGCATGCTGAGTATGCAAAGCAGTTTGCTGCAGAGGAGCGCACATGAAAATCTGGATGCGGCAAATTCATCGATGGCTTTCGATTGCGTTCACGTTGACGGTCATCGCCAACTTCGTTCAGCTCGGGCTCGGGAAGTCGGTGAACTGGGTGACCTACTCGCCGTTGCCGTTTCTCGCTTCGCTCATGCTCACGGGCCTGTACATGTTCGTATTGCCGTATGTAACCAAATGGCGACGGGGATAATGAAATGAAAAAATCTGACGCAGGCGCAACTCAATCCGCATCGCAGCAGATCACGAAACGAATCGCCGACCTTGGCGACTGGCGCGGTGAAACTCTGGCGAGAATGCGGAAGCTCATCAAGGAAGCAGATCGCGACGTCGTCGAAGAAGTGAAGTGGGTGAAAGCAAAATCGCCGGGCACTCCGGTGTGGTCGCACGACGGAATTATTTGCACGGGTGAGTCCTACAAGAATGTTGTGAAGCTTACCTTCGCCAAAGGCGCATCACTCAAAGATCCGGCGCATTTATTCAATTCGAGTCTCGACGGAAATGTGCGCCGTGCGATTGATATTCATGAAGGAGAGAAACTGGACGCTTCCGCATTCAAGGCGCTCATTCGTGAGGCGATCGCGCTCAACAGCTCGGCCAGGACGCGCAAGTAAGAGCCATCGGTCTTGCACGTAAGTATTATTGATGATGCACGTGCAATTCCGATAACGCAGTCGAGGCGGGGGCTTGTATGATCGATTCAATGGGAATTCTCCGCACTACTATAGAGATAGCATCGCTGCACGATCCCGAGAATCGACGCAGCCTTTCGGATGTCATGGTAGACACCGGAAGCGAGTACAACTGGGCACCCGCTGACTTCCTGCGTGAGCTCGGGGTCAGTCCCGTTCGAATCGATCGTTTTGAGACGGCGGATGGAAGAATACTGGAACGCGAAGTGGGTTTCGCGCTCTTTTTCGCGGCGGGTAGATCATCACCGGCCATCGCGGTCTTCGGAGAGCCAGGTGACCTGACCTTGTTCGGCGCTCACGGATTGGAGGGAATGAATCTCCGCGTAGACCTGGTTCGAAGACAGCTCGTTCACGCGGGTCCGATTCCGGCGGCGCCAGCTTAAGTACGTAAAGATTTTCGCGCTGCCAATAGAACATCGGCAACGAACGGTCCTTTCGCATCGATGTACGCTTCGCGATCACGAGGATACCGTTTCGCCAGATCGAGTTTCAATGCGCCGTATGCGTCACGCAACGACGCGTCGGCACGAAGACGATCGCGAAAGAGAAGATGATCGTTCCAGAACGGACTTCCAATCAACACCATGTGCACATGATAAGAACGCGGGTCTCCGCGGCGGAAAAATTCCCGGCCCGGAATTCCTTGTTCGCCGCGATGCGTATATCCAGCCGCCTGTAACGCTTCTATGTAGTCGTGAACGATCGCGCCGTCGGGATATCCTGCGAGGATGTCGATGATCGGCTTTGCCGCTAACCCCTGAATGGAAGTGCTGCCGGTGTGCTCGAGCGTCACAGACAAATGTGACGCGTCGACAACTGCGCGAATTCTTTCGGCTTCCTTCGCAAAGAGATCAGGCCAACCGGGATTGTATTCTACTACTCGAACCGTTCCACTCTCGAGTCCTAACGCCATGACTAACCACTACGCGAAGATCAGCTCCGACGATTCACCGCACGAGCTTTGATTCTCTCCTCATGAAACGCAATCTCGCCAGGATTGAGAGTTTGCCGCTCCATCTGTTCGAGCAAGTCCTGGACAGTCACCGGATTCTTCGCTTCATCCCGCTTCGCAAGCAACATCGTACCGGCCGCAGTGATCCCCCCGAACACTGTCGAGAAAACAATATCATCCCTGATCAGATTAAACGGGACGAGTGAACCACCCGTAAGAAGATTCATCGTTTCCATCCACAGCGGAACGAATGCACCAGCGAGAATTGCCCCGCCGATTCCAAAACGAACCCAGCTGATTTCACGCAGACTCTTTCCGCGATACGCCACGCTGATGAATGTCGAGAACGCTGCACTGGCGAGCGCACCGACAACCCCAATCCTGACGCCCATCCCGATTCCGTCGAGCACTGCATACCCAAACGGAATGTTGTCTCGAAGTCGCATAACGGTCGCAACAAGAGATCCGAGTCCGCCCCAAATCACTCCCCAGACCACCGCATTCTTGAGTGCCGCCCGCAGGCGCTTGAACTTGCTTTCCACAGATGCTTCCTTGAAATCGACGAGGGTACTTTGTATCGCAAAGTACCCTGACGCCTGACGAGATGCAAGAAATGCGTAGATTTGCGGTCATGCATAGAAAGCTTGTGTTTGCAGCAATGTTTTGTGCCGGCTGCGCGTCGGTGCAGACCACTTCGAATCCGCCGGCCAGCGACCGTCCTATGCGGGTCGTCGGCTATCTCGCCTCATGGGGAGTGCGCTCGAAAGGAACACGTATCGCTGATCTGCCCGCGAAAGACCTGACGCACATCTTCTACGCCTTCGCGCAGATCACTCCGGAAGGTCGCGTCACACTCGGCGATCGCTGCCTCGATATTGGCGTCTGCGATTCCGTCGCTGCAGTAAACCCGGGTGGAAACTTTGCGGAGCTCCGCGCGCTTAAAGAGCGCTATCCGCATTTGAGGCTCGTCATCTCGATCGGCGGTTGGACGCGGTCGGGAAGATTCTCCGATGCCTCTCTCAACGATTCAACTCGCCAGCTGTTTGCGCAGTCCGCAATCGAAACGTTCATGCACCAGACGAACGGATTGTTCGACGGCATCGATCTCGACTGGGAGTATCCCACCGGCGGCGGAGCGAAAGGCAATGTCGAGCGCCCCGAAGACAAAGAAAATTTCGTTCTGCTTCTCGCCGAGATTCGAAAGCAGCTGGCCGCCCAGGGCGTAATCGATAACAAGCACTACGATCTCGCCATCGCGCTCGGTGCTGGCCCGCGCGCAGCAAGTCTCGACATGGCACGTGTGGCATCGCAGCTCGATTTCATCGACGTCATGACGTACGACTATCACTCCGGCTCGACCAGTACGGGATTCAATTCACCGTTGTACGCGGCGAAGACTGATCCGACGCCCGAATACAACGTCGATGCGACGATTCGGCGGCTTCTCGATGCAAACGTCCCTGCGAACAAACTTCTCGTCGGAATTCCATTTTACGCGCGCGCGTACGGCAACGTGCAGAACACGAACGCCGGTTTATTTCAGCCTGCGAGTGGAAGGCCTGCTAATTGGGGTAATGGCGATGGCGACTGGAAAGGTTTGTCGAAATCGCGCCTCAAGGATCCGCGCTTCGTTCGTTACTGGGAGCCCGACGCACGCGTTCCTTATCTGCATGACTCAACGAGCGGAACGTGGGTGACCTACGACGATCCTCAATCAGTGGCTGAAAAAGTACGCTACGTGCGCGAGCACAACCTCGGCGGCGTGATGATCTGGGAGCTTGGTGGAGATGACGGCAGCTTGATGCGCGCGATTTCCGGAAAGTAAGTGCGCATTTCCGTGCTCGTCGACGGCAACGTGGGTGTCCACATGATGATCGCGAAGCAATATATCCGTTGACAATATAGCCGCATCGGATATAGTCTTGATGGAGTACAAACATCGAGACGTAAATGTCATCATGGACCATCATTTGGCGGGTAGTCTTACTACTGACACCCGCAACTCTTCCCAGTCAGCCGCTTCAAGTGCCGCCGTTCAGCTCTGTCGAGACTCACGACGGCGCGCACGTGTTCATCCGGCAGGGATCTCCGCAAAGAGTCACACTCGTTGAAGGCACTCTCGACTACTCGCGGATAACAGTAGACAACGGGCGGCTCGTCATCGAGAAATGCGTGCGCGAGCATTGCCCGCGCGGATATCAGCTCGATATCGAAATCGTCGTCCCTGTAATTACGAGTCTGTCAATCGAGAGCGGGGGGTTGCTCCAAACGCGGGGAGCATTCGCGCCGAGGGGGGAGCTTACCGTCTCCGCTCATCACGGCGGCACTGTCGACACGCGATCGCTCCCCGTCGACAAAGTCTCGGCATTTATAGAGCAGGGCGGCCGAATCCTGACAACTGCGCAACGAACGTTGTTCGCTACAGTCACGCAGGGCGGACATGTGGAGTACTGGGGCGACGCGCAGGCCAAAACCTCGATCAAGGACGGCGGCGTCGTGACAAAAGGAAGAAAGGACGAAATCAATAAACCCGCTTTCGATGTCCAAGAGTTACCGGCAGTACCGGTAATACCGGTGCTCCCGATCCACCACCACTAATTGTGTAATGCCTAACTCCACCCCGAAGATCGACGCGCTGCTTCCGCTTCCGGCAGCGACATTTCACATCCTTATCGCGGTCGCGCGTGAGGACCGTCATGGATACGCAATAATCCAGGACGTCGAGGAGCGCACTGACGGCGAGCTCCGGCTGAGCGCGGGAACTTTGTATCGCTCGATACAGCGCATGCTCGAGCAGGGGCTCATCAGGGAAACACGCGACCGCCCCGCGCCGGAATTCGACGACGAGCGTAGACGGTATTATCGCATCACTCCATTCGGTGAAGACGTAGCCAGAGCCGAAGTACAGCGAATGACATCGCTCGTGAGAATGGCGCGCGCGCAGGGACTTGTTCTAAGCAAAGCGTAATGAAGCTGTTCTCCGCGCTGCTTCACCTTTATCCCGCATCATTCCGCGCGGAGTACGGCGGCGAGCTGCAATCGATCTTTGCAGCCCGCCATCGCGAGACATCGGGATCGTTCTCGCGATTTGTCCTGTGGCTCGAAACAATCGGCGACACGATCGCAACCTCAGCCGCAGTTCACGGTGATGTTCTGCGACAGGATCTGAGATACAGTCTGCGCACTCTGGCGCGGTCGCCGGGATTTGCGGCAACTGCAATTCTCGTCACCGGTCTTGGCGTTGGAGCGAACACCGCTGCTTTTTCTGTCGCTGATTTCGTTCTGCTGCGGCCGCTTCCGTATCGCAATGCAGACCGGCTCGTGAAGCTTTGGGAATCTTCATTGGACGGCAGCGGACGAAACGAAATTTCACCCGCACTCTATCGCAACTGGAGAGAGGCTACTCGATCGTACGAGGCGCTTGGCGCGAATTACCTCGATGCGGTCAATCTTGTCGGGAGCGGTGAGCCTGCGCGTCTCAACGCGGCATATGTCACTGGAAGTCTGCTTCCGATGCTTGGCGTGCAACCACTTCGCGGACGATTGATAACGGACACCGACGCGAGAGATGCGTCGAGCGTCGTCCTCAGCTATTCGCTCTGGGAATCGCGGTTCGGCAGTGACGAGTCGATTATCGGCCGGCAAGTGACCATCGATGGGTCACCGCGCATTGTAACCGGTGTGATGCCGAAGAATTTCCATTATCCGAATCGGGACGTTGCTCTCTGGATGCCGATACGCACAGACCTGATGAGCGACGATGACATGTCCAATACCTACTGGTACGTTCTCGCCCGGCTGAAGTCAGGCGTAACGCGCGACCAGGCTGCTGCGGAGATCAATCTCATCGGTGACCGACTGCGCAAGGAGCATCCGGCAGAACTGGGGGAAACCGGTTTTGCAGTCGATCGGCTTCGCGACGAATTCTCCCGACAGTCGCGGCTTCTGTTGCTCGCGCTGTGCGGGGCAGCCGGCTGTGTTCTGCTGATTGCGTGCGCAAATCTCGCCAATCTTCTTCTCGCCCGCGCACTCACACGGCGCCGCGAGCTGCTGGTGCGGTCGGCACTGGGCGCTGGAAGAGAGCGTCTTGTTCGTCAGGCGATAACCGAAAGTTTTGTGCTTTCAATACTTGGTGGCGCGCTCGGCGTATTCATCGCGATGGTATCGGTTCCGCTGTTGACGCGGCTCGTTCCGACAACGCTGCCAATTGCGGACGCACCGAATGTTGACCCGCGTATCGTTTTGTTTGCAGCGTTTCTCACATTGCTGACGGGCGTTGGATTTGGCGTGCTTCCGGCGTGGCGAGCGGCGGGCCGGCTCGACGGGGACGGCCTTCGCGATGGCGCGCGCGCGGGCGGCGGGCGACGCGAGCGCGCAAGATCCGCTCTCGTAGTCGCCGAAGTAATGGCGTCAGTGATTCTATTGATTTCGGCTGGACTCCTTCTCCGTGCGCTGCTTCGAATCCAGGATACAGATCCCGGTTTCAAAGTCGAAAACGTGCTGACCCTTCGCACGGAGCTTCCATCACCGAAGTACGATATGAACGTGCGCCGTGCTGCGTTTGTCGACGAAGTTCTCGGGCGCGTTCGCGGCATTCGCGGAGTGTCGAGTGCCGCATACGTTACCGGGCTTCCAATGGAGATGTATGGCGGAATCGGGAGCGTAATTCCGGAAGGACGAGCGCCTGACGCGAGGCCGAGTTTGTACGCGAGCACGCGCTACGCGACACCGGACTTCTTCAACTCCCTCCGCATTCCAGTTCGACGAGGCAATGATTTCAATGAGACCGACGACGCGAATCACCCGAAGGTTGCTGTAGTAAGTGAATCATTCGTCGGGCGATACATGCCGGGCGGAGATCCCATCGGAAAGCGTTTCAAGGTCCGCGGCATTTCACTCGAGATCAAAGGCGTGGTGGGCGACGTTCGAGTGCGCGGGCCCGAGCAGGCGAGCGAGCCGCAGGTATACATGTCATACAAGCAGTTTCCCGACACCGGCAGCTCGTTTTACGCGCCGAAGGTTCTGGTAATTCGATCGTCGTTGTCTCAGGCGACGCTGATTCCGGCGATCCGGCGAATTGTTCAGCACGTTGATCCCGAACAGCCGATCTCGAATATCAAACCGCTATCTGAAGTATTGTCGGATGCGACGGCGGCGAGGTCGGTGCAGGTTCGAACTCTCGTTGCGTTCGCTGTGATTGCTTTCATTCTCGCTGCAATTGGAATTCACGGATTGCTGTCGTTCTCGGTTTCG